>NZ_CP011503.1:3258275-3584103 GCF_001028665.1 Burkholderia pyrrocinia
GCAGTTCGGCGCGCTCGTCGCATCGCTCGACGGCCCGGTGCTCGCATACTGCCGCAGCGGCACGCGTTCGGCCACGCTGTGGGCGCTGTCGCAGGCCGGCCTGCGCCCGCTGAACGACATCGTCGCGACGGCCAATGCGGCCGGCTACGACCTGCGCGCGGTCGCATCGCGCGTCACGCAAGGCGGCCGGCAGGCCGCGCCGGCCGTCGACGCGCGGCACGACATCGTGATCGTCGGCGCGGGCGCGGCCGGTATCGCGGTCGCATCGAGCCTGCTCGCGCGCGATGCGTCGCTCGACATCGCGGTGATCGATCCGGCCGACGTCCACTACTACCAGCCGGGATGGACGATGGTCGGCGCGGGCGTGTTCCGGCCCGAGACGACCGCGCGCGACATGACCGACGTGCTGCCGCGCGGCGTGCACCGGATCCAGGCCGCCGTCGCGGGCTTCGAGCCCGACGCGCACACGGTCGTGCTCGACGGCTGCCGGCGCATCGGTTACCGCAAGCTCGTCGTGTGCCCGGGGCTCAAGCTCGACTGGCACGCGATCGAAGGCCTCGCCGACACGCTCGGCCGCAACGGCGTCACGTCGAACTACCGCTACGATCTCGCGCCGTATACGTTTGAACTCGTCCGCTCGTTCCGCGGCGGCAATGCGCTCTTCACGCAGCCGCCGATGCCGATCAAGTGCGCGGGCGCACCGCAAAAGGCGATGTACCTGTCGTGCGACCACTGGCGGCGCGCGGGGCGCCTCGAGGCCGCGAACGTCGAGTTCCTGAATGCGGGCGGCGCGCTGTTCGGCGTTGCCGACTACGTGCCCGCGCTGATGGAGTACGTGAAAAGCTACGACATCGCGCTGTCGTTCGGCCATAACCTCGTCGCGATCGACGGGCCCGCGCGCCGCGCGACGTTCGCGCGCGCGCTGCCGGACGGCGGCAAGGAAACCGTCGTGCGTTCGTTCGACATGATCCACGTCGTGCCGCCGCAGAAAGCGCCCGACTTCGTGCGTTCGAGCCCGCTCGCCGACGCGGCCGGCTGGATCGACGTCGATCCGGCGACGCTGCGGCACAAGCACTTTCCGGACATCTACGCGCTCGGCGACGCCACCAACACGACCAATGCGAAGACGGCCGCGGCCGCCCGCAAGCAGGCGCCCGTCGTCGCGCACAACCTGCTTGCATCGCTCGGCCGCGCGCACGGCGACGCCGCGTACGACGGCTACGGCTCGTGCCCGCTCACCGTCGAGCGCGGCAAGATCGTGCTCGCCGAGTTCCTGTACGGCGGCAAGGTCGCGCCGACCTTCCCCGCCTGGCTGATCGACGGCAAGCGCCCGTCGCGGCTCGCGTGGCTGCTCAAGGAACGCGTGCTGCCGCCGCTCTACTGGAAAGCGATGCTCAAGGGCCGCGAATGGCTCGCGAAGCCCGCGATCGCACGTTGACCGGAGCCCGATGACGTCATGCTGATTTCCCTCGTACTCGGCGGCTTCGTCGGCGCCGTGCTCGGCCTGACCGGCGCCGGCGGCGGCATACTCGCGGTGCCCGCGCTCGTCGTCGGCATGAGCTGGCCGATGCAGCAGGCCACGCCGGTCGCACTCGTCGCGGTGGCCGGCAGCGCCGCTCTCGGCGCGCTCGAAGGCTTCCGCCGCGGGCTCGTGCGCTATCGTGCCGCGCTGCTGATGGCCGTGGCCGGCGTGCCGCTGACCACGCTCGGCGTGCGGCTCGCGCACGTGCTGCCGCAGCGCCTGCTGCTCGCGCTGTTCGCGCTGACGATGCTGATCGTCGCCGGCCGCCTGCTGCGGCAGGCGCTGCGGCACGCGCCCGCCGACCCGGACGCGTCGCCGCTGTGCGTCGGCCGCGTGAATCCCGATACGGGCCGTCTCGTGTGGTCCTGGCCGGTCGGCTTCGCGCTGGCGTCGACCGGCGCGATGACGGGCCTGATGACGGGGCTGCTCGGCGTCGGTGGCGGCTTCGTGATCGTGCCGATGCTGCGCAAGTTCACGAACGTGTCGATGCACGGAGTCGTCGCGACATCGCTGATGGTGATCGCGCTGGTCGGCACCGGCGGCGTGTTCGCGACGCTCGTATCGGGCACGCGTGCGCCGCTCGACGTGACGCTGTGGTTCACCGTCGCGACCGCGCTCGGCATGGCCGCCGGCCGCGGTGCGTCGCGGCATCTTGCCGCGCGACACGTGCAGGCCGGCTTCGCGGCGGTGCTCGTATTCGTCGCGCTGGGGTTGCTGGGCAAGGCCGCATTCGGCGCGTAATCCGGCGCACGACCCGGACGCGGGAATCGAACCCGCGTCCGGCCCGCGACGCCCTTCGTCCGTCGTGAATTTGTCAGGACCGCATGCTAGACTCGCCGCCGCGCGCCCGTACGTCGCGCGTCGAAAACGAATAATTATTCAGGAGTCCGGCCATGCTCGTCCCATCCGTCAGCCGCGCGGCTGTCGCCGCACTGATGCTCGCTCCACTTACTGCGCTCGCCACGCCCGCCTACACGGCGGCGCTGACGCTCGCCAGTCTCTCGCCGTCGGTCGGCGGGACCGACAAGGCGACACTGAAACTCACCAACACCGGCACCGATCCAGCCGCCGCCGGCCTCTTCATCGGCATGCCGGCCGGCTTCACCGCCAGCGGCTTCACGAACGCGTGCGGCGGCACGCTGGCCAGCGACGGCACGGCGCAGGTCGCGCTGTCGGGCGCGACCGTGCCGGCCGGCGGCACCTGCACGTTCAGCTTCACGCTCGATGTGCCGCCCGTCGCGTCGCTTCCGCCAGCGGGCGCGCGCAGCTTCACCGTCACGGGCAACCCGGCACCCGGTCTCGCGACGCTTTCCGCCAGCACCGCGCCGACGCTGTCCGGCTTCCTCGGCGCCACACCGGGCCTTTACAGCAACACGTGGTTCCCGTCGACGGTGCGCAGCGTCGGCACGCTCGACCTGTTCATCACGCCGCGGACCGACCCCGGCCCGAACTCGAACGTATTCTGGTCGAACCAGGTCAATTCGCTGCACGGCTACACCGGCCTGCAGTCGACCGAGCTCGTGTCGGCCAGCGAAGGCACCGGCCGGCAATTCCTGTTCAGCCTGTGGGGCGCGACGGCCGCGAAGCCCGGCACGCCCGCCAGCGCCGGCATCGGCGCGGGCAGCTACTGCACGGTCAGCGGCTCGGCGACGGACGGCAGCGCGGGCGCGCAGTGCCGCTACCGCTACGACTGGCAGGCCGGCCACACGTACCGGTTCCGCATCACGCCGGACACGAGCCAGGGGCCCGGCTGGTTCAAGAGCAACGTCACCGACGTGACGGCCGGCTCGGCCGGCGACAGCTTCGACATCGGCAGCATCTACGTCGGCACGACGCAGACGCAGGTGCCGGTCTCGTCGATCAGCCAGTGGGTCGAATATTTCGACTGGAACTCGAGCCGCACGAGCTGCACGTCGATCGCGTACACCGACGCGCAGTTCAGCATCCGCGCGTATGACGCGATCGGCAACGCGGTGGCCGTGCCCGCGCCGTCGGTCACGGTCAACAAGACCTGCCCCGCCAGCGATGCGAACGCATCCGTGTCCAACGGCGTCGCGACGCTGATCGGCGGCCCGCAGCAATCGGCGGCCGGCGTCGTGAAAGCGAACGGCGCGTGCCTGACCGCGTCGGGCGGCCTCGCCGACGGTCATCCCGCGGTGCTCGGCGCGTGCCCGACGCTCGCGTCGGTACGCGCCTCCGGCGGCACGCACTTCAATCCGCAACTGTGGGTCGCCGCGGGCGACGGCACGCTGCAGACCAAGTACAGCTACTGCCTCACCGCACAGGCACCGAGCGCGGGCAACGGCGCGCTGCTGCGCACCTGCGTCGCCGGCGAGGCCGATCAGCAATGGCTCGTGAAAGCCGGCACGGCGCCCGGTTCGGCACAGCTCGTATCGCAGTCGACGGGCCGCTGCCTGTCGCCCGCCGCTGGCGGCACGCTGAGCCTCCAGCCGTGCACGGCTGCCACGGCGGTCTGGACGACACCCGGCAAGACCTTCGCGTACTGACCGGCGGCGACCGGCGCTATCCGGCATACAGAGCGCCCAAACAAAACGCCCGGCCCGACTCGTCGTCGGCACCGGGCGTTTTTCATGGCGGCCGCAACCTGCGCGTCAGGTCGCGAACCCCGCCATCCGCTTGCGCTCCTGGCGCAGCATCACGAAGTTCGCGATCACGACGCCGGCCGTCACCGCGACGATGAACAGTGTCGCGAGCGCGTTCATTTCCGGGTTCAGCCCGAGGCGCACGCGCGAGAACACGACGAGCGGCAGCGTCGTCGAGCCGGGGCCCGACAGGAACGCCGACAGCACGAGGTCGTCGATCGACAGCGTGAACGACAGCAGCCAGCCCGCGATCAGCGCCTGCGAGATCAGCGGCAGCGTGATCGTGAAGAACACCTTCAGCGGCGTCGCGCCGAGATCGAGCGCGGCTTCTTCCAGCGACGGGTTCAGCTCGCGCACGCGCGACTGCACGATGATCGCGACGTACGAGATGCACAGCATCACGTGACCGAGCCAGATCGTGAAGATGCCGCGCTCGGCCGGCCAGCCGATCCACTTCGCGAGTTCGATGAACAGCAGCAGCAGCGAGATCCCCTGGATCACCTCGGGAATCACGAGCGGCGCGTTGATCATCCCGCTGAACAGCGCGAAACCGCGAAAGCGCCCCATCCGCGCGAGCACGAAGCCGGCCCACGTGCCGATGCACACCGACGCGAACGCGGTCAGCACGCCGATCTTCAGCGACAGCCATGCGGCCGTCAGCAGCTCGTCGTCCTCGACGAGCGCCGAGTACCAGCGGAACGAGAAACCCGACCACACGGTGACGAGCTTCGACTCGTTGAACGAATAGACGATCAGGCTGATGATCGGGATGTACAGGAACGCGAAGCCGGCAAACAGCGCCGCGAACTGCAGGTAACGATTCGGCTTCATCGACGGGCCTCCTGCTCCTTCGCCTGGAAGTGCTGGAACATCGCCATCGGCACGAGCAGCAGCAGCACCATCGCGCAGGTCACCGCCGACGCCATCGGCCAGTCTGCGTTGTTGAAGAACTCATTCCACATCACGCGGCCGATCATCAGCGTGTTCGCGCCGCCGAGCAGCTCCGGAATCACGTATTCGCCGACCGCCGGGATGAACACGAGCAGACAGCCCGCGATGATCCCGTTCCTCGACAGCGGCAGCGTGATCTGCACGAACGCCTTCCACGGTTTCGCGCCGAGGTCGTACGCGGCTTCCAGCAGGCGCAGGTCCATCTTCACGAGGTGCGCGTAGAGCGGCATCACGAGGAACGGCAGGTACGAATACACCATCCCGATGTACACCGCGTAGTTCGTGCGGTACAGCTCGATCGGCGTATGGGTCAGGCCGATCCACATCAGGAAGTTGTTCAGCAGCCCGTTGTTCTTCAGGATGCCGATCCATGCGTACACGCGGATCAGGAACGACGTCCAGAACGGCAGCATCACGCCCATCATCAGCAGGTTGCGGGTCGCCGGGTTCGAGCGCGCGATGTAGTACGCCATCGGATAGCCGATCAGCAGACACAGCAGCGTCGTGACCGCGGCCACCCACACCGAGTTCACGTAGGTCGCGAAATACAGGCTGTCGGTGAACAGGAACGCGTAGTGCGACAGGTTCAGCGCGACGTGCACGACGCCGTCCGCGTACGACGCGAGCTCCGTGTACGGCGGGATGCCCAGCTGCAGTTCCGCGAAGCTGATCTTGACGACCAGCACGAACGGCACGAGGAAGAACAGCACGAGCCACGTGAACGGCCCGGCGACGACCGCCGAGGCGCCCGTCAGGTTGAAGCGCCGCACCGGCCACTCGAGCAGGGACTTGAACGCGTTCATGACGTCAGCACCACACCTGCGGTCGCGCTCCAGCGCACGTAGATCTCGTCGCCGAGCGACGGCGTGTCGAGCTCGGAAATCGCGAGGCTCGATACGTTCGCGATCACCGTCTTGCCCGCGTCGAGCTTCACGTGATACAGCGAATAGCCGCCCATGTACGCGACGTTGCTGATCCTGCCGCGCGCCCAGTTGAACGCGCCTTCGGGCGGCTTGCGCGTGAGCGCGATCCGCTCCGGGCGCACCGACACCGTGACCGGCATCCCGAGCGGGCCCGAGATCCCGTGGCTCACGTACAGCCGGCTCGGCAGCTCCGGCGATTCGATGTACACGTGGTCGGGCTCGTCCTCGACGGTCACGCCGTCGAACAGGTTCGTCGAGCCGATGAACTCGGCCGAGAAGCGGCTGTTCGGATATTCGTAGACCTCGTTCGGCGAGCCGATCTGCACGATCTGGCCTTCGCTCATCACCGCGAGGCGATTCGCCATCGTCATCGCTTCTTCCTGGTCGTGCGTGACCATCATGCAGGTGACGCCGACCTTGTTCAGGATGTTGACGAGCTCGATCTGCGTGCGCTGGCGGATCTGCTTGTCGAGCGCGGACATCGGCTCGTCGAGCAGCAGCAGCTTCGGGCGCTTGACCAGCGAACGCGCGAGCGCGACGCGCTGCTGCTGGCCGCCGGAGAGCTGATGCGGCTTGCGCTTCGCGTACTTGCTCATCTGCACGAGTTCGAGCGCCGCATGCACGCGCTCCTTCAGCTCGGCCTTCGGCACGCCTTCCTGCTTCAGGCCGAATGCGACGTTCGACTCGACCGACATGTGCGGGAACAGTGCATACGACTGGAACATCATGTTCACGGGCCGCTTGTACGGCGGCATCTGCGCGAGGTCCTCGCCGTCGATCAGGATCTTGCCCGACGTGACCGTCTCGAGGCCCGCGAGCATCCGCAGCAACGTCGACTTGCCGCAGCCCGAGCTGCCGAGCAGCGCGAACAGCTCGCCCTGGCGCACGGTCAGGTTGACGCTGCGCACGGCTTCGGTGTCGCCGAATTTCTTGACGACGTCGACGATCTGGACAAAGTTCTCGGCGCGCGCACTGGCGCCGGAGGAGGAAACGGAGAACGGTGCGCCCGCGACCGGCGCACCCGACTGGCTATTCATGATGTGCTGCTTCTCTCCTGCGTTTTGACGAACAAAGCCCCCGGGGGCACCAGGGGCTTCATGACTGCTGGGGAACGCCGGCTCGCGTCAGCGGCCCGATTTCAGCTCGGTCCACAGACGCGTCTGCAGGCGCTGGATTTCAGGCGGCAGCGGCTTGAGCAGGAACAGCGTCTTCACGACGTCGGCCGGCGGGTAGACGGCCGGATCGTTCGCGACGTCGGGCCGCACGTACTTGCGGGCCTCGGCGTTGGCGCTCGGGTAGTACACCGCGTTCGTGATCGCCGCGTGCACCTTCGGATCCTCGATGTAGTTGATCCACTGCAGCGCGGCATCCTTGTTCTTCGCGTCCTTCGGGATCGCCATCACGTCGAACCACACCGGCGCGCCGCCCTTCGGAATGTAGTACTCGACCTTGTACGGCTTCTTCGCTTCGATCGCGCGATGCTTTGCGATCACGACGTCGCCCGACCAGCCGAACGCGAAGCAGATGTCGCCGCCGACCAGGTCGTTGATGTAGCCCGACGAGTTGAACTGCGTGATGTACGGGCGGATCTTCTTCAGCACTTCCATCGCGGCCTTGTAGTCGGCCGGGTTCGTGCTCATCGGATCCTTGCCGATGTAGTGCAGCGTCGCCGCGAACATCTGGTCGGGCGCGTCGAGCACCGACACGCCGCAGGTCTTCAGCTTCGAGATGTTTTCCGGCTTGAACAGGATGTCCCAGTTGTCGAGCGGCACCTTGCCGAGCGCCTGCTGCGCCTTCGTCAGGTTGTACGCGAGACCGGTCGTGCCGTATGCCCAGGGCACCGAGTACTTGTTGCCCGGGTCCGCGCCCGCGACGAGCGCCATCAGTTGCGGATCGAGGTACTTGAGGTTCGGCAGCTTCGACTTGTCGAGCGGCGCGAAGATGCCGGCGGCGATCTGCTTGCCCGCGTAGTTGCTGGTCGGCACGACGATGTCGTAGCCCGAGCTGCCCGTCAGCAGCTTCGCCTGCAGCGTGTCGTCGCTGTCGTAGTTGTCGTAGCGGACCTTGACGCCCGCCTGCTTCTCGAAGTTCGGGATCGTGTCCTTCGCAATGTAGTCCGACCAGTTATAGACATTGAGCTGCGTATCCTTCGCCGCTGCCGCCGATGCACCCACGCACAGCGCGAGCGCTGCGAACCGGCCCACTACCTTTGCTTTCATCCCGTTCTCCCTCCGGCCGGACCGTTTGTCCGGCTGCCGTCTGCCTCGTCACGGCGGCGCAATCTGGTGCTCCGCCCCTCGAAAACCCCGAAAACTACCACCATTCGCGCTCCGTCACAAAAAAATCATGCCGGTGTCGCGCAAACGGAACAGATTACCGCTGGCGGCCTTTCAGGCCGCCCGTGCGGCCGGGTATTCCGGGAGGAATTCTATCGGGTAATCGGCGGCTGTCCACCGGGAAAAACAGGCAGCGGCGCAACCGCGTTCGCCGGCCGCGCGGGTCGCGCGCCCAATGGCTGCGCCTACCGCCGTTTCACCGGTGAAATCGCGGCGCGCTTCGCGCATCGGCGCCCGGCGGGCAATCCCGTCGGCCAGCCCTTGCCGTGCGGCCGCGCCGGACCGGCCGGTCGCACCGTCATGACGATGCGCCGGTACAGCATGCCGGCCGCACCCGCCGGGCCGACCGGCCGCGATGCATTAAAATGGCGGCTGACGATTCAACTGCGCGAACCCTTCCGATGGCCTCCAATCTCCACGACCTGCCCGACAGCCCCTGCATCGGCGTGTGCTCGACCCTCTTCGACGAAGTCTGCAAGGGCTGCGGCCGCACGGCCGCCGAAGTGTCGAACTGGGTGTTCCTGAGCGACGACGAAAAGCGCGCGGTGTGGGAGCGCATCCAGCGCGAAGGCACCGCGATGCGCTTCCAGTACGACAAGCTGTAAATCCGCCGCGCATAAAAAAAGCGGCATGCCGACCGCCATGCCGCCAACCCCAACTCTGTTCTCTTCTCCGCGCGTCTAGAACTTCATCCCGACGCCCACGCCAACGATCAGCGGATCGATGTGCAGCGTGCCGATGCCTTTGTCGCCGAGCGTCGCATCGGTGCTCATCCAGATCTTCTTCACGTCGACGTTCACGAACACCTTCTTCGTCACCTGCACGTCGACGCCGAACTGCAGTGCGGGGCCGAAGCTGCTCTTGTTGACCGACACGCCCTGCCCGCCGACGTTGAGCCCGTTGTTGTAGAAGTACGTGTAGTTCAACCCCGCGCCGACGTACGGACGCACCTTGCCGGCATGATTGAAGTGGTACTGCAGCAGCAGCGTCGGCGGCAGCACGCCCACGCCGCCGAGATTGCCGAGGCTCGACGTCAACTGGTGCCGCGACGTGCCGAGGATCAGTTCGACGCCGAGGTAGTCGCGGATCATGTACGTGAAGTCGAGCTCGGGCACGATCGCGTTGTTCACGCCGACGTTGAGCGCACCCAGCGTATCGCTCGCGCGCTCGTTCGGCTGGATGCTGATCGCGCGCAGGCGAACCAGTACGTCACCCTGGTTGATGCCGTCGCCCGGCGACGCCGCGTGCGACAGCGAAGGCATCGCGACGAGGCTTGCCGCGACGGCGGCAGCGGTGGCACAAGTTCGAATCGTTTTATGCATGTTACGGACCCCCAAAGAATGGTTTCCATTCTCCCTGTAGGGTCTTTCCTTCGTCTTGATATCCGTCAAGCCAGCGTAAACGTGGGACGGTTTGCCGCAGGCTCGGTCGCACAGCCCGTCAGCAGCAGGTCGAGCAAATCGCGCACGCTGCGGATCGCGCGGCCGAACGGCAACGCTTCGCGGCCGCGGAAGAACAGCCCGTTCGCGACGTCGCCGCGCAGCGCGGCCGCCAGCCGCGTGTCGATGCAGAAATGGCCGAACTTCTCGATGCCGTCGCGCAAGCCGCATACGCTCAGGCATTCGAGCGCGGTCGGGCAGCGCTGCTTGAATGCGCCGAGCTTGTTGCGGATGCGCGTCTCGTTGCGCAGGTAACGATCGAGCCACGGCGTCTTCACCGCGCGAGCGGGCAGCCCCGTCACGCTGACGAATTCGACGATGTCGTCGGGCGCCGCATCGGCAAGCACGCGCTTGAAATCCGGATGCGCATCGCCCTCTTCCGTCACCGCGAACGGCGTCCCGACCTGCACGCCGTTCGCACCGGCCGCCAGCGCCGCGCGCACCATGTCGTGACTGTTGATCCCGCCCGCCACGATCAGCGGGATCGAGTCGCGCGCGAGGCCAAGCGACGCCATCACCTGCGCGGTCTCGTCGAGCACGCGCGCGAAATCGAAACGGTGATCGTGCATGTCGTCGATCTGCGTGACGCCGAGGTGGCCGCCCGCGTGCGCCGGATGCTCGATCACGATCGCATCGGGCAGGCGCCCCTTCTTCATCCACTTCTTCAGCACGAGCGCGATTCCGCGGCTGTCCGACAGGATCGGGATCAGCGCGATGTCGTGTCCTTGCGTGAGATCGGGCAGATCGAGCGGCAGGCCCGCGCCCATCACGATCGCATCGGCGCCTTCGTCGCACGCGACACGCACGTAGTCCGCATGCGCGCTCACCGCCTTCATCACGTTGACCGCGATCATCCCGCGCCCTTCGCTGTAGGTCTTCGCAAGACGGATCTCGCGGGCCAATGCGTCGAGGTTCGCGGCTTCGAGCGTCGCGCGATCGGGTTGCACGCGGCAACGCGCGAGCAGGTCCGCATGATGGTGGCGCAGGTCGATGCTCGCGATCGTGCCGACCGCGCCTTCGCGGGCGACGCTGCCCGCCAGCCGGTGCGCGGAAATGCCGACGCCCATGCCGCCCTGCACGACGGGCAGCAAGGTGCGGCCGCGAATCGTCAGCGGCGGAAAGGAAGTGCATACGGTCATCGGATACCTCGTCGGAACATCGGAACCGCGATGATCGACGATCCACCGCCGCGCACCTTGACGGCCGTCAATAAAAAAACGGCACGCGAGCGTGCCGTTTCCGGTTCATGCAGCGCGAAGCGCTCAGGCCGGCTTCGTCGGCTTCAACTGCATCGACTTGTACTCGAGATACTCTTCGAGCCCGTACACGCCGTTCTCGCGGCCATGCCCCGACTGCTTGTAGCCGCCGAACGGCGCGGCGCCGTTCCACGTGCCGCCGTTGATGTCGACCTGCCCCGTGCGGATGCGGCGTGCGATGCCCATCGCGCGTTCGTCGCTGCCGGCCCATACCGCGCCGCCGAGCCCGTACGGCGAATCGTTCGCGATCCGCACGGCTTCGTCTTCGTCGCGATACGTGATGATCGACAGCACCGGCCCGAAGATCTCTTCCTGCGCGATCGTCGATTTCGGATCGACCCGGCCGAACACGGTCGGCTTCACGAAGAAGCCCTTCGCGAGCCCTTCCGGCAGGCCCGTGCCGCCCGTCACGAGTTCCGCGCCTTCATCGATCCCGCGCTGGATGTACGCCTGCACGCGCTGCTGCTGCACGGCCGACGCGAGCGCGCCGAGGCGCGTCGCGTCCTGCCGCGGATCGCCCGCGACGTACGTTTCGGCCGCGGCCTTCGCGATCTCGCGCGCTTCTTCGTAGCGCGCTTCCGGCACCAGCATCCGCGTGTGCGCCGAGCAGGTCTGCCCCGCGTTCAGGTAGCACGCGTTGACCGTGCCCTTCACCGCCGTCGCGAAATCGGCGTCATCGAGGATCACCGATGCCGACTTGCCGCCCAGCTCGAGCGCGACGCGCTTGACGCCCGCGGCCGCCAGTTCGGCCACGCGCTTGCCAGCGCGCGTCGAGCCCGTGAACGACACCATGTCGACGTCCGGGTCGGTGGCCAGCACCTCGCCGACGACCGGACCGTAGCCGCACACGAGGTTGAACACGCCGGCCGGCAGGCCGGCTTCGTGAATCGCTTCGGCGAGCATGAACGCGTTGAGCGGCGCGACTTCGGACGGCTTCAGGACGACCGTGCAGCCGGCCGCGAGCGCCGGCGCGACCTTCAGCGTGACCTGGTTGAGCGGGTAGTTCCACGGCGTGATTGCCGCAACGACGCCGACCGGCTCGCGCACCACGAGCGAGTTGCCGACCTGCGCCTCGAATTCGAACGACTCGGCGAGCTTCGCGTACGCCTTCCAGTTGTATATCGGGCCGCCGACCTGGATCGCGCGCGACAGCTTGATCGGCATCCCGACTTCGCCCGTGATCGACTGCGCGAGTTCCTCGCTGCGCGCCTGCAGACGCTCGACGATCTTGCGCAGGTAGCCCGCGCGCGTCGCGGCCGGCGTGGCCGCCCACGCGTCGAAGGCCGCGCGCGCCGCGCGGATCGCATCCTGCGCGTCGGATGCGATGCCCTCCGGAATCCGGCCGATCACGGCCTCGGTGCCCGAGTCGATCACGTCGATCGTGCCCGTTCCGGCCGGTTTGCGCCACGCACCGTCGATATAGAACTGGTCGTAGATTTTCATCGTGTTCCGTCTCCTGTTGATCCGAGTTGGCGCGTTGACGCTCAGGTCGGCTGGAATAGCTGCTTCGGCACCTGCTCCAGCCCGACGCTTCGCGGGAAGCCGACATTCTAACGAGCGTTGCGGTCGACTGGTGTGACGATTGACAGCCATTCGAAAGGACTCCGGCCGCTGCCGCACCCTCGCTCCGCGGTCGACCGTGAACGCCGGCGCCACGTCCGTTTCGCCGCCGCCATGTCAGCATCCGCCCGGGTGCGCGGTCGGGCCCGCATCGTGCTATGTTTTTATTATCGGCACCGGCCCATTGCGACCGGCGCCGCCCGGAATCGATGCATTTCGTGAGCGCTGCCATGTCCGACGCCTCCCATACCCTCGGCTCGCAAGATCGCCTGGAGCTGCTTTGCTGGCTTACCTGCGGCAATCTCGGCGCGTTTTACCTCAACGAATCGTGGCCGGACGCCACGTTCCAGGTCCAGGCCGCGCACCGCTGGCTCGACCGACATCACCGTCAGGCCGACTGGCTCGCGGTCGCCAAGCTCGCGGCGCTGGCGCAGGACATCGCGAAGCGCCACGCCGGGTTCGTCGACGCGTCGTGGGCACGCGACGCGGTCGAGGAAATCGTCGATACCGACGATCTCGACTATCGGGCGAAACTCGTGCAATGGGTGTACGAAGACTGCTGCAAGGCGCTCGCGGACAAGCGGCTGGCCGATTGAGCCGCATATCGAACCGTGCGCGGGTCGAGGCACCGCTTTGCGCGACGGTCTTTTCGTCGATGTGGAGGTAACAGCCGGACTGGCTGGCGGCGTACGGTGCGCCAGCACCGCCCCCTGCGCCGGCACGCGCGAAGCGTCATGGAATCGTCGTCGCCGGCCGTTCGAATCATCCGGCCCGAACTCCCCCCGAACCTGAAGGATGCTCGCGTGGCGCCCGCCCATCGATTTCTGCTGATCGCCGGCACGCGGCTGCGCGCGATCGGCGCCTGTCCGCTGGTCGTTGCGCCGGTCGAATAACCGACGACCGATTCGCGCGACGCTCGCGAAAACCGTCACGCCGCCGGCGCGCGTGCCCCGGCGCCGCATGTCGCGACGAATACGACCGCGAGCACCATGCCGATCGACACGAACGGCGCCGCCGGATGCAGTTCGTACAGCATCGTGCCGGCCAGCGGCGCGACGACCATGCTGAGCCCTTGCGCCATCGACATCGCGCCCGCGCACGCGGCCTGCTCATGCGTTTCGACGCGCGTGCTCGCGAGCGCCGCGACCGCTGGAAATGCGGCGCCCATCCCGCACGCCGCCACGAAGTAGCTCGCGCACAGCAGCAGCGGATGCGCGGCCTCCGCGGCCAGCGCCGACACGAACCCCGCGCCACCCGCCAGCGCGCCCCAGCGCAGCCATTGAAGCGGCGCGACCGCACGCAGGCGGCCGACCAGCGACTGCGTCGCGATCAACCCGATGCCGGCGCTGCCGAGCGCGTAACCGACCACCCGCGACGCGTCGCCCGTTCGCACGTGCAGCCGGTCGATCACGTAAAAACCGAGCACGCTGTTCGCGATCATCACCGCGCTGTACAGCGCGAACGCGCTGCACCACGGCAGGCGTACACGCGGATCGGTCGGCTTCAGCCGGGGCGGCGCCTGCCGCACCGCATGCGCGCCGTTGTCGCGCAGCCGTCGCAGACCCGCCAGCCCGACGAGCGGCAGCACCGCGAACACGGCGAGCGCCAGCGTCATGTCGAACCCGGCCAGCCAGCCCGCGAGCGGCGGCGCGAGCACCATCCCGATCGCGCCCGCCGCGCCGAATCGCGCGATCGCCGCCGCGCGCCCCGTGGCCGGCGTCCGGTCCGCGATCCACGCCGTGGCCGCGACGGGCAGCCCCGCATAACAACCGCCCATCACCGCGCGCGTGACGAGCAGCGCGACAAGGCCCGCCCACACCGGCGGCACGGCGCTGCCGCCGTCGCGCAACGCCCAGCCGACGTAGCCGGCCAGCAGCAGCGAACTCGCGACGAACCCGACGATCGCCGCGCGCATGGTCGACAAGCGCCCGCGCGTGTCCGCCGCTTGCCCCCAGCGAGGCGCGACAGCGATCCACACGAGCCCGACGACGCCGATGATCGCGCCGATGTGCAGCGGTTCGAGATGCATGCGGCGCGCCATCGGGCCGGCGATCGTGACGAATGCGTAGGTGCCGGCCACCATCGCGAAATTCGCGAGCATCAGCGGCAGCAAGGACGCGCCGGCATCGGCCGGCGCTTGCAGGGATTCAGCGGAAGTCGTCGACATAAGGTGTTCCGATGGAAAAGGAAAACGACGCGCGTCAGCGCGCATGGGTGCCGCCGTCGGTCAGCAGGCAGCGGGCGCGCAACAGCGCGTCCTCGGTCGCCTCCCAGCCGATGCACGGATCGGTGATCGAGCAGCCGTAGCGCAGTGCACCGCCCAGTGGCTGCGCGCCGTCCTCGATGAAGCTTTCGAGCATCACGCCCCGGATCGCTTCGTTGCCCGCGCGCATCTGCCCGACCACATCGTCCAGCACCGCCAGTTGCCGCACCGCCTGCTTGCCGCAGTTCGCATGCGAACAGTCGATCAGCAGGTTCGCCGTCAGGCGTTGCGCGCGCAACGTTTCGACCGCGGCCGCCACCGACGCGGCGTCGTAGTTCGGCCCGTGGCGACCGCCGCGCAGCACGAGGTGCGCGTGCGGATTCCCGGTGCTGTGCAGCAAGGCCGGACTGCCAGCACGATCGACGCCGATAAACGTGTGCGGCCGCATGCTGGCCAGCATCGCGTGCGCTGCGATGTCGACCTGGCCGTCCGTGCCGTTCTTGAAACCGACGGGCATCGCGAGCCCCGATGCCAGCTCGCGATGGATTTGCGATTCGGTCGTGCGCGCCCCGATCGCGGCCCAGCTCACCAGGTCGGACAGGTAGTGCGGCGTCGCGACGTCCAGCACCTCGGTCGCGACCGGCAGCCCGAGCGCGTTGATGTCCACGAGCAGCCGGCGCGCGGTGCGCAGCCCCTCCTCGACGCGATGGCTGCCGTCGAGCCCCGGATCGTTGATCAGCCCTTTCCAGCCGACCGTCGTCCGCGGCTTCTCGAAGTAGACGCGCATCACCACGCAGAGCGCGTCGCGCACCGCGTGCGCAAGACCGGCGAGACGGCGCGCATAGTCGAGCGCGGCCGCCGGATCGTGGATCGAGCACGGACCGACGACGACGATCCGGCGTGCGTCGCGCCGTTCGAGAATCGCGCGCAGCTGCGCGCGTCCCGCGTCGACGGTCGCCCGC
This sequence comes from Burkholderia pyrrocinia, assembly GCF_001028665.1. Lineage (NCBI taxonomy): Bacteria > Pseudomonadati > Pseudomonadota > Betaproteobacteria > Burkholderiales > Burkholderiaceae > Burkholderia > Burkholderia pyrrocinia. Next base: position 3,274,031 of record NZ_CP011503.1, read on the forward strand.
GCGGCATACGACGCCGGCACCGCGTGGCGCAGCGCGTCGGGCACGGGCAGCCGCGCACCGACGCGCAATCGTTTCTCGTGACGCGGCAACGCGAAGGCGCCTGCCGCACCTTGTTCGGCACAGGCCGATATCTGTTTCATGAAGATGCTCCGGAGACGGAATTCAGACGGGCCGTCACACGCCGAGCGTCGCGCCGCCGTCGACACACAGCGTGTGCAGCGTCACGTGGCGCGCGGCGTCGGACAGCAGGAACAGCACAGTGCCGGCGACGTCGTCCGGCGCGGCGATGCGTCCGAGCGGAATGCCCGTGCGATAGGTTTCGAGCGACCCCGCGATGACGCCTGCCGGGCCTTCCGGGCCGCGCCACAGTTGGCGCTGCATCGGCGTGTCGGTCGAACCCGGCGCGACGATGTTGCAGCGAATGCCGTGGCCGGCCAGCTCCAGGCCGAGGCAGCGCGTGAACTGATGCGCGGCGGCCTTCGACGCGGCGTAGGCGGCCATCTGCGTGCGCGGCACGAGCGCCGCATTCGACCCGACGGTCACGATGCTGCCCGCGCGCCGCTCGATCATGCGCTGTGCGACCGCGCGCGACAGATGGAACACGCCATGCGTGTTCACCGCGAAGCAATGCGCCCAGTCGTCGTCGGTCAGCGACGTCGCGGCCGCGAGCCGCAGCACGCCGGCGACGTTCGCGAGCATGCCGATCGGGCCGACCGTCGCCTCCACGTGCTCGATTGCCGCGCGCACGGCGCGCGCGTCGGCCACGTCGACCGCGAACGGATGGACGCGGCCTGGCGCCGGCGGGCGATCCTCGGTCGCACGCGCCAGCGCGTCGCCGTCGGCGTCGAACGCGGCGACGTCGACCGCGCGCGCGGCGAGCGCGCGAACCACGGCGGCGCCGATCCCGCGCGCCGCGCCGGTCACGACGGCCACACCCGCCGGAAATGCCATCTCGGTTTCCCTGCTCATCGATTCAAGTTCCTCGTAACGGTTCCCATGTCGGCCCATGCGGCGAGCCGTTCGGTCAGCGCGGCGCCGATCGCCGCCATCGGTTCGGGATCGGACATCCCGTCGTGCGAGCAGTCGAGCGCCACGCAGGTCGGTAACGCCGCCGGCCGGTGCGCGGCCCAGCTGTCGGGCGCCGGCGTGCCGGGCCGCTTGCGGGTTGCGTTGAACAGCAGCAGTTCGCCGCCGTATTGCGGGGTCGGCGCGGCGCGGAACTGGCGCATCTGCCGCAGCGTCGCGTCGACCAGCGCGTCGAGCCCCGCGCCGCCGAGCGCCGCGAACGGGCTGTTCGCGCGCAGCAAGCGCTGCCGCAGCAATGCGTCGGACAACGCCTCCGTGTCGAAATCGCCGTTCACCGTCAGCAGGATCCGCAGCGCGTCGCCCGTCTCCGGCTGCGGCTGCGCCATCCACGCGGACGACGGATAACTGTCCATCAGCGCGAGCACGCCCACCGGCGCGCCGACGCGTTCGAGGGCCGCCGCGACCGCGTACGCGAGCGCGCCACCCAGCGACCAGCCGAGCAGGTGGTACGGACCGTCCGGCTGCAGTGCCCGCACGCGCCGCACATAGGTGTCGACGAGCGCGTCGAAATCGGCCGCGCCGTTCGTGTCGCCGACCGACAGTTGCAGCCCGTCGACCGTCGTGTCGGGCAGGTACGCGGCAAGCCGCAGGTAGCTCCACGCGAGGCCGTCGGCCGGATGGATGCAGATGAGCCGCTGCGCAGCGCCTCCCGCCGTCTGGATCGCAAGATGCGGGGCAAACGCGTCGCGCTCCGCGCGCGGCCGGTACGGCAGCGGCGTGCGCAGTGCAGCCGCCAGCGCCGCGACCGTCGCATGGCGGAACAGCATCGATACCGGCACGTCGCGGCCGAGCGCGGTCGCCAGCCGCGCGCTCACCTGGATCGCCTGCAACGACTTGCCGCCGATGTCGAAGAAATTCGAATCCGGCGTCAGCGCAACGCCGCCGAGCACGCTGCGCCACGCGTGCACCACCTGCCGTTCGAGCGCGTCGGCGCGCGGATTGTCGTCCACGCCGATGCGGGCCGCCATCGCGTGCTGCCGCAACGCGTTGCGATCGGTCTTGCCGTTGACGTTGCGAGGCAGCCGTTCGAGCACGTGCCACGCGTCGGGAATCGCCGCGGCCGGTAGCGCGTCGGCGAGCCGCGCACGCAGCGCGGTCGTTTCGTCCACCCCGACGACGAACGCCGCGAGCGTCGTCACGTCGGCGTCGCCGCGCAACGCGACGACCGCCGCCTCGCGCACGTCCGGCGTGCGCAGCAGCCAGTCCTCGATCTCGCGCGGATCGATGCGTACGCCGCTGATCTTCACCTCGTGGTCGATCCGGCCGTCGAACACCAGCCGGCCGTCGCGCACGGTGGCGAGATCGCCGGTCCGGTACGCGCGCGCGCCGCTCCCCGGCAGCGTGACGAAGCGCTCGGACGTCAGCGCCGCATTGCCCGGGTAGCCGAGCGCCAGCGCGTCGCCGCACAGCACCAGCTCGCCCGTCCGGCCCTCGGCCACCGGATACAGCCGCTCGTCGACCACCTGCGCGTCGACGCCCGCGCGTGGCGTGCCGATCGGCACCGGCTCGCCGTCGCGCCAGACCACGCCGGGGCCGCTCACGCAGGCGGCCGTCGCGATGATCGTCGCTTCGGTCGGCCCGTAGGTGTTCAGCAGCGCCAGATGCGGCAGGTGCGCGTGCCAGCGCCGGATCCGCTCCGGCAACGCGGCCTCGCCGCCGATGATCGTCAGACGCACGCCGGCAAGGCGCTGCGCATGACGCGCGTCCAGTGCATGGGCGAGCACGTGCCAGTAGGCGGTCGGCAGGTCGAGCACCGTGATGCGGCGCCGCTCGACCTCGGCCGTGAACGCGTCGATCGAGTCGAGCATCGCGTCGTCGCGCAGCACGAGCGTCGCGCCGTTGCAGAGCGTCGCGAAGATCTCCTCGAAGCTCGCATCGAAATGCAGCGGCGCGAACTGCAGCACCCGGTCGCTCGGACCGATGCGATACAGGTCGCGCGTGCTCGCGACGAAATGCGCGAGCGAGCCGCGCCCGACCAGCACGCCGTTCGGCCGGCCGGTCGATCCCGACGTGTACAGGAGGTACGCGGGCTGTGCCGCGTCGGGCGCCGCGCACGCCACGTCGCGCGGCGACGGCACACGCGCCGCATCCAGATCGAGCACCGGCCGCCCGCCTGCACATTCGCGATACACGTCGCGCGTGATCACCAGCGCGGGCGCCGCATCAGCCAGCATCGACGCGACGCGCTGCGGCGGTCCGTCCGGATCGATCGGCACGATCGTCGCGCCAACCTTCAGCACGGCCAGCATCACCGCGATCACGTCAGGCGCGCGCGGCGCGGCGATCGCGACGCGTGCATCGCGCGCCACACCCCGGCGTTCGAGTTCCGACGCGAGCGCGTCGGCGTCGGCAAGCAGCGCGCGGTAGTCGATGCGCCAGTCGCCGGCCTCGATAGCCGGGTGCGCCGGTGCGTCGCGCGCGATGCGTTCGATCCGCGCGAGCACGTCGTCGTACGGCCCGGCGAGCGGCGCGCCGCGCACGATCGACGGCGCGGGCATCCCGTCGAGCAGCACGCTCACCGGCTCGTCCGGCGCCTGTTCGGCAAATGCGTCGAGCCACGCGGCAAGGTCGCGCGCATGCGCGGCGAGCACGGCTTCGTCGTACGCGTTCGGGTTGGCTTCCAGCGTCAGATGCCACGCGCCGCCGCGCACGGCGAGCGTCACGTTCAGATCCTTCACCGGGCCGCCGCTCACCGCGCGGGTGTCGCTCGCGAGCCCGTGGAATGCGACCTGCCGTTCGAACGGCATCACGTTGACGGCCTGATTGAACAGGAACGCGTTGCGCTCCAGCAGCCCGAGATCGCCGCGAATCCAGCCGTACCGGTAATACAGGTGCGGCCGGATCGCGCGCAGGCGCTCCGCGCATTCGCGCGCGAGCGCACGCGGCGAGCGCTCGGCATCGACATGCATGCGCAGCGGCACGATGTTCATCGCCATGCACGGCACGCCGAGCGCCGGCGTGCCGAGTCGGTTCATCACCGGCAGCCCGAGCGTCAGGTCGCACTGGCCGCCCTGCTTCGCGAGCCAGATGCCGACCGCGCACAGCAGCCACGCATTCCAGTCGACGTCGACACGCTCGGCGGCCGCGCGCAGCGCGCGCACGCGTTCGGCGTCGAGCACGCGCGTCGCGCGCCATGCGTCGGGGGCGATGTCCTGCTTCCGCGCGAGGACGAGCGGCGCGGGCACGTCGCGCAGATGCGCGCGCCAGAACGCGCGATCGGCATCGAAGCCGCCGTCGGCGCGATAACGCGCCTCGGCCTCCACCACGCGATCGATCCGCCAGTCGGGCAGCACCGGCAGCGGCCCGCCGCCGACACGCGCGTTGTAGCGGACGGCTACGGCCTGCTGCAGCAGCCCGTAGCCGAAGCCGTCGAGCGCGATGTGATGTACCTGCAGGTACCACCAGTGCCGGGTCGGTGACAGCCGCAGCAGCGCGGTGCGGTACAGCGGATCGGCCGTCACGTCGCAGCAGATCGACAGCGACGCCTTCATCCACGCATGCGCCGCCTGCACGGGATCCGCTTGCGCCGACAGGTCGACGAGCGGCAGCCGCGTGCGCGGCGTCCGGCGCGCCTGCCACAGCGCATCGTCCTGCCACGCGAACCGCATGTGCAGCGCGTCGGCGTGATCGAGCACGGCCTCGACACTGTCGGTCAGCGCGGCGACGTCGAGCGCGCCGTCGAGCTCGACGGTCTCGGCCGTCAGATAGCCCGGATCGTCGGAGTCGACCTGTTGCGCGACCCAGATTCCGTACTGCGCCGAAGTCGCGCGGATCGGCGGGGATTCGTTTGTCATGAGCGAGCTAGCTCCGAAGTTCGTTGAGCCGGACGCGGGCCGCGTCACGCGCCCCGCTCCCATGCGACCACCAGCGCCCGGTTACGCGACATCAGCCCCAGGTGCTCGTCCATCACGTACTGGATCTGCTCGAGCTGCTCCGACGAGTCGGCTTCGCAGCGAAGCTGCAGCACGTCGTCGGTGCGCAGCATCCGGCAGACGCCGTACGGGAAATCGACGGTCGCGCGATGCTCGTCGAACACGACGGGCACCTTGATCGCGTAGTGCTTGCACAGCTTGAACAGCACGCGGTCGGCCTGCGGCACCGACACCTCCGCCGTGCTGACGAACGACGCCGGACGGGCATCGGGCATCGCCGGACGCGCCGTCATGCGCTCACCCGCGCCGCGCGCTGCAGCACCCGCGTCCATGCGCCGAGCGTCGGCTGCTCGGCGAGCTGGACGAACGTGACGTCGTAGCCTTGCGCGCGCCACTGCTCGACGAGCGTCATCATCCGGATCGAATCGAGCCCGCAATCGACCAGGTTGTCGTGCTCGCGCAGGTCGGCGGCCGGCATCCGCAGGCTGCGGGCGACCTGCGCCGCGATCGCGGCGAGCATCGGTGCCGCATCGTCCGCCGGCGCGACGCCGACGAGCGCGTCCGTGGTCACCGCCATTCCGCAGCGTCCAGCCACGTAGTCGAGCGCCATGCGGTGCTCGCGCTCGGAGAAATCCGCGAGCGCGTCGGCGACGAAAAACGGCTGCACGTCGCGCATGAACGCGTCGCAGGCGGTCATCAGACAGCCGATGTGCGCGTAGATCCCGCAGATCGCGAGCTGGTCGCGCCCCTGCTCGCGCAGGCGCGTCTCGAGCGGCGAGCGCCGGAACGCGCTGTAGCGCCACTTGTCGAGCACCGTGTCGCCGGGCGCCGGCGCGAGCGCGTCGCAGATCGCCGCGCGCGACGGCTGCGCGGTGAGGCCCGGTCCCCACATGTCGGTCAGGAGCGCCCGGTCGGCCGCCGCCTGGGTTGCCGGCTGCGCGGTGTAGTAGACCGGCATCCCGGCGGCATGCGCGAAATCGATCAGGCGGCGCACGTGCGCGACGAGCGTCGGCACGGGCGCGGCCGCACGGTCGTAGAAGTCGAGGAAGTAGTCCTGCATGTCGTGCACGAGCAGCGCCGCGCGGCGCGGGTCGAACCGCCAGTTCACGCGGTTCGCCGGCAGCTCGGCCGGCATCGGATAGGAAGCGATTTTCGGAATGGCCATGTTGGATTGCTTTGGAATTGAAAAATCGACGGGGCGTCGCCGCACCCGTCACGCAGCGGCGGCGAGCCGATCCGCGATGTGCTGCCGAAGCGCGCGCTTGTCGATCTTGCCGACGGGCGTTTTCGGGAATGCGTCGACGAATTCGATCCGGTCGGGCACCTTGTAAGCGGCCACGCCCTGGCCACGCACGAAGCGCACGAGGTCCGCCGCGGCCGGCGCGGGCGCGCCGCGAATCACGTACGCGCAACTGCGTTCGCCGAGATACGGGTCGGGCATCGCGACCAGCGCCGCGTCGACGACGCCCGGATGCGCGAGCAGCAGGTGTTCGATTTCCTCGGCCGGGATCTTCTCGCCGCCGCGGTTGATCTGGTCCTTCGCGCGCCCCTCGACGACGAGCTGGCCGCCCGCCGTCAGGCGGACGCGATCGCCGGTGCGATAGAAGCCGTCCGCCGTGAACGCGCGCGCGTTGTGCGCGGCCGCGTCGTAGTAGCCGCGGATCGTGTACGGGCCGCGCGTCAGCAGATGGCCGACCTCGCCGGGTGCGACCGGGCGGTCGTCGTCGTCGACGATGCGGATCTCGTCGTCCGGCGAGATCGGGCGCCCTTGCGTGGCGATCACCACGTCGCGCGGATCGTCGAGCCTCGTGTAGTTGACGAGCCCTTCGGCCATCCCGAACACCTGCTGCAATTGCGTGCCGAAGCCGTCGGCCGCGCGCGCCGCAAGCGCCGGATCGAAGCGCGCGCCGCCGACCTGTACGAGTTCGAGGCTCGCCAGCGCGCCGCGCCGCTGCCCGGCCGCGGCCAGCCATACGGGCACGAGCGGCGGCACCAGTGCCGCCACCGTCACGCGCTCGCGCTCGATCAGCGGGAACGCGGCGTCAGGGCTCGCGCCGTCGCTCAGCACGACGGTGCCGCCGGCATCGAAGACACCGAGCGAGCCCGGCGAACTCAGCGCATAGTTGTGCGCGGCCGGCAGCGCCGCGAGATAGACGCTGCGTTCGGTCAGCCCGCAAATGCGCGCGCTCTCGCGCACGCTGTACAGGTAGTCGTCGTGCGTGCGCGGGATCAGCTTCGGCGTACCCGTGCTGCCGCCCGACAGTTGCAGGAACGCGATCTCGTGCGCGCCGGGCCCCGGCGGCAGCGCGACGTCGGGCGTCGCATCCGGCAGCGCCACGCGCGTATTGCCGGGCGTCGTGAACAGCACATGGCGCAGCGTCGGCGCATCGGTGCGGATCTCGCTCGCGAGCGCCCGGTAGTCGAACCCGTCGTGCTGTTCGGCCGCGACATAGGCGACCGCGCCCGCGTACCGGCAGAAGTAGCCGATCTCGCGCCGGCGATGCGCGGGCAGCGCGAACACCGGCAGCGCGCCGATCCGGAACAGCGCAAACGTCACCGCGAAGAAGGCGACGCAGTTCGGCAATTGCACGACGACGCGCTCGCCCGGCACGATCCCGCACGCGGTCAGCGCGCGGGCCGTGCGTTCGGCTTCCGCCGCGAACGTCCGGTACGACCAGCGCAGGTCGCCCTGTACGAGCGCGACGCGTTCGCCGTGCCGCGCGACGCGTTCGTCGAACCACTGCGCGAACGACTGGCCGAGCCAGTATCCCTTCTGCCGATACGCGGCGGCGAACGCGTCCGGCCACGGCGTGCGGTTCGCGGACGTCATGCGGCCTCCCGCGCGGCGCCCGATGCGGCATCGCGATCGATACCGAGCGCATCCAGCATCGTCCGGAACTTGGCGGCGGTTTCCGCGCGTTCGCCTTCGGGCGTCGATTCGCCGACCACGCCCGCGCCCGCATAGAGCCGCAGCGTGCGGTCGAACGCTTCGGCGCAGCGAATCGTGACGACCCACTCGCCGTCGCCATGCGCATCGACCCAGCCGAGCATCCCCGCGTAGAAGCCGCGATCGAACGGCTCGGCATCGCGAATGCAGTCGCGCGCCGCCGCGCGCGGCGCGCCGCAGACGGCGGGCGTCGGATGCAGCGCGAGTGCGAGCGTCAACGCATCCGCATCGGTTTCGCCGCACACCTCGGTCGACAGATGCCACATCGTTTCCGTGTGGACGAGCGACGGGCGCGCCGGCACGTCGAGCCGTCGGCACAGCGGCGCGAGGCTGTCGCGCACGGCTTCCACGACGACCCGATGTTCGTCGAGATCCTTCGTGGACGCCAGCAGCGCCTGCGCGCGGCGCCGGTCCTCGACCGGGTCGCGGCTACGCGGCGCGGAACCCGCCAACGGATTCGCGCGCACGACGCCGCCGAAGCGGTTCACGAGCAGTTCCGGGCTCGCGCCCAGCAGCGTGCGTCCCGCGCCGAGATCCACGGAGAACGTATAGCCGTGCGGATTGCACGACGCGAGTCGCGCGACGAGCGCCGCAACGTCGACCGGCACCTCGCCGGTCGCCTCCAGCGTGCGCGCCAGCACGACCTTGTCGAGCTCGCCCGCGCGAATCCTGGCAACCGCCTGCGCGACCGCGTCCGCATACGCATCCGCGGACGGCACCTCGCGCGTCGCATAGCGCGTGCCGGCCGGCCCGGCTGCCCGCTGCGCGCCGAGCGGCCGCGCGCGCAGCATCGTGCGCGCAACCCGCAGCGCAGTCGGCGCGCCGACGTCGAACGGCACCGCGCCGACCACCGTCGCGCCTACGTGGCCGTCGGCCCGTGCGCGGCGCAACGCATCGTTCACGCGCGCCGCGAGCGCCGCGTCCGCATGCGGGATCGCCTCCGCGACATCGCAGGCCAGCACCGTATGCGCCGGCGTTGCGAGAAACAACGGGGTATCCGCGCGATACACATCCCACACGTTATGGGGTACTAATAGTTCGTCGGGTCGGGAAATCGCATTCATGACATTGCCTCCAGATTGAATGAGCCGGCGCGGCGCGCCGGCCATGCCGTCACATTTCGGCGGTCAGGCTCACCGCGATGCGGCGCCCCTGGTCGACGAGCCAGTTGCCGCTCAGCCCGGTCGTGCGCGTGCGATCGTCGATCGGCACCATCTTGTTGGTCAGGTTGAGCACCGCGAAATTGACGGAGAAACGCTTGTCGATCCGGTAGCGCCCGCCGAGATCGAAGGTCGTCGTCGACGGCCGCTCGCGCACGCCCTGCGCGCCGTTGCGGAACGCGGCCCAGTATTCGCTGCCGCTGTAGTTCGCCGCCGCGTAGAGGTCGAGCCTGGCAGTCGGCGTCCAGTCGACCTGCACGTTGAATTTGTGCTTCGGCGTCTTGTCGAGCGGATAGCCGTCGAGCGAACTGCCGTTGAACGCCTTCTCGCCGCTGCCCTCGCGACGCGATTCGGTCAGCGTGTAGGCGCCCGACACCCTCAGCGTGCGCGACAGGCGCGTGCCCGCGCCGATCTCGAGCCCGTACAGCTTGACCCGGTCGATGTTGTCGTACACATAGATGTTGCGGCCCGGCGAGCGCGGATCGGCCTTGCCCGTGTCGTAGCTCGCCACCTTGTTCTTGAACAGGTTGTTGAACAGCGTCAGGCCCGCGTACGTGTCGCCCAGGTCGTAGCGCACGCCGAGCTCCTCGGTCAGACTCGTCTCCGGCTTGAGATCCGGATTGCCGCACAGCGTGCCGGGCGTCGCGCCCGCCGCGCCGCCCGACGTCATGCAGTAGCCGGCCGTGCTCTGACGCAGCGACGGCGGGCGGAAACCGGTCGATACGCCGCCGCGCACCGTCCACGCCTTGCTGAGCTGGTACACGCCGTAGATGCGCGGGCTCACGTGGCTGCCGTAGCGGTCGTCGTGATCGAGTCGCACGCCGGTCGTCAGCGTGAAGCGGTCGTTGAAGAAGTAGTCGTTCTCGCCGAACAGCGCCCACGCGTTGCGTGTGACGCGATCCGCATTGGCGCCATGCCCTTTCGGCACCGCGTCCTGCACGCTGACGCCCGACAGCCTCGACCAGATGTGCTGGCCACCCACCGTCAGGATGTTGCGCTCGCCCCACCACGGCACGGCGGCCTTGGCCTCGAGGATCGTGTCGGTCAGCGCGGGCTTCACCGACGAACGCCCGGCCGGCGTCCACTGGTCCTGCACGCCGCGCTCGCCGTACAGCGACACCGTCGTGTCGGCGAAGCCCCAGCGGCCGTCGTGCGTGATGCCCCAGTAATCGCGGACATGACGCGTCTCCGTGAGCGCGGTGGCCGCCGTGCGCGGCGTGAGCGGCGCGGCGCTCTTGCCCGGCGTGCTGAGATAGGTGAGCTGCTCGCGCCCGATGTTCACGCTCACGTCCTGGTTGCTCGCGGGTTTCGCGGACAACTTCACGTCGAAGCTGCCGATCCGCTGGCCGTTCGCGCCACCCGTCCCGCTGTTCGGGTAGTAGATGTCGTCTTCGCCGCGATGCAGGAGACGCCCCGACGCCTGCAGCCCGAGCACGTCGGATTTCAGCGGGCCGCCGAGCCAGAAGTCGACGCTCTGCGTGTCGCCCTGGTTCGATTCGAGCTGCCACACACTGCCGGCCGTGATCGTGCCGCCCCAGCGCTTCGGCACCTTGCGCGTGATCACGTTGATCACGCCGCCCATCGCGTCGGCGCCGTACAGCGACGACATCGGGCCGCGCACGACCTCGATCCGCTCGATCGCGGACAGCGGCGGCATCAGGTTCGACTGCACACCGGCCGTGCCGCGGTTCATTGTTTCGCGCGTGTTCTGGCGACGGCCGTCGACGAGGATCAGCGTGTACTCGCCCGGCATCCCGCGAATCGAGATGTCCTGGTCGTTCGGCGATGCACCGACGACGCTCACGCCCTCGACGTTGGCGACGATCTCGGCAACCGACGTATACGGCTTCGCCTCGATGTCTTCCCGGCTGATCACCGAAATGCTCGCGGGAGCCTCGCGGATCGCCTGCTCGCGGCGGCTCGCCGTGACGACGACCTCCTTCAGCATGGCCGGATCGGCGGCGGCCTCCGGCGGCGCTGATCCGGCCGGCTTGGCCGGGTCGTCCTGTTTGGCGGCGGCGGATCGGGCGGCGACGGCAGACGCGGCGGCAGGTTCCGCCGCCCGGTCAGGCGCCTGCGCCCACGCGCACGACGCCCCCATCAGATACAGGCCGGCGACGACAACCGGCTTCAATGCAAGGCTTGCAGCTTGACTCGACATGGTGGCGCTTTCGATGTTTCAAAATGTGATTGATTCTCATTTACATTATGAAACATGTAATCAACCGAAATCTTTGCGTAAGCATCGAAGTCGTTTGAGCGCCGTCGCCGGCCGTCGTCAGCGTCGGTCGCTGCGTCGCGCGAGCGTCGGCGTGACGCCGAAGCGGCGCTTGTAGGCCGTCGCGAAGTTCGCGGCGCTCGTGTAGCCGGCCAGCGCCGCGGCCTGCTTGACGCTCACCGCGTCGCGCTCGAGCGCGAGCCGCGCGCGCTGCAGATGATGTTCGCGGACGAAGTCGAACACGGTCGTGCCGTAGGCCGCGCGGAACTGGCGCTGCATCGCGTTCGCGCTCATCCCGGCGTGCCGCGCGATGTCGTCGAGCGACAGTTCCTGCGCCGCGTCGCTCGCGAGGAACGCGCGCAGCTCGGCCATCCGGCGATAGTCGCGCGACCCGAGCGACGCGTCCGACGCCTGCGCGGCATCGCTCTCGAGCGGCGTGAACGCCTCGGCGAGCAGTTCGAGCACGCGGCTTTCCAGATAGATCGCCTGCAGCATCGGCTGATAGGCCGGCGGCCGCACGATCTGTTCGGCGAGCGCCGTCGCGCGCGGCGTCGGCTGCCAGAAGCGGATCGCGAGATGCGCGGACAGCATCGCGCCGAGCTGTTCCGGCAGAACGCCGCGGCTGGCCTCCTGCAGATGGCCGAGCCATTCGCCCGACATCGCGAGGCTCAGCCGCCGCGCGTAACCGCCCTTGCTGAGCCGCCTGCGGAACGTGTCCGGCTCGACCGCGTTGAGCAGGAACGACTGCATCCGCACCGCGGGCCGCGCGGTTTCGCGGTCCACGCGGCCGGTGCGGCGCCCGTCGGTCGTCAACACCACGCGCCGGTCGCCGTACGACACGTCGAGCGCACCCTCGAGCAGCAGCACGAGATGCAGGCCCGGTGAACACTGCCCCGACATCACGGCGTCGAATTCGTCCGTTGCATCGTCCGAATGGATCCGCAACCCGGGCCGCACCTCGCGGGTCCGCGCGACGTGCGCATCGTGTCGATAGCGATCGGAATGGGAAGCGGCTGGCGTCAGCGCTGTCATGTCGTCATACCCCCGCGCGCAGGCCTCTTGCGCCCGCACAAACTATTTTGGTGTTCGATCAAACGGCCGATACCCCTTGCATGGCCTCGGCTCGGCTACAATTAAATGAGAATTGTTCTCATTTATATCGTATCGGGAGTCGCGTGAAAAAGACAAGCGGAATGTGGGCCATGCTGGGCGTATGGCTGTGCGGCTGGCTCGTGATCCATGCCGCGCAAGCGGACACGACGACCGTCACCGACCTGGCCGGGCGGCAGGTCCGGATTCCCGCGCGCGTCGAGCGCGTGCTGCTTGGCGAGGGCCGCCTGCTGCCGGCGCTGGCGGTGGTCGACGGCGAAGATCCGACGCGCCGCCTCGTGGGCATGATGGGTGATTTCGAGCAACTCGATCCCGCGAGCTACGCGCAATGGCTCGCGCGCTTCCCGCGCCTGAAGGATGTGCCGCGCATCGGACGCTCGCAGTCCGGCAGCTTCAGCGACGAGCGCGCGCTCGCGCTGCGTCCGCAGGTCGCGATCTTCGGGCTCGGCGGCGGCCACGGCCCCGGCGAGCGCGATCGCGAAACGCTCGCGCGGCTCGAGGCGGCCGGCGTCGCGATCGTGTTCGTCGACTTCCGGCACGACCCGCTCGCCAACACGCCGCGCAGCATCGCGCTGCTCGGCCAGGTGCTCGGCTCGCCGCAGCGCGCGACGGAATTCAACACGTACTGGCAGCAGCAGCTAGACCTCGTCCGCACGCGGCTCGCGACCGCACGCCCGGTCGCACCGAGCGTGTTCCTCGAAAGCCGTGTCGGCCTGTCGGGCGACTGCTGCGACACGATGACCGGCATGATGGGCCACCTGCTCGACGCCGCCGGCGGCAACAACGTCGCGAAAGGCCGCGTGCCCGGCGAGCATGGCACGCTGAACCCCGAATACCTGCTGAGCCGCCAGCCCGATTTCTACATCGGCACCGCGATCGGCTCGCTCCAGACGCTGCAAAGTGCGCCGCAGCGCATCGCGCTCGGCGCCGGCGTGCCGCGCGACGCCGCCGTCCGCTCGCTCGACCGTGCGCTGAAGCGGCCGCAGATCGCGCCGCTGCGCGCGATCCGCGAGCGGCGCGCGTATGCGATCTGGCATCACTTCTACAATTCGCCGTTCAACGTCGTCGCCGTGCAGGCGCTGGCCAAGTGGCTGCATCCGGCGCTGTTCGCCGATCTCGATCCGCGCGCCACGTTCGACACGATGGTGCGACGCTTCCAGCCCGTTGCGCTGCAAGGCGAATACTGGGTGCAGGAAGGGTCCTGACATGCGGATGCCCGCCTCCTCCATGCGCCGCTCCCTGCTCGTCGCCGGATTGGCCGGCCCGCTCGGCGGCCGGCTCGCGCCCGCGTGTGCCGCCGATACGCGTGCGTGGCCCGGCCTCGACGCCGCACCGCCGGTCTTCGTGCCGAACAGCCGCCAGTTCGACGTGACGATCGCCGGCCGCACGCGGCGTCTGTTCGTCGCGTTGCCGGCCGAGCGTTCCGGCTCGCTGCCCCATCCGGTGCTCACCGTGCTCGACGGTAATGCGCTGTTCCCGCTCGCGGCACAACTCACCCGCAATCGCCGCGCGCGGCCGGACGGCACGCGCGACGCCGAGGCCGTCGTGATCGGCATCGGCTATCCGGTCGATGGGCCCTACGACATGGCCGCGCGCGCGGACGACTACACGCTCGCGCTGTTGCCGAACGGCCGCGGCGTCGTCGCGGACCGCTTTCTCGACTTCATCGAGTACGACGTGCAGCCGTGGCTCGCCCGCCAGCTGCCGGTCGATCCCGAGCGGCAGACGCTGTTCGGCCACTCGTACGGCGGCCTGCTGACGCTGTACGCGATGCTCACGCGCGCGCACCTGTTTCGGCGCTACGTGGCCGCAAGCCCGTCGATCTGGTGGGGCGAGCGCATGCTGCTGCCTTTTGCCGACCGGTTCGCCGCGCAAGCCGCCCCGCTAGCACCACCGCTGCGCGTCCTCGTGACCGCAGGCAGCCTCGAGGAAGATGCACCGAACCCCGACGCCGAACGGATGCGCCGCCAGCAAGCGCGCAAGCAGGTCAGTTCCGCCCGCGACTTCGTCGCGCGGGTGGGCGGCCGCCCAGGGCTCGACGCTGCGTTCCGGCTGATCGACGGCGAAGATCACGGCGGCGTCGTGCTGCCGAGCCTCGCGCTTGCGTCACGCGTGGTTTTCGAGCCCGCATCCGGAGCGGCCGCATGAGCACGACGACACCCGTTTCATCGCCGTCGCTGCGACTTCGCTACCGCGCGGTCGCCGCGCGGCGTGTCGGTGCGCTGGCCGCGCTCGCAGGCGTGCTCGTCGCGCTGCTCGTCGTCGACGTCTCGACCGGCCCGTCGCCGTTCCCGGTCGCCGACCTGCTCGGCGGCCTGTTCCGGCCCGACGGGCTGCCGCTCGAACAGCGCGTGATCCTGTGGGACGTGCGCCTGCCGTATGCGCTGATGGCCGTGCTCGTCGGCGCGTCGCTCGGGTTCGCCGGCGCCGAAATGCAGACCGTGCTGAACAACCCGCTCGCGAGCCCGTTCACGCTCGGCATGTCGGCCGCCGCAAGCGTCGGCGCGTCGCTCGTCGTGATTTCCGGCTGGCACCTGGTGCTGTGGAACGAGAACGTCGCGCTGTCGCTCGGCGCGTTCGCGTGCGCGAGCGCCGCGACGCTGCTGATCGTCTGGCTCGCGTGGCGCCACGGCGCGACGACCGAGACCGTCGTGCTGTTCGGCATCGGCCTGATGTTCAGCTTCGAGGCCCTGCTGTGGCTGCTGCAGTTCATCGCCGACGCGAATGCGTTGCAGCAGATCGTGTTCTGGAGCATGGGCAGCCTGGCGCGCGCGACATGGGGCAAGATCGTGCTGCTGACCTGCGTGTTCGCGACCTGCACGCTATGGGCGAGCATCGACGTCGCGTCGTTGACGGCGCTGCGCGCCGGCGACGAGCAGGCGCGCAGCATGGGCATCGCGGTCGAACGGCTGCGGCTCGTCGCGCTCGCGCGCATCAGCCTGCTGTCCGCGACGGCGCTGTCGTTCGTCGGCACGATCGGTTTCGTCGGCCTCGTCGGGCCGCACGTCGCGCGGCTGCTGGTCGGCGACGAGCATCGCTACTACCTGCCGGGCGCGGCGCTCGCCGGCGCGATCATGCTGGCCGGCGCGTCCGTGCTCAGCAAGACGCTGATTCCCGGCGTGACGCTGCCGATCGGCATCATCACCGCGCTGGTCGGCGTGCCGCTGTTCATGCTGCTCGTCAGCCGGCGCAGGAGGCTCGATGGCTGAGCCGATGCTGCAACTCGACGCGCTGTGCGTCCGCTACGGCGCCCGGGTCGTGCTCGACGGGCTGTCGCTCGCGCCAGTCGAGCCGGGCACGACGATCGGGCTGCTCGGGCCGAACGGCGTCGGCAAGTCGACGCTGCTGCGCGCGCTTGCGCGGCTCGCGTCCGCGACCGGTCGCGCGGCATTCGGCAGCTTCGACCTGCTGTCCGGGTCGCGCCGCGAGCACACGCGGCAGGTCGGTTATCTGCCTCAGACCTTGCCGCAACCGTCGTCACTGCTCGTCTACGAAGCCGTGCGCAGCGCGTTGCGCGCCACCTGCGGCAGCCTGTCCGACGCGACGCACGACCGGCGTTTGCAACAGGTGTTCACGCGGCTGCGGCTGCACCCGCTCGCGATGTCGCCGCTCGACCGGTTGTCGGGCGGCCAGCGGCAGATGGTCGGGCTCGCGCAGGTGCTCGTGCGCGACACGCCGCTGCTGCTGCTCGACGAACCGACCAGCGCGCTCGACCTGCGCTGGCAATTGCTCGCGCTGGAGGCGGTCGGCGACGCGGCCCGCCGGCGCGGCGCAATCGTGCTGGCCGCGATGCACGACCTGAATCTCGCATCGCGTTTCTGCGACCGGCTCGTGCTGCTGAGCGCCGACGGACTCGTCGCGGACGGCGCGCCGGTCGACGTGCTGACGCCGCCGAACCTGCGGCGCGCGTACCGCGTCGATGCAAGGATCGAGCGCACGGCGTCGGGCGATTACGTCGCGCTGGCGGAGCGGGCGATTCCGGACGAGCCAGCGCTTGCTTGCGACGCTTGAGCGATTCAACGCTTGAGTACGGGCGGTGTCGGCCGGCCGCGTTGCACCCGCACGCTTCCGCTCACTGACGAGGCTCGACCGGCCAGCCGTCGGATTGAGCTATCGTTCAGGTTCCACTCACACGACGCGCCCTCCAAGCGATGTCCATTCGCCTCAGTTTCGACGACGGCCCGGGCCCGTCGACACCACCCTTGCTCGACGTCCTGCGCGACGCCTCGTGCAAGGCGACCTTCTTCCTGCTCGGCCAGAACCTCGCGGGCGCGCTCGACGTCGCGGCAAGAATGGCGCGCGAGGGTCATCGGCTCGGCAATCACACCCATTCGCACGCAAGGCCGGGCGCGCTGGCAGACGACGCGCTGATCGACGAGATCGAGGCGACCGACGCGCTGATTCGCGAGGCCTATCGCCGGGCCGGCGTACCCGCACCGGACGCGATCCCGCTGCGCCTGCCTTACGGGCTGGTACCGCAGGACAATCGCGTCGGCGTGCTCACGCGGCTGCAGCGCGAACACACGGGCTGGACCGCGATACTGGACGACTGGCAGCGGCCAGCACCGTCGCCCGAGGCACTGTGCGACGCGATGCGCGCGCATGTCGCCGACAGCGCAGCGCGGCACCAGGACGTGCTGTTCTGCATGCACGACGGATCGCGGCATGGAGAAGCGCGGCCCAATACGGTCGAAGCCGTGCGCCTGTTCCTGAATCGACAGAACTGACCCGGTGGCCGGCTAGCGTCCAGGCGCCGCGCCGTCCAGCAACTGCCGCCAGCCACCGAGAAATCCGATGCCGGGCCCCGGCATCCACAGGCCGCGCTGCGCGGCTTCGAGGTGGATCAGCGTCTGGTCCACGCAGAACAGCGCCATCAACGCATCGCGATTCGCGCGCATCCAGTCCGGCGCAGCATCGGGTCGCGTCGCTGCATAGGCTTGCAGGCCGGCCTCCCATCGCTGTGCATCGAAGACGAATCGATCGTCCCTGCCCGCATCGCGCGACAGCGCGAACAGCGCAAAGGCCGCCTCGAGCCACTGCGCGCCCTGCCCGACATCGTCGAAATCGAGCACGCCGCTCACCGCACGCCCCACGTACAGCAGGTTGCCCGCGTGATAGTCGCCGTGCAGCCAATGCACCGACCCCGTCAGCCAGCGCGCCGCCGCGGCGAGATGCATGCCGATCCGCCGGATCACCGTGTCGTAATGGCCATTCAAGTCGCCCGGCAACGACGGCATCGCGCGCGCCGACACACGCGCATGGCGCGCCGCCAACCAGGCCATCGGCGCGGATTCGCTCACTGGGATTGCCGCCAGCGCCGCATGCAGATGCGCGAGCGCGCGCATCGCATCGATCGCACCCGCTTGCGCATCGTCGGGCAGGCCGGGGCTGCCGTCGATATGCTCGAACAGGTGCAGCCAGCTTCCATCGGGGGCCTGCACACCGGATTGCGCGTCCACGGTCGGCCGCAGTCGCGGCAGCGCGGGCAGCATCGGCGCCGTGCGCGAACGGCCGAGATCGCCGAGTATCGACGCCTCGCGATGCACCTGCTCGACCGGCTTGCCGGACCACGACACGCGCAGCACCACGCGCTCCGAATCGCACTCGACGAGATACGTTTTGTTAGTATGGCCCGACGACAGCGCCTGCAGGCGCGCCGGCCCGAGGTTCCAGTGCCGGCGAAGCCAGGGTTCCAGCGTTTTCACGTCACTCCTACTCGTTGCATTGACCATGTCAGAGCGTCCTTCGGCCCGCATGCGGGACATCAACATCGAATGGCTGACGCGCGCTGCCGAATTCGACCATCTGTTCCAGACGCGCTGGCTCGGCGAGCGCTTCTTCCATCTGCCCGGCGACATGCTCGCGCTCCAGGAACTGATCTGGCGCGAGCGCCCCGACTGCATCGTGCAGACCGGCATCGCGGCGGGCGGCGGCGTCGTGTTCTCCGCGTCGATGCTGGAATTGGCAGGCGATCGCGGCCGCGTCGTCGCGATCGAACCGCGCCTGCGCGACGAGGTCAGGCAGCGCCTGCAATCGCACCGGCTCGCCGATCGCATGGTGCTGATCGAAGGCGAATCGTGCGCGGCCGACACGCTCGCGTCGGTGCGCGCACAGATCGCCGACGGCGCGCGCGTGATGGCGATCCTCGATCTCACGCATACGCACGCGCACGTGCTGCGCGAACTCGAATGCTATGCATCCCTCGTCACGCCCGGCAGCTACGCGATCGTGATGGACACCATCATGGAGTATCTGCCGGCATCGATGTTCGACGGCAAGCCGTACGGCAAAGGCAACAACCCGGCGACGGCCGCGCGCGAATTTCTCGCCCGCGACGACCGCTTCGAAGTCGACGAGGACATCGAGGATCGCGTGCTCATGACGCTGTCGCCAGGCGGCTTCCTGAGGCGAGTTCGCTGATCAGGCGGGCAGCCTGCGCCGAGCCGTCGAGCGTGTAGCTCGCACGGATTCGCGCCGCGTGCTCGCGCAGCGGGCCGGGACGCAACAGGCGTTCGAGCGCAGCGGTAATGCCGGCGACGCCGGCCTGCTGCAGATCCAGCACGCATCCGGCGCCGGCCCGCTCGACGAAGTGCGCCGAATGGAACTGGTCGTTGCAGAACGGCGACAGCAGCATCGGCACACCGCACGCGAGCGACTCCATCACCGAATTCGCGCCGCCGTGGCTGACGAACGCGTGCGTGCGCCGCAGCAGCGCCAGTTGCGGCACATAACGCACCGCGACGACGCGCTCGTCATCGGCCGGCAGCAGATCCGAATCGACCAGTTCGCCCACCGACAGCACCAGTTGCGCCGACGTCGCGCGCGTCGCGTCGATGACCTTCGCGAACACGTCCGGGTGGTAGTAAAGCTGGCTGCCGAGCGACATGTAGACGAGCGGGCGATCCGCGTCGAGGCGTTCCCACGGGAACGGCGTCTCGTCGCCGCGCGGGCCGGACGGCAGCGCGGGGCCGACCAGCTCGACACCCGGCGGCGGCGCGCCGACCAGCGCGTCGGTCGTGAACGCGAGCGTCAGATGCGGCGACAGGATGTCGCAACCGCGAAAACGCGCGTCGAGACCGTAGCGCGCGAACAGGCGCGTGCGTTCCGGCGCGAGCCAGCGCACGGTGCGCAGCAGCTCCGAATCGAGATCGTCCGGCAGCACCGGATTCAGCGAATTGGACATCGACACCCACGGCAGCCCTTCCAGCTCGGCGGCGATCGCCGCCGCATAGAGCAGCGGATCGATCACGACCACGTCGGGCTGCCATTCGCGCAGCACCGCGCGGATGCCGTCCACCTGCGCGGGCGCGAGGTCGATCAGCAGCGTGCGGATCCAGTGCCGCAGCCAGTCGGCGTCGCGGATGTTCGCGGCGAAGCTCGCGCCGCGCGACAGGTCGTGGCGTTCGGGGGTCTCGCGCGGCCCGACGAACGCGAAGTCGCCAGCGCCGTCGAGTTGCGCGCTGATGTCGGCCGGCGCGTAGAACGCGACGTCGCAGCCGGCGGCACGCAGATGCTGGGCCGGGCCGATGCACGGATTGACGTGCCCTTTTTCGGGCACCACGCAGAACAGGATGCGTTTCATGAGCGGCTCAGGTTGGGCGATGCGCGGCATCGAAGTGGAAGTGGTCGAGATGATCGAGGAGCAGCGTCAGCGTCGCCCACAGCACGCGTTCGGTATCCGCCTGCAGCGTGGGCGCGGCAAGACCGAGCGTGCCGGCGAGCGCGCGCGTGCGGTCGCGATCGAGCAGTGTCGTGAGGTCCATTGCCGGCGCGAGCCGCCCGCGCTTGGGGCCGTGCACGAGACGGTCCGGCAGGTTCAGGCGCGCACCGAGATCGCGCAGGCATTGTTTGTTCAGGTCGGGTTCGATGCTCGTCAGATGCGCGACGACGGCGGCGTCGACAAACGGCGGATGCAGGTCGACCGACGCCGCATCGAACAACGCATGGCACAGCGGCAGGTAGTTGGCCGACCGGTCGCGGCGCAGCACCTGGTCCGCGCCGTCGCCGGTGATGGCCACCTCGATGCCGTCGGCGGCCATCGCCTCGGCCAGCAGCAGCTTCGCGACCGGATGCAGGTTGAACATCGGCTCCTCGACCGCATGGGTCGTTCTCGGCAGCGCGGCCACGAAATCGGCCTCGTTCGCGCGCACGATCTTCACCGTCGCCTGCATCTGCTCGGCCAGTTCGAGTGCCGCATCGCGTTCGCAATAGTCCGGCATGTCGGTCGCGAGGATGTAGGACGTGACATGCCGCTGCGCGCCGAGTTCGCGCAGCAACGCGAGCAGCAGCGCCGAATCGAGCCCGCCGCTCAGCGCCAGCGCGACGCGCTTGCCGCTGTCGAGCGCGCGTTGCAGCGATGCGCGCAGCACGGTTTCCAGATCGCCGCGCTGCGGCCGCTCGGGCGCCGGCTGCACCGCGAACCCTTGCGGCGAACGGATCAGCGCATGGCCGGGCGGCACCGGCAGCACGTCGCGCAGCACGGTGCGACCGACGGGACGCTCGCCGCTCAGGTAGCCCGCGATGGCGGCCGTGTCCGGCGCGCCGGCCGGTTGCCCCGACGCATGCAGGACGGCCCTGATGCCGGACGCCGACACGCCGCTGCGCGGATGGTAGTGCAGACGATCGAAACCGAACGGGTCGCGCGTGCCGACGATCATGGATAACGAGCCTTCAAGGTGTCCACTTCAATACGTTTGAGGATGCGATGCGGCGCCACCGGCGCGCTGCCGCCCTGGCAATGCAGGCACGCTTCCAGCGGCGCCTCGCGTTGCAGATAGGCGAGCATCGCGTCGAGCATGCCTGCGTCGTCGCGCAACGGCAGGCCGTCGGATTGAAAATCCTTCGCGCCCTTGTACAGCGTATGGAAATGCGCGGGACGCGTACACGTGTAGAACATGCCGTCGCGAATCATATGGCAGCGCTCGCGGATCCAGCAATCGCGATAGAGGCGCTGCGCATCATCGCGGTCCGTGCCGGGCTGGGCGCGATTCATCGTCGTGAACACGTCTTGCACCTTCCAGTTCAGGCGGACGTCGAAGCGCGCGGCCTGGCGCTCGACAAGCGCGACCAGGTCGGGCGAAAGCGGCGGCTTCGGGTAGCGCGAGATCGTCAACGCATCCACCGCCTGCCAGAACGCGTCCGGCATCTCGCCGAGCTTCAGGCCGTTCGTCGTGACCGAGATCACGGGTGCGATGCCCGTGGCGCGCACGCGCTCGACGAGCTCGACGAGCGCCGGATGCAGCAGCGGTTCGCCGCCGACCAGCTTGAACATGCGCGGGCTCAAGACCTTCGCTGCTTTGCGCAGGTCGGCCTCTAGCGAATCGGGGCTCGCATACCACTCGGGCAACAGCGGCGACAGCGAGCAGCATTCCGCGCAGGTCAGGTTGCAGTGATCGACGATATGCGCTTCCAGCGAACGCGTCCGGACGCGGCCGTCTTCGACGCGATAGTCGCGATCCATCGGCGGCGGGAAGACATGTTGCCGCTCGCCGGATGGCAGCGGGTTCGTGGCCCGGTTCAGATTCGCATTCACATCAGCTTCCTGTTTCCACACAACGGGAAAAGAAATCGACGAGACGGCCGCGCGCGTCCACCATCGCGGACGCCATCGTCACCGCCCCGTTCAGGTGCGCGGCGAAGCGCGACGGATCGTCGAACCAGCCTTGCACGACCCACAACTTGAGCGCGTGCTGCAGACACGCGGCATCGACGGCCCACGCGATATGCGCGGGATTCACCGGCCGGACCCGCCGGTATGCATGCACGAAGGCTTCCGCCAGGTGTGGCGCTTCCAGCGGCAGATGATTCAGGCAACGCACCAGCTCGTATTCGCGCGGCGCGCCGATCGACGCTTCCCAGTCGAGGATGAGCGGCGGCGTGCGCGCGTCCGCGAACAGGTAGTTGAACTGGTTGTAGTCATTGTGGATCGGGTGCTGCGGATCGTCGGCGGGAAATGCTTCGACGCTGCCCGGATAGTAGCGGTCGATCATGCGCAGCGCGAGCTCGACATAGCGCCGCAGGTTCGCGGCGCCGTCGTTCGAGCGCGCGCGATCCCGCGCGTCGAGCAGGCTGCGGCGCACCGCGTCCGCGTCGATCGCGGTCAGCCGCGCGCGGATCGTGTCGAGCGACGGCAGATGAAACCGTTCGAGGCTCAAATGCAACGCCGCCAGACTCGCGCCGAGCGCATCCCATTCCGCCGGCGAAAACGTGTCGTAAGTTCTGAACTGCCCCGCTTCCCAGCGCGTCAGCATCGCGTGCGCGCCGGTGCCGGTCCACAGCGGTTCGCCGGCCGTCGTGCGTTTCAGCGTCTGGACACGGAAGCGAGCATCACCGTGCGTCTCGAAATGGGCGAGTACGGCGGCTTCCTTGGCCGCACGCGCACGATGCTCCTGCGCATAGAGCTTGACCGCCACGCCGCCGTCGTCGGTCGGCAGATGCCACACGCGTTCGCCGACCTGCCGCGGCGGCCCGCTTTGGCCGAGCGCGTAGGCGTCGCGGATCTCGTCGAAGGTGACGGCGGGCTGATCCATTCAGATGTGCTCGGCCGGCCCGTGCCGATACGGATGACCGCTCAGGAACGTGTTGTGCCCGACGTAGCGCAGCTTGTACATCGCCGGCCGGAACAGCACCGAAGGATCGTTGTTCGCGATGCCGAGCAGCGGGTACAGGTCCTGCCGCACGAAGAATGCGTTGTTGCCCATGTCGTCGCAGCAGACGAGCTCATAGCCCTTCTGCCTGCCGAGATGAACGAGCGATTCGAGGCTCGCGCCGTAATAGGTCGATCCGTCCCATTCGTGATCCGGATTGAAGCACATGACCCAGCGTTCGGGCGGCGTGTAGTACGGGTTGTATTCGATCACGACGATGCGCGGCTGAAACGCCTGCAGGCCGCGCCACACCCAGTAGTCGTTGCCGTCGATATCGATCGACAGCAGGTCGAAGTCGGCCGGCGTGTTCGCATCGGCGAGCAACGCGTCGATCGTGTCGGGCTGGACGCGGTCGTGGTGCAGACGCACGCGCTCCGCGCCCGCGTAGTGAGCGGCAAGCTTGCCGAAGCGGTACGCGCTGCCTTCCACCAGCACGCCCGCCCAATCCTGTTCACGCAGCAGCCGCGCGGTGTTGCTGTTGCGCAAGCCGTCGCTCGCGCCGATGTCGACGCAGAAGCGATTCGTCGGCGCGATCCGCTCCATCAGCCGCGCCAGGATGCTTTCCTCGGTGCCCTGCGCGTACAGGCTTGGCGCAAGGCCGGATAGATCGAGCGGGAGAGGATGGTCCTGCATCGAGGGGCGGCTCCGGGTCGGGATGGGGAATGGGGATTGGTGTTCGGAGGGTAATTTACCCGAAGTCGATTGATGGGAGGAAACTGGAATGCGCGACGCTGCCGGGCTTGGCCGGCGGCGGAAATGAAAAAGCCCGCATCGACATTGCTGTCGATGCGGGCCTGATGCGTTTCTGGCGGTTTCGCTTTATGTGCTCGGCTTCGTATTGTCTAGCCGCGGCGCATGAACGGAAGCCTCAGGACAATTACTCCTGCCCCTGGCTCGTCAGGAACTCCTCGTAATTCCCGCCGAAGTCGAACAGGGTGCCGTCCGTCTTCACTTCGATGATCCGGTTCGCCAGCCCGCTCACGAACTCGCGGTCGTGCGACACGAAGATCAGCGTGCCTTCGAACTGCTCGAGCGCGATCTGCAGCGACTCGATCGATTCCATGTCCATGTGGTTGGTCGGCTCGTCCATCAGCAGCACGTTGTGGCGGCCGAGCATCAGCTTGCCCCAGATCATGCGGCCCTTCTCGCCGCCCGACAGCACCTTCACCGACTTCTTGATGTCGTCCGACGAGAACAGCAGGCGGCCCAGCGTGCCGCGCACCATCGTTTCGTCGTCGCCGTCCTTGCGGTACTGGTCGATCCAGTCCATCAGCGTGATGTCGTTCGGGAACTCCTCGTACGTGTCCTGCGGCATGTAGCCGACATTCGCGTTCTCGGACCACTTCACCGTACCGTGCTCGAGCGCGAGCGCGCCGAGCAGCGAGCGCAGCAGCGTCGTCTTGCCCGCGCCGTTCTCGCCGATGATCGCGATCCGCTCGCCCGGCTGCACCGACAGGTTGAAGTTCTGGAAGATCGTGCGCTCGTACTTCTTCGTGATGTCCTCGGCGACCACCGCGACGTTGTGCAGCTTCTTCTCGAACTCGAAGCGGATGAACGGGTTCTGGCGCGACGACGGCTTGAATTCCTCGATCTTGATCTTGTCGATCTGCTTCGCGCGGCTCGTCGCCTGGCGGGCCTTCGACTTGTTCGCCGAGAAGCGGCGCACGAAGTCCTGCAGTTCGGCCACGCGCTCCTTCGCGCGCGTGTTCGCCGCGGCCTGGCGCTCGCGCGCCTGTGCCGATGCGAGCATGTAGTCGTCGTAGTTGCCCGGCCAGACCTTCAGCGTGCCGAAGTCCATGTCGGCCATGTGCGTGCACACCGAGTTCAGGAAGTGACGATCGTGCGAAATGATGATCATCGTCGAGTTGTACTCGTTGAGCGTCTGCTCGAGCCAACGGATCGAGTTGATGTCGAGGTTGTTGGTCGGTTCGTCGAGCAGCAGCACGTCGGGCTTCGAGAACAGCGCCTGCGCGAGCAGCACGCGCAGCTTCCAGCCCGGCGCGACGTCGCTCATCGTGCCGCTGTGGAACTTCTCCTCGATGCCGATGCCGAGCAGCAGCGCGCCCGCGCGCGCCTCGGCGTCGTAGCCGCCGTATTCGGCGAACTTGCCCTCGAGCTCGGCCGCGTGCATGTAGTCGTCGTCGGTGGCTTCCGGGTTCGCGTAGATCGCGTCACGCTCGGTCATCGCGGCCCACATCTCGGTGTGGCCCATCATCACGACGTCGAGCACGCGCACGTCTTCGTACGCGAACTGGTCCTGGCGCAGCTTGCCGAGACGGACGTTCGGCTCCAGCGCGACGTTGCCGGCGCTCGGCTCGAGGTCGCTGCCGAGGATCTTCATGAACGTCGACTTGCCACAGCCGTTCGCGCCGATCAGACCATAGCGGTTGCCCTCGCCGAATTTGACCGAGATGTTCTCGAACAGGGGCTTTGGCCCGAATTGCATCGTGATGTTGGCAGTAGAAAGCACGGCAGGTCCCGTTAAAGGATAAATCGACGGAAAACCGTGTATTTTAGCAGGTGTCGGAGAAACTGCCGACCATGCCGTTCCGGCAGCGCATTCCGACCCCAGGTCCGCCGCCCGGTGGCCCGCCAACACGACAGCACGCGCCCCACTGCCGTCTTACTGGAATCCCGCATGCTTGCCAGCCAGCTTCGCGAACAACTCGTCGGCGCTTGGCGCCTCGTGTCCTACGAAGTGCGCCCGCGCGACGGCAGCGCGGTCGCCTATCCGCTCGGCCGCGACGTGCGCGGCTGGATTCTCTACACACCGGACGGCTACATGTCCGCCCAACTGATGGCCGCCGGTCGGCCGCCCTACACGGACGGCGACCTGCACGGCGGCACCGTCGACGAGCGCGCGACCGCCGCCCGCGGCTACATCGCCTATTCCGGCCCCTTTCGCGTCGACGACGACGGCACGCTGACCCACGAAATGGACGTCAGCCTGTACCCGAACTGGATCGGCAACGTGCAGCAGCGGGTCGTCATGCTTGACGGCGATCGCCTGCAACTCGGCACCGCCGCCCCGGCGCGGATCGACGGCCGGGAAGTCGACGCCGTGCTGCTCTGGGCGCGCGCGGGCCGCTGACGCGCCGCCGGCGGCCGCAACGGTTCGCCGGATCGGTGCGACCGGACGGCTGGCCGTTGCGCGCACGCGCGGCGTGCGGCGCGGCTGCGTAGCACTCGCCTTGCGACGAGCGCACGCATCACTTGCCGGCCTTCGCGGCCGCCTTCTGCGCGGCCTTCTCCTTCATCTGCCCGAACAACTCGGAGCACGGCACGTCCTTGTTATTGCTCGGCGCGATCAGCGGAATCAGCGCCGCGAACGGGTTGATCAGCCCGAGCCCGACCATCGCGCCGGCACGCAGCGCGAGCGCGCCCGCATCGACACCGACGTTCGGGTTCTTGAACGTGCCCTTCGCATACAGCGGCGAGCGCAGCGAGAAGATCCGGAAACCCTTCGTATGCGGATGGATCTTCAGGTCGAGCGTCTCGTCGCGCAGGCTGATCGGGCCGTCGACGTTGATCAGCGCGTCGTCGGTATCGAGCGCGAATACCTTCGGGTCGAGAATGCCGTTGGTCGCGACGAAGTCGATCGCCGCGCAGTTGATCTTCACGTCGTTGTTGCCGAACAGCTTCTCGTAGACGACGTTCGCGACGTTCAGCCCCGCCGCTTCCATCAGCAGGCGGCTGATGCGGCCGTCGGTGACGAGCGCCTTCACTTCGCCGGTCGACGTCGCGGCCAGCGCGGCCGGCGAGTTGCCGGTCGCCGACAAAGACGCGTCGCCGTTGATCTCGCCGAGCGCCGACTGCATGACCTTCTGCGTCGGGAACAGCTGCTTGAGCTTCAGGTGCCGCGCGGCCACCGTGAAGCGGCCCTTCAGCGGCGCGCCGCTGCCGTCGAGGTGCGCGGTCGTCGCGAGCGTGCCGCCCGCAACACCGAACTGCAGCGGTTCGAGCGACAGCACGCCGTCCTGCATCACGATGTGCGTGTAAAGGTTCGTGATCGGCAGGTTCGAACTCTTGATCAGCTTGCGGCCCGTGAACTTGACGTCCGCGTCGATCTCGCGCCAGCGATCGGTACGGAACGTCTCGACCGGCAGCACGCGGCCCGGCGGCTGGCGCGTCGTGTCGCCGCGCTTGGCCTTGCTTGCGGCCGTATCCGCGCCGATCACCGGCGCGAGATCGGAGAACTGCAGCAAGTTCGACACGAGTTCGCCCGACAGCTTCGGCCGCGGCTCGCGCTGCTCGTACACCAGCGTACCGCCGAGATCGCTGCCGCCGACGCGGCCGTTGAAGTTCTCGTAGCGGAACGTGCTCGCGTGCCGCTTGAAGTTGCCGATCAGCCGCCCTTCGGTCGCGTAAGGCGGCGTGTCGGGCAGCGTGATGCCGGTGAGCTGGTAAAGGTGCGACATCGACGTGCCCTGCAGCCACAGCCGCAGGTCGATCGCCGCGAGATGCATCGGATCGGTCAGCGTGCCGACGATCGCAAGCCGCGTGTCGCCGGCCTTCACGTCGGCCTGCAGCGGGAACGGCCGCGACGCGTCCTGGATCGCGAGCACGCCGCCGAGCTTGCCGGTGCCGCTGATCGGCACGTTCTTGTAGCGGCCGTCGACCTTCAGCCCGAACGCATAGGTCGGGCCGGACGGCTTCGCGGGCGCCGCGGCGCCGCTTGCGCCGGACGCGGCGGAAGCGGAGGAAGAAGCGGAAGACGCGGACGAAGCCGAAGCAACGACCGACGCACCCGAAGCACCCGACGCCGACACCGCACTCGCAGCCTGCGCACCCGACGCGCTCGACGCGGCTTCCGCGTTGGCCTTCGCGCTCAACTGCGCGGCGCCGCGCTTGCCGACACGCTGCGCGGACGCCTCACGCGACGTCTGTTCCTGTTCCTTCAGCACGTCGCCGAGCGGAATCGGCTGCCCGAGCGTATCGATCGCGACGGTCAGGTCGGCCTTCGTGATCGCGTCGCGATACGTGACGGTGCCCTTCGCGAAGCCGAAGCTGTCGAGCCGCACCTTCCACGGCGACGGCTGCGACGATTGCTTGAACTGGAAGGTCCACGTGTTGCGGCCGTCGGCGAGCCGCTCGAGGTCGACGGCGGGATTCACGACGTCGATCGACGGAATGACGATTTCGTGCGCGAGCAGCGGCAGGATCGCGAGATCGAAATGCGCGGCATCGAGCGTGACGAACCTGGGTACCTTCGCCCAGTCGGGATTGCCGATCTCGAGCTGCGTGGCCGAAAAGCTCGGCCAGGGCACCCAGGCGCGCCAGCCGGTCTCGCCGTCGGGGCGACGCCAGCCGACCTTGAGGTCGCCGTTGATCGCGAACGGGCGGCCGAGTGCCGCACTCACCTGTTCGTTGACCCACGGCTTCGCGCGGTTCCAGTCGAACGTGAAAAGAAAGACGCCGGCCGCCGCGATGAGCACCGCGACGATACCGACGATCCATGCAGCCGATTTGCCGATGGCTCGGGTTAGCGTCATGGCGGTTCCGTTGTTGTTCTGAAGTGTTGCCGCATCATGCCGGGCCGCTTGCGTGGACGAACGGCGCACGACACCCGCGGCTTTTCAATCGGTATTATGACGCACGCCGTAGTGACGTTTCGGCGCCATTAACGCTTTTTTTCATTTGTGACATGACAGCCCCCACCGGCCTCATCGATGCACAGCGCATCACGCGGCGCGACGCCAGCAGCGGCAAGACCCTGCTCGCCCCGACCGATTTCAGCCTCGCAGCGGGATCGCGAATTGCCATCACGGGACCATCCGGATCGGGCAAAAGCGTGCTGCTGCGCGCGCTCGCACTGCTCGATCCGATCGACGGCGGCCACATCCTGTGGCGCGGCAGCCGGATCCGGCGCAGCGCGATCCCGCGCTACCGGCGCAGCGTCGCGTATGTGCGCCAGCGTCCCGCTCAGATGGACGGCACCGTCGAATCGCAATTGCGCTATCCGTATTCGCTCGCGATCTATCGCGACGTCGCGTTCGATCGCGCGCGCGCCGAAGCGCTCGCCGCACGTGCCGGCCGCGGCCCCGACTTTCTCGACAAGCGCGCAAGCGACCTGTCGGGCGGCGAAGCCCAGATCGCCGCGCTGCTGCGCGTGCTGCAACTCGATCCCGATGTGCTGCTGCTCGACGAACCGACGTCCGCGCTCGATCCCGAATCGGCGCGCGCGATCGAAGCGCTCGTCGGCGCGTGGTTCGACGCGGCGCCCGACGCACGCGCGTACATGTGGATCTCGCACGACCCGGCCCAGGCCGCACGAATCGGCACGATGCGGCTCGTGATGCAGGCCGGCGTGCTGCACGTTGCCAACCCGGCGGAGGCTGCGCAATGAGCCCGGCACTGCAGGACCTGAGCCTCGTCGACGTCGGCATCGCCGCCGCGCTCGTCGCTGTCAACGGCGGGATCTCGGCGGCACTGTCGCTCGGCCTCGGCCGCAAGCTCGCGCTCGCGGCGGTGCGCACCGTCGTCCAGTTGCTCGCGATCGGCTATGTGCTCGGCTGGGTGTTCGGCCATCCGCACTGGACCGTCGTGCTGCCGCTCACCGCGCTGATGACGCTGATCGCCGGCTTCGCCGGCGCGGGACGCGGCAAGCGCACGTACCGCGGCCAGCGCATCGACAGCATTGCGTCGATCTGGTTCAGCAGCTGGTTCGTCGCGGCGGTCGGCCTGTTCGTCGTGATCCGCATCCATCCGTGGTATGCGCCGCAATACGCGATCCCGATCCTCGGGATGATTCTCGGCAATACGCTGACGGGCGTGTCGCTCGGCGTCGAGCGGATGATGGAGGAGCTCACGGCACGCCGCGACCGCGTCGAGACCGTACTCGCGCTGGGCGGGACACGCTGGGAAGCCGCGCAGGACGCCGCGCGCCAGGCCGTGCGCGCAGGCATGCTGCCGACGCTGAACCAGATGGCCGTCGTCGGCGTCGTGAGCCTGCCGGGGATGATGACGGGCCAGGTGCTGGCCGGCCAGTCGCCGCTGCAGGCCGTGCGCTACCAGATCGTGATCATGTTCCTGATTGCCGCGGCGTCCGCGCTCGGCACCGTCGGCGCGGTGCTGATGACCTATCGCCGGCTGTTCTCGGCCGATCACCGCTTTCTCGCAGCGCGGCTCGAAGAGCGCGCGCACTGACGCGCGGCGGCGCCGCGCGATGCATTCGCGCGGTGGCGGTCAGCGCGCGCCGCGGCGCTTGCCGACCGCCTTCCGCAACGCGGCCGCGATGTCCGCGTCGGGCGCGAGCCCGTCGACCGACGCGACGAGCCGCACCGCACGCGGTGTCGTCACATAGGCGTGCGCGCCGACATAGCCACCGCTGCCGGCCGAGCGCGTCGTCACGACGAGCGCCTGCGGGGCCCGCGTGCCGAGGTCGGCCGTGTACGCATCGGTAACCGTGCCGTCGCGCGCATGCAGCGCACCGGTCACGTAGTCATCGGTATCGAAGCCGGGGGCAGCATGCGCGGTCGAATACACGCGCACCGCGTAGCTGCCGGTCGAGCACGGTTCGAGTGCGCCGCTCGACACGACCGCCACCTGCTGCCGCGCCGGCAGCTCGACCTTCTTCACGAAACTGCAATCGTCGGCCGCCTGCGCGTGCGCAGAGACGAACGCAGCGGCCAACAGCAGCATGGGCATGCGGAATTTCATCGGGATATCGCTACGGAAGGAGGATGACGATCGCAAGCATAACGTAATATCCGTATGACGTCACGCAGGTCGCCACGCGACGCGCTCGCATCGCGAGCGGTTGCCGCAGCAACGTACTGCTAAGCAAGTTGCGGAGAAGCATCGTGACGGCGACACGCAACGGTCACGTGCCGCCCTGCCCGCCCCGCCAGCAGAATCCGGCGCGCACACCGGACGAAACGCCGGCCCGAGCGCACCGCTCAACGCTTGATCGACACCGTCACCTTCGTGCCGTCGCTCATCGTCACGGCCTTCGATCCGCCGTTGGTCGGAATCGACACCCACTTCACCTGGCTCACCGACACGACGTCCGGGCACTGCAGCGACTTGCCGCCGGCCGTCACGTTGCGCGTGCCCTTCGGCGCGGCCGCCTGGAAGCTCAACTGCACGTTCGCGATCCCCTTCGCGTCGACCGACGGCGCGAGCCGGACCTGGGTCTGGCGCACCATCGCGCCGTTCTCGTCGCGCGGCAGATTATCCGCATTCGGGCAACCGCCCGGCATCGCGACCGCGCCGCTCGGCGGCACCGACTTCCAGTTGAAGTCGTCCGTCTCGCCCGAGCGGATCTTGCGGGTCTCCTGCGTATTGCCGAAGGTCTTCGAGTCGACCTTGACGGTGTATTCGAGCTGTCCCGTACCGCCGCCCTTCAGGCTGCCCTTGACCGGCGGCGCCGCGAATACGCTCGCGCTGACGCACGCCGCCGCGAACACGGCCGACCACGATGCGGCGACCGACAAGCTGCGTTGGCTCATGCTGACCTCCTTGTAATGCGGCGGCACGCGCGTGCCGCGCGGTTTTCGATGCATGATGCGTTGCCAGTCTACCGCCAAGCGGCATGCAATGCGCCGCAAACGCATCGGGTGTTACCCCGCTTGCGTTCGCGGCGCTGCAACCTTACGCGCGCTGCCGGCTCAGAAACCGCTCAGCACGAGCTTGCCGATCGTGCGCCCGGCTTCGAGCAACTGGTGCGCGCGGCGCACGTTCGCGGCATTGATCGCGCCGAGCTGTTCACCGAGCGTCGTGCGCAGCGTGCCGCTGTCGACGAGCCGCGCGACCTCGCCGAGAATCTTGTGCTGCTCGATCATGTCCGGCGTCTCGAACATCGCGCGCGTGAACATGAATTCCCAGTGAAACGCGGCGCTCTTCGCCTTCAGCAGTTCGACCGGCACCGGCTTCTCGTTCTCGACGATCGTGCAAATGCCGCCCTGCGGCCGGATGACTTCCGCGGCGGCTGGGAAATGGCGGTCCGTGTCGTTGAAGATCAGCACGTAGTCGACGTTCGGATGCCCGGCCTCGCGCAACTGCGAAGGCAGATCGCCGAAATGGTCGACCACCGCATCCGCGCCGAGCGAGCGCACCCATTCGGCCGACGCCGGCCGCGACGCGGTCGCGATCACGTGCAGCTTGCCGAGCGTCTTCGCGAGCTGGATCGCGATCGAGCCCACGCCGCCCGCGCCGCCGACGATCAGCACCGACTTGCCTGCATCCGCGCCCTGCGGCGACACGCGCAGCCGGTCGAACAGCGCTTCCCACGCGGTCAGCGCAGTGAGCGGCAGCGCGGCGGCCGCGGCGAAGTCGAGCGTGCGCGGCTTCAGCGCGGCGATCCGTTCGTCGACCGCATGGAATTCGCTGTTCGCGCCGGGCCGCGTGATGCTGCCCGCGTAGAACACTTCGTCGCCGGGCCGGAACAGCGTGACGTCGGCGCCGACCGCGACGACCGTGCCGGCGGCATCCCAGCCAAGCACGCGCGGCGTCTCCTCGACCTGCGGCTTCGGCGCACGCACCTTGGTGTCCACCGGGTTCACGGAAACGGCCTCGACCTTCACGAGCAAGTCGCGCGGCCCCGGCACGGGCTGCGGCAGTTCCACGTCGAGCAAGGCCTGCGGGTCGTCGATCGGCAGATAACGGGTCAGTCCAACGGCTTTCATCACGAAACTCCTTTCAGGGAAACCGGACGGGCCGCGGCGCAGCCCCATGAACGTCATCGTAGGCAACCCGATCCTTCGAGAAAACCGCTATATTTCCTGAAACATTTTCAGGAATTTCAGAATAATGTCGTCCGATCCGATTCCGGCCCCCGACAAGCCGCTCGACCTGCTCGACGTCGCGCTGTTCGTGCGCGCGGCGCTGCTCGCGAACGTCACCGCGGCCGGGCGCGAATTCGGCGTGTCGGCCGCGGTCGCGAGCGCGCGCATCGCGCAGCTCGAGCGCCAGCTCGGCGCGCGGCTGCTGCACCGCACCACGCGCCGCATCAGCCTCACGCAGGACGGCGAGATCTTCATGGCGCGCGCCGACGCGCTGCTGTCAGCCGCCGATGCCGCGCGCGCGTCGGTCGGCCGCGGCCGCAGCGAGCCGTACGGGCGGCTGAAGGTGTCGATGTCGTCGTCGTTCGGCCGTCAGCATGTCGCGCCGGTGATTCCCGCGTTCCTGCGTCGCTACCCGTCGGTGTCGCTCGACTTGCGGCTGTCCGACGAGATCGTCGATCTCGTCGACGACGGCTACGACGTCGCGATCCGCCTCGGCGCGCTGAAGGATTCGACGCTCGTCGCGCGCAAGCTCGCGGTGAACCGCCGCGTACTGTGCTGCTCGCCCGCGTATCTCGCCGAACACGGCACGCCGCGCCATCCGGCCGACCTCGCGCAGCACGAGTGCGTGATCCTCGGCGACCAGCGCTACTGGTCGTTCGCGACGCCGCAAGGCCCGCTGACCGTGCGGGTCGGCGGCCGGCTCGTCGCGAGCAACGGCGAGGCGATCCGCGAAGCGCTCGTCGACGGCTTCGGGATCGCGATCAAGTCGACCTGGGACGTCGGCCCGCTGCTCGCGAGCGGTGCGCTCGTCACGGTGCTCGACGACTATCCGTTCGCCGACGACGTCGCGATCTGGGCCGTCTATCCGAGCCGCGCGCACGTGCCGCTGAAGACGCTCGCGTTCATCGCGTTCCTGGCCGAGCATTTCGGCGACTCGCCGTACTGGGACCGCGCGGACGAGCGATAGGTGCCGGCGTTCGGCTCGCGCCGCGGGCGTGCCGGTTCGAGTCGGGCCTCAGGATTCGTACCTGCCGCGACCGCCCGGCCCGGCCGACCGGCTACAATGGCGCGTTCGCGACGCAACGGCCCGCAGCCGAACGGGGCCGCGTCCGCAGGCGGCCGCCCGTTGGCCGCGCACGCATTTCATTCGCATCCCAATCATCCCGCCATGACCCACAATCTCGTCATCCAGAGTCTTGCGCCGCTGTCGGACGCCCATCACAAACCGCTGCTCGCGCTGTCGCGCGGCACCCGCATCGTGCAGACCGACGATCACGCGCTGCGCGTCGAAAATGCGAACCCGGCGCAGCGCCTCGACATCGACGCGTACTGCGGCACGCACGCACTCGACTTCGCATTCGTCGAGGCCGGCCGCACGCTCGGCGATTTCGGGCTCGTCGTGATGGACATGGATTCGACGCTGATCACGATCGAATGCATCGACGAGATCGCCGATTTCTGCGGGCTCAAGACGCAGGTCGCCGAGATCACCGAAGCGTCGATGCGCGGCGAGATCCGCGACTTCAACGAAAGCCTCACGCGCCGCGTCGCGCTGCTGGCCGGGCTCGATGCGCAGGCGCTCGAGCGCGTGTACGAGGAACGGCTGCAACTGTCGCCGGGCGCCGAGACGATGCTTGCCGGCGTGAAGGCGGCCGGCATGAAAACGCTGCTCGTGTCGGGCGGCTTCACGTTCTTCACCGAGCGGCTGAAGGCACGCCTCGGCCTCGACTACGCGCATGCGAACACGCTCGAGATCGTCGACGGCAAGCTGACCGGCAAGGTGCTCGGCGAGATCGTCAATGCGGACGTGAAGGCGCGCATGCTGCGTGACACGTGCGCGTCGCTCGGCCTCGAGCCGAGCCGCGCGATCGCGATGGGCGACGGGTCGAACGACCTGAAGATGATGGGCGAAGCCGGGCTGTCGGTCGCGTTCCACGCGAAGCCCGTCGTGCGCGACGCGGCGACGGTCGCGTTCGACCACGTCGGCCTCGACGGGTTGCTGCGGCTGTTCTGATCCCGCGCGACCTCGAATGAAAAACGCCGGCGCGATGTTGCATCGCGCCGGCGTTTCGTTTTTCCGCGGGACCTTATCGGCCTGCGATCAGCCGAGCGTGGCCTGCATCGCGCGCTCGATATCCGCGCGCAGGTCGGTTTCGTCCTCGAGACCGACATAGAAGCGCACCAGCGTGCCGCAATGCGGCCAGTCCGGACGCATCGACGCGACGTCGTAAGGCATTGCGAGGCTGCACGCGCCGCCCCAGCTCCAGCCGATCGCGAACAGTTCGAGCGCCTCGACGAAACGGTCGATCTGCTCGGCGCTGTAGCGTTCGTCGAACACCACCGAGAACAGCCCGCCCGCGCCCGTGAAGTCGCGCACGAACGACGCGTGCCCCGGGCAGTCGGCAATCTGCGGGTGCAGCACCGCCGCGATCTCCGGCCGTGCCTTCAGCCATTGCGCGAGCGCGAGCGCGCTCTTGCTGTGCGCATCGAAGCGCACCTGCATGCTCGGCAGGCTGCGCAGCACGAGCGAGCAATCGTCGACCGACACGCCGATCCCGCAGCGCATCCGCGCGAGCTTCAGCTTCGCGTGCAGCTCCGCGTTTGCGGTGATCGTCGCGCCCATCAGCACGTCGCTGCCGCCCGACTGGTACTTGGTCAGCGCCTGCACCGAGATGTCGACGCCGTGCTCGAACGGCTTGAACGCGAGCCCGGCCGAAAAGGTATTGTCGATCGCGGTGACGATGCCGCGCGCCTTCGCGGCCGCCGTGATCGCCTGCACGTCGGGCACTTCCATCGTCACCGAGCCGGGCGCCTCGATCCAGATCAGCCGCGTGTTCGGCTGGATCAGATCGGCGATGCCGGTGCCGACGAGCGGATCGTAGAAGCGCGCGGTGATCCCGAAATCCTTCGCGAGCCAGTTGCCGAAATCCGCGTTCGGCCCGTACACGTTGTGCGGAATCAGCACGTCGTCGCCGGCTTTCACGATGCCGAAGTAGACGTTCATGATCGCCGCGAGGCCCGACGGCTGCAGCAGCGCGTGCGTGCCGCCCTCGATCTCGGCGAGCCGCTGCGCGAGCGCGAGCGACGTCGGCGTCGCATGCAGCCCGTAGCGCCACTGGTTGTCGTTGTGCCAGACGAGCGCGCGCATCGTCGCGAGATCGGGGAACACGACCGTCGACGCACGCGCGACCGGCGGCACGAACGAACGGAAGCCTTCCGGAATGACGTCGTCGGGTTGAACGATGCGGGTTTGCAGCGCGCGCTTGGGAGTGGATGCAGTCATGACAGGAAGCCGGGCACAAGGCCGTTCGGTTGCGGAATATGTCGCTAGATTAGCCAAAATCGGCGCATTTGGCCCGGTACAATGCGCGCCGCGCACGCCGAGCCAGCGCGGGCTCAGTCGTCGGTTCGCAGATTGACGACACCGCCCACCGTCTCGATTTCCTGCACGCGGCCGTCGCGCACCTGCAGCGCCGCGCGCTTGCCCGGCGCCAGGCGCAGCACGACGGGCTGCGGGTCCGATTCGTCCGAGTTCATCCGGTCGGCCTTCAGGTCGCCCGTCGCGTCGAAGCGGCCGACCCACACGCCGGTGATGTTCGTGCCGTCGTTCGATTCCTCGATTTCAAGCGTATCGCCGTCGCGATCGCCCGCGAGCAGGACGACCTCGCCCGTATCGGCGAACTGGTATTCGCCGTGCACGCCTTCCTCGTCCTTCTTCGGGCCGAGATGCACGACGATCGGCCGGTCGCCGAGCGTGCCTTCGTAGCGCGGCAGGCGGGCGAATTCGGGATTCGGCCGCAGCGGCCGCGCGGGTGCCGCTTCATCCTGTTGCGCGCCCGGCGCGACGGCCTGCGCCGCGACCGCACCCGGCAGCGCGATACCCGCCGCCAGCGCGCATGCGACGACGAGCGCCCGTTGCCATTCCGAATATCGACCCACCTTGCGTTGCTCCTTGCTTCAGATTCGCTCGAAAATCGCGGCGATGCCCTGCCCGCCGCCGATGCACATCGTCACGAGCGCGTATCGGCCGCCGATGCGCTGCAACTCGTACAGCGCCTTGACGGTGATCAGCGCGCCCGTCGCGCCGATCGGGTGGCCGAGCGAAATGCCGGACCCATTCGGATTGACCTTTGCCGGGTCGAGACCCAGCTCTTTCGTCACCGCGCATGCCTGCGCGGCAAATGCCTCGTTCGCCTCGATCACGTCGAGATCCGCGACCGTCAGCCCCGCGCGCTCGAGTGCCTTTTGCGTAGCCGGCACCGGACCGATTCCCATGTAGGCCGGATCGACGCCCGCATGCGCATACGCGACGAGGCGCGCGAGCGGCTTTGCGCCGCGCTTCTCGGCGACGCCGCGCTCCATCAGCAGCACCGCGGCCGCCGCGTCGTTGATGCCCGACGCGTTGCCGGCCGTCACCGTGCCGTTCTCCTTCACGAACACGGGCCGCAGCTTGGAGAAGTCGTCCAGGCTCGCGTCGTGGCGCACGTGTTCGTCGTGATCGAACACGACCGGAGTGCCCTTCTTCGAGCCGATCAACTCGACCGGCAGGATCTGGTCCTTGAAGTAGCCGGCCTTCGCCGCGTGCGACGCGCGACGGTGCGATTCGAGCGCGAGCGCGTCCTGCGCGTCGCGCGAAATACCGTACTTCGCGGCGACGTTCTCGGCCGTCACGCCCATGTGGATCGTCTGGAACGGATCGTTCAGCGCGCCGACCATCATGTCGACCGCGCGCATGTCGCCCATGCGCTGCCCGAAGCGTGCAGCCGGAATCGAATACGGCGCGCGGCTCATGTTCTCCGCGCCGCCCGCGATCGCGATGTCCGCATCGCCGAGCAGCACGCCCTGCGCGGCCGACACGATCGCCTGCAATCCCGAACCGCACAGCCGGTTGACCGTGAGCGCCGGCGCATGCTGCGCGACGCCGCCGTTGATCGCGGCGACGCGTGCGAGATACATGTCCTTCGGCTCCGTGTGCACGACGTTGCCGAACACCACATGGCCGACCTCGTCGCCCGACACCTGCGCACGCTGCAGCACTTCGCGCACGACTTGTGCGCCGAGTTCGGTCGGCGCGATGTCCTTCAGGCTGCCGCCGAAATCACCGACCGCGGTACGCACGCCGCTCACCACCACCACTTCACGTTGCATGTTGCCTCCTCATCCTGCTCTTCGAATGAATCGATCGTGCGGGGCCGTGGCCGGCGTGCGTGTGCCGCGTCAGCCTTGCATCAGGCGCTCCACCGCATCGCGGTGCGGAATCGGCGCGACCGCGCCATAGCCCGTCGTCGACAGCGCCGCCGCCGCGTTCGCATAACGCGCCGCCGCGAACGGATCGTCGCCCGCGACGATCCGCGCGACGAAGGCGCCGCCGAAGCAGTCGCCCGCGCCCGTCGCGTCGACGGCCTCGACCGCGAAGCCCGGCACGACGCGCCGCTCGTTCGGCGTCGCCACATACGCGCCGTCCTTGCCGAGCTTCAGTGCGACGACCTGCGGCCCGTGTTCGAGCATTGCGTCGACGATCGCGTCGCGATCGTTCGCGCCCGTGAGCGCCGTGACGTCGTCCCAGCTCGGCAGGCAGATGTCCGTCTGGCGCAGCGCCTCGCGCATCACCGCACGAGCGCGCGGCAGCGGCCACAGCTTCAGGCGCAGGTTCGTGTCGAAGCTGACCTTCGCACCGTTACGGCGCGCATGGTCGATCGCCGCGAACGCGGCGTCGCATGCGGCCGTGCTGATCGCGAGGCTGATGCCCGACAGGTGCACGGCCTTCGCGGCCGCCAGCGCGTCGAGCGGCAGGTCGCCCGCCGCATAGCGGCTCGCCGCGGAGCCCGCGCGCAGATAGTCGAACTGGTGGCCGTCGGCGCCGTGCGTGACGAAATACACGCCGGTCGGCGCCGCGCGGTCGAGCCGCACGTACGTCGTATCGACGCGCTCGGCGCGCCACATGTCGGCCAGCAGGCGGCCGAACGGGTCGTCGCCGATCGCCGACACGAAGCCCGTCGACGCACCCTGGCGTGCCGCCGCGATGCAGAAGTTCGACGTGTCGCCGCCGAAGCCCTGCAG
Source organism: Burkholderia pyrrocinia (assembly GCF_001028665.1). Taxonomy (NCBI): domain Bacteria; kingdom Pseudomonadati; phylum Pseudomonadota; class Betaproteobacteria; order Burkholderiales; family Burkholderiaceae; genus Burkholderia; species Burkholderia pyrrocinia. The sequence goes on from NZ_CP011503.1 coordinate 3,312,855, forward strand.
GAATTCGGGACGGCCCGGCTGCGACTGGTTGAATTCGATCATCGCCTCGCCGAGCGCGAGGATCTCCGGAAATGCGGCGGTCATTGCTTACACCTCGCCCCACAGATCGTGACCGTCTGCGCCCGTGATCTTCACGGACACGAAATCACCGACCTTGTAGCGCTTCGATGCCTTCGTCGCCGGCTCGACATAGACGACGCCATCGATCTCCGGCGCATCGGCTGCCGTGCGGCCGATGCCGCCTTCTTCGCTGACTTCGTCGATCAGCACCTTGAGGGTCTTGCCGACCTTGCGCTGGATGCGGTTCGCCGACACTTCCTCGGCGACTTCCATGAAGCGCGCGCGGCGCTCTTCCCGGACATCGTCGGGCAGCGCGCCGTCCAGTTCGTTCGCGGTCGCACCTTCGACCGGCGAATACGCGAAACAGCCGACGCGATCGAGTTCCGCCTCGCGGATGAAGTCGAGCAGCGTTTCGAACTGCTCTTCCGTCTCGCCGGGGAAGCCCGCGATGAACGTGCTGCGGATCGTCAGGTCCGGGCAGATCTCGCGCCACTTCTGCACGCGCTCGAGCACCTTCTCGGCGTTCGCGGGACGCTTCATGCGCTTCAGCACGTCGGGGTGCGCGTGCTGGAACGGCACGTCGAGATACGGCAGCACGTGGCCCTTGAACGGACCTTCGGCCATCAGCGGAATCACTTCGTCGACGCTCGGATACGGATACACGTAGTGCAGGCGGACCCACGCGCCGTACTGCGCGGCGAGTTCGCCGAGCGCGGCGACCAGGTCGGTCATGCGCGTCTTGATCGGCTTGCCGTTCCAGAAGCCCGTGCGGTACTTCACGTCGACGCCGTACGCGCTCGTGTCCTGCGAGATCACGAGCAGTTCCTTCACGCCCGACTTGAACAGGTTCTCGGCTTCCAGCATCACTTCGGCGACCGGACGCGACACGAGATCGCCGCGCATCGACGGGATGATGCAGAACGTGCAGCGATGGTTGCAGCCTTCGGAGATCTTCAGGTACGCGTAGTGGCGCGGCGTGAGCTTGATGCCGGCCGCGGGCACGAGGTCGACGAACGGGTCGTGCGGCTTCGGCAGGTGCGAATGCACGGCCTGCATCACTTCGCCCACCGCGTGCGGGCCAGTGACGGCGAGCACCTTCGGATGGACTTCCTCGATCAGGTTCGAGCCGCTGGCGCTCGACTTCGCGCCGAGGCAGCCGGTGACGATCACCTTGCCGTTCTCGGTCAGCGCTTCGCCGATCGCGTCGAGGCTTTCCTGCACGGCTTCGTCGATGAAGCCGCAGGTGTTCACGACGACGAGGTCGGCGCCGTCGTAGGTGCCGGAGATTTCATAACCTTCGGCGCGCAACTGGGTGATGATTTGTTCGGAGTCGACTAACGCTTTCGGGCAACCAAGCGAAACGAACCCTACTTTAGGGGATTGGGACATCTGGATGTGTGGGGGCGTGGCAGCAAAAGCGTGAGTTTACAGCGATTTAGGGGCGGCGAGCCAAAACAAGCGGGGGAAAACGGCCACGGAGTACGGGATCGGACAGGCCGCCAGATCAGCGGTGGATCGGGGGATGGGGGTTGATACCTCCCGTTCTCTCCGGGACGAGGGTCTGTCGGCCTATCGACAGCGGTACGTCAGGCAAGGCGCGCTTGGCGTATTGCTGCGCGCCGTCGAGGACAACGAGGTGCCGACCGACTTGGTCCTGAAGTCGAGGGTCTGAATCGCCCAAGCCTCGCCAAGTGGCTACAGGCTCAGGCGCGGTTCGCGCAGATCATGAACGCCAGCCTCCCTGTCGTGACGGCCAGCGACGGCCGCGCGTACAACCGCGAGCAGCTGAAAGCGCTACCGATCGGTCGTTTGCTGGCTGCACGAAGGCCGCGTCGGCTGTACCGGCGACCGGTACTTGATGCCCCTATGTGAGCGTTTCCGCGCTCCGTGGGACAGCATCAACACTGCGTGCGGCCACTGCCGGGAAATGAACCCGTGGGTCCGGATCATCGTATTCGAATGTAAGCGAGAACCACGGCAATGACGAAGCCGACCGAGATTGCCCGCACGGACAACGTGCCGTTCGTCGCGCCGATCACCAGCACGATCAGCACGGTCAGCTTTCACGGGTTGCGGCTCGCGACGCCGGACGGCGAGCCGGCGACGCTCACAGTGATCGATATGTAAAGGCGCATCATCGACTCAGGCCCGAACGTCACACGCGCAGTTCGAGATGACGCGATCAGGTTCTGTCGATGTTTCCTGATCGGCAGCAAATATCTTCGCGGATGATCAAAGCGGGCCCCTGCATGAGAACAACGGCGCTTCGGCGCCGTTTTCGTTACGCCTGCCACTTAGCGCTTCGAGTGATCGAGCGTCGGCAATTCCATTGATCGCGCTACGTCCAGATCGCGTGGGCGCGTAATCGAGTGTAATGGCTCTGCCGCATGAACAAGACTACGTTTATTGCACGTGATTTTTCAAATTTCACGTGCCGGCCCAAATAAATCGGCCGGTCCAGCTCCATTAATAATCCTGAGGGTCATATCATGAATGACGAAAACCGGCTTGTTGACGAAGAAAACAACCAAGACATTTCCACTGCCGTCGCCCAGACAACGAATTGGCCTGCAATTGCCACGTTCAATGGGAAGTTGTACTTGGTACACAAAGCTCAAGGTAGTACAAAAATGCAGTACCAAACATATGATGGTACGACCTGGACGCGCCCTGCCCCGGTCAACAACATCGACACGACCAATCAAGCCATTGCATTAGCAGCACTCAACAATAATCTGTATATGGCTCACAAAAGTTCCGGGACCGACACCCAAGTTTATTACAACTCAACCAATGGCACACAATGGGGGAATGACAGGGGCGTTCAGAATTGCAGAAGCGACAATCCGGTCGCACTGACGTATTTCAAGACGAAGCTGTACCTGGCGTTCAAACAGGCCTCCGGCACCAACATTTACACCACGACATTCGACGGCTCGAGCTGGGCGCCATCGCCGAACCAAGTCCTCTCGGGCGTCGCCAGGACCACCCAGGCGGTTGCATTGGCCGCATTTGGCACGAAGTTGTACTTGGCGCATAAAGGGGCCACCGACTCCAAAATTTTCTACACGTCGTCATCCGATGGCATTAACTGGGCAACGGAGAATATCGTACGACCCGAAATTGTCTCGACCAACGTGCCTGTTGCAATGGCGGCATTCAACGGGAATCTTTACCTGGCGTATAAAGGTGCCCCCGACTCCAACAACAACATCTATTACACATGGACCTCGGATGGTGTTAACTGGCAATTCCCGCGGGAACTTCTCCTGGGTGTTGCCCAGACCACCGAACCGGTTTCATTGACTGTGTTTAACAACACTCTTTATTTGGTGCACCAAAGCGCCTCCGACTCGAGCATTTTTTACACGTCGACGTCCGATGGCGTTAACTGGCAACTGGAGCAACCGATCCCCTATGCATCAATGGAAGAACAATGATGCCACTCATCGCCAACGCGATTATTTGCGAGGTCTTCTCTTATCCCCGCCGGCCCGCTAGCGAGTCCGCATAAGAGGTCAGGCACGCATACGGCCGATAGCTGCAGCTTGGCTATCGGCCGACGCGACCAGCGCGGGAGCTGCCAGCCATCTGCCCGTCAACGCGGCCGCGCGCAAGTCTTTGCACAATTCAAACTGCCATACTGGTCAAGGTTATATTTAATAACTTCGACCACCCCGAGGGATACGAACCCAACTTTGGGGGATTGGGACATCTGGCGTGTGAAGGCGGGCCGTCAACAGCGTGGGGTTACAGCGATTCATCGGTCAGCGAGCCCAAGCCGGCGGTTGCGACGATACGGACCACGACGTCAATGTGCGCCTCGCGCGGCCGCCCCGAGTCGATAGCCGAACCAGATCCGTCCCTTTCAGGGCGACGCAATGAGATGACGGGCACGATCGGCGAACGCCACCGCGCCGGAATCACCCCGGAATCGCCCCGTGACTATGCGAAAATCGCAGCGTCCGCTCTCTTCAATTACCCAACGGGGTTCGCATGACCACCCACATCACGATCGAATTCACCGAGCACGCTGCCGAAACCATCGGCGAACAAACCAGCACCAGCTTTTCCTACGATCAAGGCGCGCACGTGCCGCAGCCCGGCGACTTCGTCGAACTCGAGAATTCGCGGCAGACGTTTCTCGTGATCGGCCGCGTGTTTTCGCTCAAGGCCAACTACAGCGCCGTCAAGCTCGTGCTCGACCTTCCTCCGCACGACGACGAGCAAGGATTCCCGGCGCTGTGAAGCAATCCGGGCCGGTACCGTCGACGTTGCCGCCGGCATTCGCACACGTCCGGCCCGCGTTGCGTGAAATCGCTCGAGCGACGAGGCCGTAAAAAAGCCCGCCGGAGCGGGCTCGATCCAGTCCTGCCCTCACGGAAACATCGCCGCGGTCAGACACCGCTCGAACCACACCGCATCGTCGCCATCGCCGATCGGCCACATTTCCGCATCGAGTTGCGGTAAACCGGTTGCCGGCGCGGACGCACGCTTATCGTCACCGGACACCCCCGCGCGCATCCACCCCGATTGCGCGCCCCCGTTATCGCACGCATGCCCATGCGCCTGCGCCTCGCAGAACGCCACCGGGCGCACTTTCCCACCATCGGCCGCGCTCACCGAGCGGTACTGATAAACCGCGCCGGTCGCCCAGTCCTCGCTCTGGCTGCAAACCCGTGCACGATGCTGCACATGAACCGCGCCGAAACACGCATATGAAACGTGCGCGCCACGCGCATCGTCCGGAATGAAATCGCAGTTTCCATCGAAACCGGTCAACGGGCCGCCCGTGTATTTCGCGAGCCACTGGCGCTCGGCCAGCGCTCGCGCGTTCAGTCCTTTACCGGACTGATCGGCCAGCTCGGCGGTGCGCCGGTCGATTGCCTTGCGCACTTCGTCGACGGCCAGCGGATGGCCATCGTAATCGGCGTTGAGCCGGTTGTTGCGCGCATCGATCCAGCGGCGCTGGCTGCGCACCAGCATGTCGTGGATAGCGGCGTCCGGCGCGGCCTTCAGCGCGCCTGCATAGGCCGAATTCATTCGCGCATCGGCCGCACGCAACGCACCGTTCGCACAGATGCGCTTCTCGATCGGCTGAGCGGCTTTCACGCAATCCATCGCAAAGCCCGGAACGGCCAGGCCAACGCCAAACATGAACATCGCAGCAAGACCGGCCAGCCTGCCGGCCGATGCCATTCGAATCCCTCGCATGCTTTCTCTCAGTGGGTTTGTTTTTCTCAGCCGCACCGCGTCGACGCGGCATCGAACATCTTGTCGTGCCCGGGACCCGATACAGCGATTCGCCAAAAGCCGCATCGACACATCGCGTCTCGGCCGTATCGGATGCGGCAGGCAGACACCCGCATCGGCACAAGCGCGCACGGTCGGGCGCAGCGTGTCCCGGCATTCTATTCGCTTGCTGACTGGATCTCGATCGACTGGACAACGGTCATGCCCGCCCCATACGCGGCGCAAGCATGTCGTGCCGACGATCATGAACGATCGTCGGCGATATCTTCCGGCAGGCGGCAGCCGCGCATCGTCGTGCCCGGGCACGCGATCGGCCGCCCCGCGCCACCTTGCTTCGCGGCACCGACGCCCGACGGCTCGCGCCGCCGCGGCCGGCCGGCCGCGAATCGCTACTTCTTCTCCGGCTCCGACGCGCCCGGCTGCTTGAACGGGAACGTGCTGAACATCGACTTCGCCTGGTTCTGCATCTGCTCCTGCATCTGCACGAACATGTTCTTCGACTGCTCGATGTAGCTCGTCATCATCCCTTGCATCATCGGCGCCTGCATGTTCATGAACTGCGACCAGACTTCCGGATTCATCGCGTTGCCTTCGTACAGATTCTTCGACTGATCCGCGAGCTTGTTCTGGATGTCGATGAACGCCTGGATGTTCTTTTCCAGGTACGTGCCCATCATGCCCTGCATCGCGTGACCGTAGAAACGGATGATCTGCGACAACATCGACGACGAGAACATCGGCACGCCACCGCTTTCCTCTTCGAGGATGATCTGCAGGAGGATGCTGCGCGTCAGGTCTTCGCTGGATTTCGCGTCGACGACCTTGAAATCCTCCTGCTCCAGCACGAGTTGCTTCACGTCGGTGAGCGTAATGTACGTGCTTGTCTCGGTATCGTAGAGCCGGCGGTTCGGGTACTTCTTGATGAGCCGTTCGGCCGTCTTCTTTGTAGTAGTCATGTAACGCCTTTCAGTGCAGCGTAGCGCAAGTGACGAATCCCCGCCGCCCGAATCCGGGAGGCGGGGGCCTTCGGAACACACCCGGCTGCGCGGCCACCCGGCCCGCGCAGCCCGGGCGTTCAGCCCATGTGCAGGCCGCCGTTCAGCGAGAAGTCGGCGCCCGTCGCGAAGCCTGAATCGTTCGACGCAAGCCACGCGACGATCGAGCCGATTTCCTCCGGCCCGCCGAGACGCCGCACCGGGATCGTCGCGACGATCTTCTCGAGCACGTCGGGGCGGATCGCCTTCACCATGTCGGTGCCGATGTAGCCCGGCGACACGGTGTTGACCGTCACGCCCTTCGTCGCGACTTCCTGCGCGAGCGACATCGTGAAGCCGTGAATGCCGGCCTTCGCGGTCGAATAGTTGGTCTGGCCGAATTGCCCCTTCTGACCGTTCACCGACGAAATGTTGATGATCCGGCCCCAGCCACGCTCGACCATCCCGTCGATCACCTGCTTCGTCACGTTGAACAGGCTCGTCAGGTTGGTGTCGATCACGGCGGTCCAGTCTTCGTGCGACATCTTGCGGAACACGACGTCACGCGTAATGCCCGCGTTGTTGACCAGCACGTCGATCTCGCCGACTTCGGCCTTGACCTTGTCGAACGCGTCCTTGGTCGAGTCCCAGTCGCCGACGTTGCCTTCCGACGCGATGAAATCGTACCCGAGCGCCCTCTGATCCTCGAGCCATTTCACACGGCGCGGCGAGTTCGGGCCACAGCCCGCGACGACCTTGAAGCCATCTTTCAACAGACGCTGGCAGATGCTGGTGCCGATGCCGCCCATCCCGCCCGTTACGTACGCAATTCGCTGAGACATAGATCTCACTCCATTTTTTTGGTTTCGAGAGCTGCCGGAGGCCCGCTCTGACTTCACGTGGCGCCGGCCGAAACCGCAATCGGCCGGCGCCCGGATTCGGTTCGCCGGTAACGGACGACCGGTTACGGACGCTCGACCGCGAGCGCGACGCCCATCCCGCCGCCGATACACAGCGACGCCAGCCCGCGCTTCGCATCGCGCTTGGCCATCTCGTGCAGCAGCGTCACCAGGATCCGGCAACCCGACGCACCGATCGGGTGACCGATCGCGATCGCGCCGCCGTTCACGTTCACCTTCGACGTGTCCCAGCCCATCTGCTTGTGCACCGCCAGCGCCTGCGCCGCGAACGCTTCGTTGATTTCCATCAGGTCCAGGTCGCCCGGCGTCCAGCCCGCGCGCTCCAGGCACCGGCGCGATGCCGGCACCGGGCCCATCCCCATCACGCTCGGATCCACGCCCGCGTTCGCGTACGCCTTGATCCGCGCGAGCGGCGTCAGGCCGAGCGCCGCCGCCTTCTGCGCCGACATCACCAGCACCGCCGCCGCGCCGTCGTTCAGGCCCGACGCGTTCGCCGCCGTCACCGAACCGTCCTTCGAGAACGCCGGCTTCAGCCCCGCCAGCGATTCCGCCGTCACGCCGTGACGCACGAATTCATCGGTCGCGAACTGCAGCGGCTCGCCCTTGCGTTGCGGAATCGACACCGGCACGATCTCGTCGTCGAAGCGCCCGGCCTTCTGCGCGGCTTCCGCCTTGTTCTGCGACAGCGCCGCAAACGCGTCCTGCTCTTCGCGCGTGATCCCGTATTCCTTCGCGACGTTCTCCGCCGTGATGCCCATGTGGTACTGGTTGTACACGTCCCACAGGCCGTCGACGATCATCGTGTCGACCAGCTTCGCGTCGCCCATCCGGAACCCGTCGCGCGAGCCCGGCAGCACGTGCGGCGACGCGCTCATGTTCTCCTGGCCGCCCGCGATCACGATCTCCGCGTCGCCCGCGACGATCGCATTCGCCGCCAGCATCACGGCCTTCAGGCCCGAGCCGCACACCTTGTTGATCGTCATCCCCGGCACTGCCGCCGGCAGCCCGGCCTTGATCAGCGACTGCCGCGCCGGGTTCTGCCCCGAGCCGGCCGTCAGCACCTGGCCCATGATCACTTCGCTCACCTGCTCCGGCTTCACGCCGGCGCGCTCCAGCACCGCGCGGATCACCGTCGCGCCCAGCTCCGGCGCCGCAATCTTCGCAAGCGAGCCGCCGAATTTGCCGACCGCGGTCCGCGCGGCCGATACGATCACTACGTCCGTCATTTCCCTTTCCTCCAGGCCCGCACGACACGGCGCATCGTTACCGGCCCTGTTAAAAAAACTGCGGTGCATCGGACAGCGTGCGCCGCTGTCCGGTTTTCGTCAATCGCGCTGCAACACGTAGCGGCCCGGCGCCGGCTCGATCACCGGGAACTGCGCGGAACCGGGCTTGGCGGGCGGCGCCACCTTACGGCCGCCGTACTGGTCGAGCCATTCGACCCACGTCGTCCACCAGCTTCCCGGCTGCTCGGTCGCACCGGCGAACCAGTCGTCCGCGGCTTCGGGCAGGTCGCTGTCGTTGACCCAGTAGCTGCGCTTCTTCTTCGCCGGCGGATTGATCACGCCCGCAATGTGACCCGACGCGCCGAGCACGAACTTCAGCGGGCCCGACAGGATCGACGTCGACGCGTAGGCCGTCTGCCACGGCACGATATGATCCTCGCGCGAGCCATAGATGAAGGTCGGCACGTCGACCAGCGACAGGTCGACGGATTCGCCGCACACGGTCAGCGCGCCCGGCTCGCGAAGCTTGTTCTCGAGATAGGTATTGCGCAGGTACCACGCGTACATCGGGCCCGGCAGGCTGGTCGAATCGCTGTTCCAGTACAGCAGGTCGAACGGCGCCGGCGTGCGGCCCTTCAGGTAGTTGTCGACGACGTAGTTCCACACGAGGTCGTTCGGCCGCAGGAACGAGAACGTGTTCGCGAACTCGACGCCGCGCATCAGCCCCGGTTGCGTGCCGTTCTTGCCGCCGATGGTCTGCTCGCGCATCTGCACGTGCGCCTCGTCGACGAACACGTCGAGAATGCCGGTGTCGGTGAAGTCGAGCATCGCGGTCAGCAGCGTCATCGACGCGGCCGGATGTTCGCCGCGCGCGGCGAGCACCGCCAGCGCGGTCGCGAGCATCGTGCCGCCGACGCAGAAGCCGAGCGTGTTGATCTGTTCGCGGCCGCTGACCTGCTGCACGGCATCGATCGCCGCGAGCAGCCCTTCGTTCATGTAGTCGTCCCACGTCTTGTGCGCGACCGATGCATCCGCATTGCGCCACGACACGAGGAACACCTGATGGCCGTTCGACAGCGCGTGCGCGACGAGCGAATTCTCGGGCTGCAGGTCGAGGATGTAGAACTTGTTGATGCACGGCGGCACGATCAGCAGCGGCCGCTCGAACACCTTGTCCGTCTTCGGCGCGTACTGGATCAACTGGATCAGGTCGTTCTCGTAGACGACCGCGCCTTCAGTACACCCGAGGTTCTTGCCGACCACGAACTGCGATTCGTCGGTCTGCGAAATCTTGCCGCGCTGCAAGTCGCCGAGCAGGTTCATCATCCCCTGCCGCAGGCTTTCGCCCTGCGTCTCGAGAATCGATTTCTGCGCGTCGGGATTGAGTGCGAGGAAGTTGCTCGGTGCGGCGGCGGCCGTCCATTGCTGGACCGTGAAACGGATGCGCTCGCGCGTCTTCGGATCGGTCTGAAGCGCGTCGGCCAGTTCCTGCAGGTAGCGTGCGTTGAGCAGATACCAGGCAGCCGCGAACGCATGCGCCGGCGACGCCTTCCACGCATCGCCGCTGAAACGGCGGTCCTTCAGTTCGGGCGACTCGAGCTTCGCGGCGGCCGCTTGCTGCATCAGCGCCATGCAATCGCGCGCGTAGTCGGCCTGCAGCGTCTGCAACCGTTCGGGCGGAATCGCGGCAACCGGCAGCTTCAGCCCCGCGAACGGCGACGCCATGCTGCCCAGATCGGGCATCGACGGCACCTGGAACGGAAACGAAGTCGGGAACTGGAATGTCGCGAACGGATTGACGGTGGCCGACGCAGTCGCGGCGCGCGCCGGATCTGCAAAACCGCGCCACGCGTTCAACCACGATTCGAACATCTGCTGCATCGGCTGGGCAACCGGATCGAAGCCGGTGCTGCCTGCGGAAGTGCCCGCCTGAGCGGACGTCGACGAATTTTTCGATGCTGTCATTACCTGCCTTACCGGTGATTCGTGAGCGTCTATCGTGAAATCCTGCTCGCGCGCGGCGTGCCGGCTGCGAGCCGGGCCGTCATGCTCTGGAGAGGCGTCTCCAGATTCTGCCGCAGTGCGGTATTTTTATCATTATCGTTTTCCCCATGTGAAGCGCCATGTCAAACCGCTGAACATTTCTGCACGGAGATAATCCGTGCGCAACAGACGGGACAAGGGTTCCGGCGAAACATAAAATATTCTGATCGACTTGACTTCGGGATTTTTCATTCAACTGCGCATGCAACGCCGTATTGCCGCCTAAATATCGAGATACCCGATTTCGCGGCGCAACAAAACCATGCGCGCATGCGCATGCCGTCAATCCGCCAGCCAGATCGCCGCCGCCATGCGGCCCGTCACCCGGTCGCGCCGGTACGAATAGAAGCGCGCTTGTTCGGCGAACGTACAGGCCGTTCCGCCGCTCACGTTCGCCACGCCCGCACGCGCGAGGCGCAGGCGCGCGAGCGCATAGAGATCGGCAAGAAACTTGCCGGGCGTGCCGTCGATCGCGACGAACGCATGACGGGTTTCATCATGCTCTGACTGCGGGGCCGTGTCGAGAAACGCGTCGCGCACGTCGGCGCCGACTTCGAACGCCTGCGGGCCGATCGCCGGCCCGAGGTACGCATGAAGCGTGTCCGTCGCGCCGCCCGCCAGCGCCGCGACGCGCGCCGCGGTCTGCTCGACGATGCCGGCCGCGAGCCCGCGCCAGCCCGCATGCGCGGCACCGACCGCCCGGCCCTGTGCATCGCACAGCAGCACGGGCAGGCAATCGGCCACCATCACGACGCAGACGGCACCCGCCCGGTCCGTGACGCTCGCGTCCGCCTTCACCGGCGCCGCGGCCGCGGGCGCCGCCGCGATCACCTCGTCGGCGCGCACGATCTGCGCGCCGTGAACCTGCTCGAGCCATGCCGCGCTCGACTGGCCTGCCAGCGCGAGCAAGCGCGCGCGATTCCCGGCGACATGGCCGGGATCGTCACCGGTATGCAGGCCGAGATTCATCCCGCCTGCCAACGCCGCACCATCCTGCCAGCGCCCGTACGGGCCTTCGCTCACACCGCCGTCGCGCGTCGTGATCAGCGCACGCACGCGCGGCGACACCTGCCAGTCGGGCTGCACGCAGTCCTGCCACGTCAACGGCGCCAGGTTCGTCATCGGCACTCACTCCTCCTCATCGTCCAGGTACGGCTCATCGTCGTGATACTCGCCGCCGAAATCGTCATCGTCGTAGACACCGTCGTCGTCGTCGAATTCCTCGTCGCCCTGCCCGAAGCCGAGCGCCGCGACGAGTGCGTTCATGTCGTCCGGCAGCGGGCAGCGCCACTGCATCGCCTTGCCCGTGACCGGATGCACGAGGCCGAGCCGCCATGCATGCAGCGCCTGTCGCGCGAACCCGTCCGGCAGCGGCGCGACCGAGCGCTTGCCGCGCGCGCGCCCGTAGACGGGATCGCCGAGCAGCGGGTGCCCGGCGTGCGAGCAGTGCACGCGGATCTGGTGCGTGCGGCCGGTTTCGAGGTCGCACTGGATCGCCGAAACCGGCTGACGTTGCCACACGCATGTGTCAACCGTGCGGAAATGCGTGCGCGCGGGCTTGCCCGACGCGCCCGTGACGACGGCCATGCGCGTACGCTCGCGCGGATCGCGGCCGATCGGCGCATCGATCGTGCCTTCCTCGGGCATCGTGCCCCACACGAGCGCGAAATAGCGGCGCTTCACCGTGCGGGCCTGCAACTGGCGCACGAGGTCGGTCTGCGCGGCCAGCGTGCGCGCCACCACCATCAGGCCGGAGGTCTCCTTGTCGAGCCGGTGGACGATCCCTGCACGCGGCAGGCCGGCCGCCGCGTCGCCGTAGCGATGCAGCAGCCCGTTCAGGATCGTGCCGCTCCAGTTGCCGGCCGCCGGGTGCACGACGACGCCGGCCGGCTTGTTGATGACGACGAGCGCGTCGTCCTCGTAGATGACGTCGAGCGGCACGGGCTCCGGCGTGAACGCGAGCTGCTCGGGAAGCAGGTCGGGTACGAGCTCGATCTTTGCGCCGAGCGGCACCGGCTGGCGGATCTTCGCGGGCGCGCCGTCGACCAGCACGCGCTGCGCCTCGATCCAGCTCTGCAGGCGGCTGCGGGAGAATTCGGGGAACAGCTGGGCGAGCGCCTTGTCGAGGCGTTCGCCCGCGAGCGACAGCGGCACTTCGACGACGCGCGGCGCGTCATCGCCCGCCGCGGACGGCACCGCGGGCGGTTGCAATGCGTCGCCGGTCAGATCGTCATCGAGGGAATCCCCCGAGGCAGCGTCGGCGGGCCGACCGCTTGGGCTATAATCTTCGCGATTTGGTGTGCCCGGCTGGGCATTCTGCGAACTTGAACGGGTCATTTAGACTGGGTCACCGAGACTTGAAGCTAGGACATGCGAGCATGATGAATTCGACCAAACGTACGGCCAGAACCGTCGCCGCCCGAGCTGCGGCGGTAGCGGCCGCGGCCCTCATCGCCGGCTGCCACGGCTTGCCGCAGAAGCAGGACGAGACGGCTACCTGGTCGAACAACAAATTATACTCAGAGGCCCAGGATGCACTGTCCGGCGGCGACTGGGGCAAGTGCGCGAAATATTTCGAATCGCTGCAAGGTCGCGATCCGTTCGGCCATTTCGCGCAACAGGCACAGATCAACGTTGCATACTGCAACTGGAAGGACAACGAAGCGGCAGCCGCCGACCAGGCCGTCGACCGCTTCATCCAGCTCCACCCGGATCATCCGGATATCCCGTACGCGTACTACCTGAAGGGGATGATCCACTTCAACGACGATCTCGGCCTGTTCGGCCGCTTCTCCGGCCAGGACATGAGCGAACGCGATCCGCAGGCACTGCGCGAATCGTACGATGCGTTCAAGGTCGTCGTCGACCGCTTCCCGAAGAGCAAGTACGCGCCCGACGCGGCCGCGCGGATGCGCTACATCGTCAACGCGCTCGCGTCGCACGAAGTGCACGCGGCCGACTACTACTACCGGCGCGGTGCGTATGTCGCGGCCATCAACCGCGCGCAGCTCGCGATCAAGGACTACAAGGGTGCGCCGGCGATCGAGGACGCGCTGCACATCATGATCCTGTCGTACGGCAAGCTGAACCAGCCGGAACTCGCCGAGGACACGAAGCGCGTGCTCGCGGGCACGTTTCCCGACAGCCCGTACGTGACGGGCCACTCGCGCCCCGGCGCGAAGAAGTCGTGGTGGCAGTTCTAAAGCACTGCGCGACGCAACACCCGTTGCACAAACAAAAAACCCGGCCATCGAGCCGGGTTTTTTGTTGGCACCGCATGCCGGCGGCACAGGTGCAGGCGCGCGGCAGCCGCCGCGCATGCCGTCACGTGCGTTTTTCCGAGCGGTGCTCGTCGAAGAAGTCCTGGACGACCGCGATCTCGCGGGTCCGCTTGAACGGCGGCAGGCTCTGCCAGATCCGGCGCCCGTAAGGCTTGTCGACGAGCCGCGTGTCGCAGATCATCAGCACGCCGCGATCGGTCTCCGCGCGAATCAGCCGGCCCGCGCCCTGCTTCAGCGTGATCACGGCCTGCGGCAACTGGTGCACGGCGAACGGGCTCAGGCCCTTCTTCGTCAGCGCGTCGAGCCGCGCGGCCAGCACCGGATCGTCCGGCGGCGCGAACGGCAGCTTGTCGATCACGACGAGCGACAGCGCGTCGCCGCGCACGTCGACGCCTTCCCAGAAACTCTGGCTCCCGACCAGGATCGCATTGCCGTACGCGCGGAAGCGATCGAGCAGCTCGGTGCGGCTCGCATCGCCCTGCACGAGCAGCGGCGTATTCCAGCCGCGCGACTCGATCACGTCGCGCAGCTTCGACGCGATCCGGTCGACCGCGCGCAACGTCGTGCACAGCATGAACACGCCGCCGCCGGACGCCTCGATCGCCGGCAGCGCGGCATCGAAGACGGCATCGGTAAACGCCGGCGAAGACGGCTGCGGCAGGTTGCGCGGCACGTACAGCAACCCCTGCGACTGGTAGTCGAACGGGCTTGCGAGCGTCATCGAGCGACGCGAGCTGAGGCCCATCTGTGCCGCGTAGTGCGTGAAATCGCCGCGCACCGACAACGTGGCCGACGTGAACACCCATGCACGCGGCACGCCTGCGCGCTGTTTCGCAAAGATCGGCGCAACCGACAGCGGCGTTTCGTGCAACTGCACGGTATGCGCGAACACCTCGACCCAGCGCACCTTCTCGTTCGGATCGCCGTCGGACGCCGCCTTGTCGCCGGCTGCCGCCGCGTCGGCCTTCGCGGCCGCTTCCGCCGCGCCGGGCGCGACCCAGCCGGCCAGCAGATCCTGCAACTCGCGTGCGCGCCGCAGGCACGCGCCGAGCGATTCCGCCCGCTCGGCCTGGCTCGCGAGTGCCGACGCGAGCGCGTCAAGCGCTGCCTCGAGCGCGTCGAGCGCACCGAACATCGGGTGATCGTCGCCGAGCTGGGCGAGCGACATGCGGACAATCTGGTCGTTCGCGAACGCGAGGCGCAGGTCGCGTGCCGCGCGTTCGAGATCGCCGCCGAGCTTCACCCACTCGACCGCGTCGCGCGCATGGCTCAGGCCTTCGGCCACCGTGTCGCGCGCGAGTTCGAGAATCTGCGTCGTCGACAGCGTCTCGCCGAAGAACAGCGTCGCCGTCTCCGGCAGCTGGTGCGCTTCGTCGAAGATGACCGTGTTCGCGTTCGGCAGCAACTCGGCCATTCCCGTGTCGCGCAGCATGATGTCCGCGAAGAACAGGTGGTGATTGACGACGACGACGTCGGCCTGCTGCGCCTCGCGCCGCGCCTGCATCACGAAGCATTCCTTGTAATGCGGGCATTCCTGGCCGAGGCAGTTGTCGCGCGTCGACGTGACCATCGACCACACGGGCGCCGTTTCCGGCACGCTCGCGAGTTCGGCCTTGTCGCCGCTCTTCGTGATCTTCGCGAAACGGACGATTTCCTGCAGGTAGGCCGTGTCCTGCCGCGACGGCAAGCGGCCGTTGTCGGCCGTGCGTTGCAGGTAGTAGTGGCACAGGTAGTTTGCGCGGCCCTTGAGCATCGCGACCGTCACCGGCACCGCGAGCGCGTTGCGCACGGTCGGGATGTCGCGCTGGAACAACTGGTCCTGCAGGTGCTTCGTGCCGGTCGACACGATCACCTTGCCGCCCCACAGCATCGCGGGCACGAGATACGCATAGGTCTTGCCGGTACCCGTGCCGGCTTCGACGATCAGCGTGTTGTCGCCTGCGTCGTTATCGGATTCGGCCGCAGCAGCAGCGTCCGCACCCGGTTCGGCCGTCTTGTCGCCGTCGCCGAGGCGGCGCGCCGGCCGCTTGCGGGTCTCGAAGATCTCGGGCTCGGGCATCCGGCGCGCGGACGCTTCCATCGCGGACGCGACCGCACGCGCCATTTCGATCTGCGACGTACGCGGCCGATAGCCGTCGAGCGCGCGCGCCAGCAATCCGCCTTCGCCGAAGATCGTGTCGAGCTCGTCGACGCGCTTGCGGCTCAGCTCGAAGGTGCCTTCGGGCGCACGAACGCGCCCGGCGGACGATGTGTCTCGCCGGGCATCGGGGGTGGCTTCAAGCGGTGAATTCAAGGCAAGCGTTCCTGTGTCCAGCGCCCGTGCGGCGCCGGCGCTTGCCAGGCCGCGCTCAGGCGCGCTTATCCGGTTCCAGCTGCGATTGCAGCAAGATGATTTTGTCCTTGGCTGCCAGCTTTTCCTTCTTCAGCCGGTGCAGCGTGATGTCGTCGATGTCGGAGTGTCCTTCCTTCAGCTCGATCTCCCGAGCAAGCTGCTGGTGCTGCTCCTGCAATGCAGCCAAACGGTTGTGCAATTCCTGCTGCTGTTCCGTGAGACGGTTTTGCATGTTTGCCTCCTCATCGAAGCAGCGCGCCGACTGGCGTGCCGACGCGCACGAGACTGATCCCGATCAATCCAACACGTTACTGCCCCTGCTGTTGCTGCTTGGCCTTCTCTGTCGCTTCCTGCTGGCGCCGCTCGACATCGGCCTTGTGCTGCGCGGCTTCCTTCTGCTTCTGTCCGTAGCGCGCGGCATTGTCCGCCCGCTCCTGCGCCTTCTGCGCCGCCTGCTGGTGCGCCTGGTCGAGCTTGCGCTGGAAGTCGGCCTGCTTCTGGTCGTATGCCTGCTTGCTCGCCGCGCGCTGCGGCCCTTCCGCGCCGCGCTGCGCCTGCTTCAGTGCATTCTGCTCCTGCTTGTCGCGGAACGCAGCCGCGTTCGCCGCGTCGTTCGCCGCGCGCTGCGGCGCTTCCGCCGCATTCTGCGCCTGCTTCAGCGCCTGCTGCTGGTCGCGCTGCTGCGCGCGCACCGCACGCTGCTCGTCGTCGAGCGCGAGCTGTTCCTGGCGGATGCTCGCGCGCTCGTCGCGCATCTGGTCGCGCGCCTTGCCGAGACAGTGATTGACGAAAAACTTGCTGTAGCAATCGTGCTCGGCCACCGCATAACGATAATCGTTTTCCGCGGAGCGTTGATTGAGCACTTTTTGACGGGCGTCGAAATCCGGTGCGGCTGTGGACGTAACGGGCGCGGCTGCGGAGGCGGCCGGCGCGGTTGCGCCCGAGGCCTGCGCGAACGCGCCGGAAGGCCCGGCGGACAAAGCCGCGGCGAGCGCTGCGCCGAGCGCGACGAGAGAAATGCGGGAAGTTGGCAACGTCGTAGGAAAGCTGCGGGACATGTGTCAAATTCTATCACCCCCGGCTGGACGCTCCGTCATTTATGGCAAAATGCCCCGCTTCACCCACCCGCGGCATCTGGCCCGTCGGGCCCGCCATGCAGCCCGCCGCGCCGGGCCTGCCGGCCCGCGCCGCGATTTCAGCAGGCAGATCATCCACGACATGACGGAAACCGTAGCACTCAAGATCGTACAGCGCATCGCCACCGAACTGTCCGTCCAGCCGCGCCAGGTCGCGGCGGCCGTGCAACTCCTCGACGAAGGCTCGACCGTTCCGTTCATTGCCCGGTACCGCAAGGAAGTGACCGGCAATCTCGACGACACGCAATTGCGCCAGCTCGAGGAACGCCTCCTGTATCTGCGCGAGCTCGAGGATCGCCGTGCGGCGATCCTGTCGAGCATCGACGAACAGGGCAAGCTGACCGACGAACTGCGTTCCGCGATCGAGGCGGCCGACAGCAAGCAGGTGCTCGAAGACCTTTATCTGCCGTACAAGCCGAAGCGCCGCACGCGCGCGCAGATCGCCCGCGAAGCCGGCCTCGAGCCGCTCGCGCACGCGCTGCTCGCGAACCCGCTGCTCGACCCGCAGGCCGAGGCGGCCGCGTATGTCGACGCCGACAAGGGCGTCGCCGACGTGAAGGCCGCGCTCGACGGCGCGCGCGACATCCTGTCCGAACAGTTCGGCGAGACGGCCGAGCTGCTCGGCAAGCTGCGCGACTACCTGCACAACCAGGGCGTCGTGTCGTCGGCCGTCGTCGAGGGCAAGGAAAACGAGGAAGGCGAGAAATTCCGCGACTATTACGACTACGCGGAAACGATCAAGACCGTGCCGTCGCACCGCGCACTCGCGCTGTTCCGCGGCCGCAACGCGGGCGTGCTGACGGTCAAGCTCGGCCTCGGCGAAGAGCTCGACGCACAGGTGCCGCATCCCGGCGAGGCGATGATCGCGCGCCATTTCAGCATTGCGAACCAGAACCGCCCGGCCGACAAATGGCTGTCCGACGTATGCCGCTGGTGCTGGCGCGTGAAGGTGCAGCCGCATATCGAGAACGAGCTGCTCACGCAACTGCGCGAGACAGCCGAAGCCGAAGCGATCCGCGTGTTCGCGCGCAACCTGAACGACCTGCTGCTCGCGGCACCGGCCGGCCCGAAGGCCGTGATCGGTCTCGACCCCGGCCTGCGCACCGGCGTGAAGGTCGCGGTCGTCGACCGCACCGGCAAGGTACTCGCGACCGACACGATCTACCCGCACGAGCCGCGCCGCGACTGGGATGGCTCGATCGCGAAACTCGCGCGCATCGCCGCGCAGACGCAGGCCGAACTGATCAGCATCGGCAACGGCACCGCGTCGCGCGAAACCGACAAGCTCGCCAGCGAACTGATCGCGAAACACCCCGAGCTGCGCCTGCAGAAGATCGTCGTGTCGGAAGCCGGTGCGTCGGTCTACTCGGCGTCCGAGCTCGCGGCGAAGGAATTCCCCGAAATGGACGTGTCGCTGCGCGGCGCCGTGTCGATCGCGCGCCGCCTGCAGGACCCGCTCGCCGAGCTCGTGAAGATCGAGCCGAAGGCGATCGGCGTCGGCCAGTACCAGCACGACGTGAACCAGCGCGAACTGGCCCGCTCGCTCGACGCGGTCGTCGAGGATTGCGTGAACGCGGTCGGCGTCGATGCGAACACGGCATCGGCCCCGCTGCTCGCACGCGTGTCGGGCCTGAACGCGACGCTCGCGCGCAACATCGTCGACTACCGCGATGCGAACGGCCCGTTCCCGTCGCGCGAGCACCTGCGCAAGGTGCCGCGCCTCGGCGACAAGACGTTCGAACAGGCCGCCGGCTTCCTGCGCATCAACGGCGGCGAGAATCCGCTCGACCGCTCGTCGGTTCACCCGGAAGCCTATCCGGTCGTCGAGCGGATGCTCGCGAAGATCAACAAACGCATCGACGACGTGCTCGGCAACCGCGAAGCGCTGTCAGGCCTGTCCCCCGCGGAATTTGTCGACGAACGTTTCGGCCTGCCGACCGTGCGCGACATCCTGTCCGAACTGGAGAAACCGGGCCGCGATCCGCGTCCGGAATTCAAGACGGCGACGTTCCGCGATGGCGTCGAGAAAGTGTCGGATCTCGTGCCGGGCATGACGCTGGAAGGGGTCGTGACGAACGTCGCCGCGTTCGGCGCATTCGTGGATATCGGCGTCCACCAGGACGGCCTCGTCCACGTGTCCGCGATGTCGACGAAGTTCATCAAGGACCCGCACGAAGTCGTGAAGGCCGGCCAGGTCGTCAAGGTGAAGGTGATCGACGTCGACGTGAAGCGCCAGCGCATTGCGCTGACGATGCGCCTCGACGACGATGCGGCAGCACCCGGCATGTCGTCTCGCGGCGGCCAGGATCGCGGCAACGCGGGACGCGGCGCCGCACGCCCGCCGCGTTCACGCGAACCGGAACCGGCCGGCGCAATGGCCGCGGCATTCGCGAAGCTGAAGCGCTGAGCGCGCGAAAGCCGTCGACGCACGAACAGCCCGCCGCAAGGCGGGCTTTTTCATTGCTGCCGCGAACGCGCACGGCTCGACGCGCGCTGGCGCCTGCGCGCGCAGTCGGCTACCGGATTGGATGGTTTGGCTTGTGCGGAACACGCAGCGCGATGCGGCTGCGTTTGCTTTTGCGGTGACGGCCGGCGATGCGAACGATCGCGGCCCGTCCAGACGGTCGACAGACGCGGCGCGCGGCCAGGAGGCCCGCGCGCCGCGCCCGGTCAGATCTCGATCTTCGTGCCGAGCTCGACGACACGGTTCGCCGGAATCGAGAAGAAGTCGGTCGGCTTCGCCGCGTTCTGATGCATCCACGCGAACACGCGCTCGCGCCAGATCGACATCCCGGGCAGATGCGTCGGCACGACCGTTTCGCGCGCGAGGAAGAACGACGTGTCCATCAGCTCGAACGTCATGTCGTGCGTGCGGCCGAATTCCTCGAGCACGGCCTTCACGTCCGGCGTCTCGTTGAAACCGTATTCGGCCTTCACGATGTACAGTCCGCCACCCGCATCGCGCGAGCTCAGGCGCTTGTCGTCGCGCACGTAAGGAAAGTCGCGTGTGACGAACGTCAGGAAAATGGTCCGCTCGTGCAGCACCTTGTTGTGCTTCAGGTTGTGCAGCAGGCTGACGGGCACGAGCTTGTCATTGCCGGTCAGGTAGATCGCGGTGCCCGACACGCGATGCGGCGGATGCGCGAGCAGCCCCTGCAGGAACGGCTCGAGCGGAATGCCGTCGGCCGCCGTGCGCTCCTTGACGATGTGGCGCCCCTTGTACCAGGTCATCAGCAGGAAGAACAGCAACGCGCCGATGCCGAGCGGCAGCCAGCCGCCCTGCGCGACCTTCAGCAGGTTCGCGCCGAAGAAGCCGAGATCGACCGCGAGGAACACGGCGATGATCGCGCCGACCAGCAGGCGGTTCCAGTTCCACACCTTCACCATCACGACGGCCGCAAGCACGGTCGTGATCACCATCGTCGCCGTCACCGCGATGCCGTACGCGGCCGCGAGGTTGTCGGAGCTCTTGAAGCCGACCACGATGCAGAGGATCACGAACAGCAGCAACCAGTTCACGACCGGCACGTAGATCTGGCCGATCGCGAGGTCGGACGTATGCAGCACCTTCATGCGCGGCACGTAACCGAGCTGGATCGCCTGCGACGTCAGCGAATACGCCCCCGAGATCACGGCCTGCGACGCGATCACGGTCGCGACCGTCGACAGCACGACGAGCGGCAGCAGCCCCCATTCGGGCGCCAGCAGGAAGAACGGGTTCTCGATCGCCTTCGGGTTCTGGATCAGCAGCGCGCCCTGGCCGAAGTAGTTCAGCACGAGCGACGGCATCACGAGCCCATATGCGGCGAGGCGGATCGGCTTCGCGCCGAAGTGGCCCATGTCCGCGTAGAGCGCTTCCGCGCCGGTCAGCACCAGCACGACCGAGCCGAGCACGACGTAGGCCTGCAGCACGTGCTCCGACATGAACGACGCGGCGTAATACGGGTTGATTGCCGCGATGATGCCCGGCACGCGCACGATGTGGTACACGCCGAGCGCGGCAATCACGATGAACCACAGCACCATGATCGGGCCAAACAGCTTGCCGACCAGCGCGGTGCCGTGGCGCTGGATCCAGAACAGCGCGATCAGGATCACGATCGTGATCGGCATCACGAGATGGGACAGGTGCGGCGTCGCGATTTCGAGACCTTCGACTGCCGACATCACCGAGATCGCCGGCGTGATCACCGCGTCCCCGTAGAACATGCACGCGCCGAATATCCCGAGCGCCATCAGCGCGCCCGCGACACGGGTTTTCGAGTCGAGCGGCCGCAGCGACAGCGCCATCAGCGCGAGCACGCCGCCTTCGCCGTTGTTGTCTGCCCGCATCACGAACAGCAGGTACTTGATGCCGACCACCAGGATGATTGCCCAGAACAGCAGCGAGATCACGCCGAGAATCGAGCCTTCGGTGAGCGGGATGCCGTGCGCCGGACTGAACGCCTCCTTGAGCGAATACAGCGGGCTGGTGCCGATGTCGCCGAACACGACGCCGATGGCTGCTATCGCTAGCGCCCGCATCGAGTGTTGGTGCGTCGAGTGCGGCGCGTGTGCTGCGTCGGTCGCGTGGATCGTGTCGTTCATATGAAGCGTAATAATCGGGTCCGGGTCGGACAAAACGAGCGCTATTCTACTCGCGCCCCCGTGAAACGCCGCCCTGCTCTGTTGCCGTGAAACCACGTGATCCACGCTGCGCATGCAATCCGGCGCGAGCTGTGGCAGGGCTGCCATCATAGCCGGGGCGGCGCCGTCTGCCTACCGGATACGCAGGGCACGCCGCGTCGCGCAAACGGTGCCGCAATGAAAAACGGCGCCGCAAACGGCGCCGTACAAGGCTTTCCTTCGATCGGCCGGCCGCTTACGCGCCCGAACCGTCGCGCTGCGCGCGACCGCGCTTGATCCACGCCTCGAGGTTGTGCGGACGAACCGTGTCCCACTCCTCGAACGGCTGATGAATCCACGGATTCGTCGGCAGATACTGCGTGTGATAGTCCGGCTTGACCTTCGAGCAACCCTTGTACCAGAGCACGGCCGAACGCACGGCCGTCACGGCCGGATAGCGCTCCTTCAGGTGCTCCTGCACGCGCGCGAGCGTGACGCCCGAATCGACGAGATCGTCGACCAGCAGCACGTTGCCCGCGAGGTTGCCGCGCGTCATCGTGATGTACTGCGCGATATCGAGGTCGCCCTGCTCGGTGCCGGCCGCTTCCCGGTACGAACTCGTCGCAAGGATCGCGAGCGGCACGTCATAGATGCGCGACAGCTGATCGCCGACGCGCAGGCCACCGCGCGCGAGGCACAGGATCTGGTCGAACTTCCAGCCCGATGCGTGCACGTGGAGCGCGAGCAGCTCGATCAGACGGTGATACTCGTCCCAGCCCACCCACAGGTTCTTGTCGTCGTTGCGCGGATCGGTCATCAAGTCTGCCGCCGTCATCGTGATTTGCTGCGTCATCTCGGGTTACACCTTGAACGGATGGCGGAGCAGGATCGTTTCGTCGCGGTCCGGGCCCGTCGACACCATGTCGACCGGCACGCCAGCCACTTCCTGGACGCGGGTCAGGTAAGCCTGCGCGTTGGCCGGCAGTGCGTCCCACGTCTTGATGCCGACCGTGCTTTCCTTCCAGCCGGAGAACGTTTCGTACACGGGCTCGCAACGCGCCACATCGGCTGCGCCACGCGGCAGGATGTCCACATCCTTGCCGTCGATCTTGTAGCCGACGCACAGCTTGACCTCGTCGAGGCCGTCGAGCACGTCGAGCTTCGTCATGCACAGGCCCGACACGCCGTTGATCTGGATCGAACGGCGCAGCGCGGCCGCATCGAGCCAGCCCGTGCGGCGCGGACGGCCGGTGACCGAACCGAATTCCTTGCCGACGTTCGCGAGCGTGACGCCGACCTGGTCCTGGCGCTGCGGATTGTCCGCATCGTACAGTTCGCTCGGGAACGGACCCGAACCGACGCGCGTGCAATACGCCTTCGTGATGCCGAGGATGTAGTTGAGCTTCTGCGGACCGACGCCCGCGCCGGCCGACGCCGCACCCGCGACGCAGTTGCTCGACGTGACGAACGGATAGGTGCCGTGATCGATGTCGAGCAGCGTGCCTTGCGCGCCTTCGAACAGCAGGTTCTGGCCCGCGTTGTTCGCGTCGTACAGGCGGCGCGACACGTCGGCCACCATCGGCTTCAGGCGGTCGGCATAGCCGAGCATCGTGTCGAGCGTGGCCTGGAAATCGACGGCCGCGCCACCCAGGTACTGGGTCAGCACGAAGTTGTGGAAATCGAGGTTTTCGCGCAGGCGGTCGGCGAAGGTCTTCGCGTCGAACAGGTCCTGCACGCGCAGCGCGCGGCGGCCGACCTTGTCTTCGTACGCGGGGCCGATGCCGCGGCCCGTCGTGCCGATCTTGCCCGCGCCCTTGCGCGCTTCGCGCGCCTGGTCGATCGCGATGTGGTACGGCAGGATCAGCGTCGCGGCTTCGGAAATGAACAGACGGTCGCGCACGTTCACGCCGGCTTCTTCGAGCTCGCCGATTTCCTTGAACAGTGCTTCGGGGGACAGGACGACGCCGTTGCCGATGTAGCAGGCGACGCCTTCACGCATGATGCCCGACGGAATGAGGCGCAAGATCGTTTTCTTGCCGCCGATGATGAGGGTGTGGCCGGCGTTGTGGCCGCCCTGGAAACGCACGACGCCCTGAGCGTGGTCCGTCAGCCAGTCGACGATCTTGCCCTTGCCTTCATCACCCCATTGAGTTCCCACGACGACGACATTGCGCCCGGGAGTCACGTTCACTGCGCTGGCAGACATGTTGATTCGTTAGCTGGTTAAAAACGTATTCTACCTATGTTCGCGGGCGATTCCGAATTTTTCCGTTTCGCTTCAACGATATGCACGCCGAAGCACGGCCCGCGAACGCCTGATTATCGGGGTTCGACCACCCATGCGCCGTTGCGCTCGACGAGCGAACGGTCGCATGCGAACTCGTCGAGCACGTGGTCGTGGCCGGGCAGCGCCTGGATCACGACCTCGCCCGCATCGCGCAGCGCCGCGACGGCCGCGCCCAGCGCGTCGTCCTGCGCCCACGGCGCGAGAATCGCGGTGCCGCGCGCCTCGACCGGCGAAATCCGCGCGAGCTCGCGCAGGTCGAGCGAGAAGCCCGTGGCCGGACGGGCGCGACCATACGCCTGGCCCACGTGGTCGTAGCGGCCGCCGCGCGCGATCGCGTTCGGCACGCCGTCGATGTAGGCGCTGAACATCGCACCGCTGTGGTACGCGTAGCCGCGCAGGTCGGCGAGGTCGATCGCCACTTCGGCGCCCTTCGCCTGTGCGGCGAGCTGCGCCAGATCATCGAGCGCCCGCGTGATTTCGGGCAACACCGGCAATCGTGCGCGCGCCTCGGCGAGCACGCTCGCGTCGCCGTAAAGGTTCGGCAACGCGCGCAGCGCCGCGCGCGTATCGGCGCCGAGATCGTCGGTCAGCTCGTTCAGCAACGGCACGTCCTTGCCCGACAGCGCGTCGTACAGCGACTCGCCGCGCTCGGCAGCCTGTGCGTCGCGCGCCAGCAGCGCCGCGAGCACACCCGCGTGGCCGAGGTCGAGACGGATACGCGACAGGCCCGCGAGATGCAGCGCGTCGAGCATCAGTTGCTGGATCTCGAGATCGGCTTCCAGCCCGGCGTGCCCGTAGATTTCGGCGCCGATCTGGATCTGCTCGCGCGTCGCGTGCAGGCCGCGCGGGCGCGTATGCATCACGTGGCCCGCATAGCAGAGGCGCGTCACGCCCTGACGGTTCAACAGGTGCGCGTCAATCCGCGCGACCTGCGGCGTGATGTCCGCGCGCAGGCCGAGCGTACGGCCCGACAGCTGGTCGACCAGCTTGAAGGTGCGCAGGCGCAGATCGGCGCCGCCGCTCGTCAGCAGCGACTCGAGATACTCGAGCAGCGGCGGCATCACCATTTCGTAGCCGTACGAACGGAAGCGGTCGAGCAGCCTGCGGCGCAGCTCCTCGATCTTGCGCGCTTCCGACGGCAGTACGTCGGCGATATTCTCGGGAAGTAACCAGGTCGACATCGGTACGGTCCTACGACGGGAAACAGCGCGCGACACGCGCGCCGCGATGTGAATCGGAAATTCGAAATCGGGCGGGACGAACGGCGGATGCGCCGTCCGGATCAGGTGCCGGTCAGGTGGCGATCAGCAGCAGCACGAGCCCGAGCACCATCACGATCAGCCCGCCGATCCGGATATGATGCGGCGGCCGCTCAGCTATTCTACGAAACGTGTCGCGCCAGGCGACGGGAAACACGAAGGGGAACGCCCCCTCGATGATCAGCATCAGCGCTACTGCGAGCAACAACGAGCCAGCCAGGTCCATGCGAGCGACGGCGCCGCTCGACGCGGCGCCCCAAGGTCAATGTTTGCGGGGAGCAGGCGCCGCCGGTGCGGCACCGCCCGTCGGGCTGCGCATGAAGCGGAAGAACTCGCTGTCGGGATCGACGACGATGATGTCGTTCCGCTTGAACGTGTTCCGGTAGGCCTGCAGGCTCGCGTAGAACTGATAGAACTGCGGATCGCGGCCGAACGCATCGGCGGCGATCGTCGCGGCCTTCGCGTCGCCCTCGCCCTTGATCGTCTGCGCGGATTTGTACGCGTTCGCGAGCACGGCCTGCTGTTCGCGTTCCGCTTCGGCCTTGATCTGCTCGACATCAGCCGCGCCTTCCGCACGCACCTGCGCCGCCTGCTCGCGCAGCGCGCCGATCATCCGCTGATAGACGGCATCCGTCTGCGCGGCCGGCAAGTCGACGCGCGTCAACTGGACGTCGACCACGTCGACGCCGAAACCGGACGCCTTCGCCTTCGCCGCATCGCGGGCCGCATCGGCGATCGCGCGCTGACCGCCGAGGGCGTCGTCGAGCGCACGCTTGCCGAATGCGTCGCCGAGCGCGCTCTTCAGCGCGCCGGCCAGGCGTTCGGTGGCTGCCGCCGGGTCGCCGCCCGTCGCCGTGAAATATTTCAGCGGATCGCTGATCCGGTACTTCACCGCATACGCGACGAGCAGGTCGTGCTTGTCTTCCGTTGCCAGTTGCAGCGGATCGGACGACTCGAGCGATTGCAGGCGCGTGTCGATCAACGTGGCCGTCTGCAGCGGCGGCGGCAGCTTGAAATGGATGCCGGGCCCGGCGAGTTCGGGCTGCGCGCCGTCGCGGCCGGACAACACGGCCGTATGGCGCGGATCGACGGTCAGGACCGTCGAGGACGCCGCAAAGGCAACGATCACGATTGCGACGACAAGCGCAATGATTCGGTTCATGTTCTGCGCTCCCCGTTACTTCACATCGTCTTCACGCGACCGGCTGCGGAACGCTTCACGCGATCGCAGCACGTCGGTGCTCGACGCCGCGGCGGCCGGTGCCGCGCTCGCGGGTACGGCTGCCGCCGGCGCGACGGCCGCCGGTGCCGACGCCGCATCGGGCGCGGTTGCGCCGGTGGACGTCGCGGCGTTTTGTCGCCCCTGCTCGACGAGCTTGTCGAGCGGCAGGTACACGACGCTGTTGCCGCCCTTGTTGCCGACGAACACCTTCGTCGCGTTCGAATAGATTTCCTGCATCGTCTCGAGGTACATCCGCTCGCGGATCACCGCCGGCGCCTTCGAGTACTGCGCGTAGACCTGCTTGAAGCGATCGGCATCGCCTTCGGCTTCCGTGACCACGCGATCGGAATACGCCTTCGCTTCGTCGACGAGCTTCGCGGCATCGCCCTGCGCCTTCGGCAGCAGGTCGCTTGCGTACGCCTGCGCGGCGCGCTTCGCAGCCTCGCGCTCGTCGCGCGCCTTCGCGACTTCACCGTAGGCGGCCTGCGTCTGCTCGGGCGCCGCGACACTCTGCATCGTGACGGCCGTCACCTCGAGCCCCGACTGGTAACGATCGAGATCGCGCTGGATCGCGGTGGAAAGCTGCTCGCGCAGCGCGTCGCGGTCCTGGTTCAGCACGTCGGCCGCGCTGCGCGTACCGACGATCGCACGCACCGCGGCCTGCGCGGCCTGCGACACGCTGCGCTCGGGATCGACGCTGCGGAACAGGTAATCGGTTGCGGAACGGATCCGGTACTGGACGACGAAGCGCACGTCGACGATGTCGGCATCGCGCGTCAGCATCGCCGCTTCCTTCACGTTCGCGAGACGCACGACGTTGTTGCGGCCGATCTCGATCGAGCGGACCTGCGACGTATCGACGATCTCGTGCGACGCGAACGGATACGGCGCGCGCCAGTGCACGCCCTGGCCGACCGTGCCCGACAGCTTGCCGAACTGCAGCACGACGCCCGTCTGGCCTTCCTGCACGACGAACAGCCCGCTGCCCGCGTAGACCGCGACCAGCACGCCGATCACGATGCCGACGCCGACCCGCGCCGCCCGGCCGTTGTCAGGACGGAAGCCGTTGCCGCCCTTGCCGCCGAAAAGGCCGCTCAGGCGCCGGTTGAAGTTGCGCCACATCTCGTCGAGATCGGGCGGACCTTCGCCGTCGCCGCCTTGCGGACGCTTCGATTCGTTCGCACGGGGACGGGATCCGTCTTTGCCATTGCCCTCGCCGCGTCCCCAGCGGGGATCGTTGCTCGACAGCAAGGCGCGCATCCGCCGCCAGGTACTCCGCTCGTTGTATTCGTTCACCAGAGTTTGTTCACCAGATTAGACGCCGGCGAACCGGCCGGGACCGGTTAGCGCCCGTGTTCGGAAATCGTGCGGTCTTCGTGTGGTTCAACGGACGCGCCGTCAAGCGGCATCGCACTGGAAAGGTGTTCCGCGGAGGCGATCTCGGCGATGGCGGCGCGCAACGCGTCAAGACCCTGACCGGTGCGCGCGCTCAAAAAGACGCGCGAAATATTACCATACTCGTCCCGCTCGACCGCGTCGCCGCGGGCCGCCAGCTCGGGCACGGCATCAATCTTGTTGAACACCAGCACCTGTCGGATCGTGTCCGCGCCGATCTCGTGCAACACGCCGTTGACCTGCTCGATCTGCTCGAGCCTGACCGCGCTCGACGCATCGACCACGTGCAGCAGCAGATCGGCGTGGATCGTTTCCTCGAGGGTCGCGCGGAACGCCGCGACGAGTTGGTGAGGCAGCTCGCGGATGAACCCGACCGTATCCGACACGACGATCTGGCCGACCTCGTCGCCGAGGTAGACGCGCCGCGACGTCGTGTCGAGCGTCGCGAACAGCTGGTCGGCCGCGTAGGCCTGCGCTTTCGTCAGCGCATTGAACAGCGTCGACTTGCCCGCGTTCGTATAGCCGACGAGCGACACCGACATCGTGCCGCTGCGCGCGCGCTGCCGGCGTTGCGTGCTGTGTTGCCGGCGCAGCCGGTCGAGCCGCGACTTCAGCATCTTGATGCGCTCGCCGATCAGCCGGCGGTCGGTTTCGAGCTGGGTTTCGCCGGGGCCGCGCAGGCCGATACCACCCTTTTGCCGTTCGAGGTGGGTCCATGCACGAATGAGCCGCGTCGACAGGTATTGAAGCTGCGCGAGCTCGACCTGCAGCTTGCCTTCGTGGCTGCGGGCGCGCTGCGCAAAGATGTCGAGGATGAGGCTCGTGCGATCGACGACCCGCCTGTTAAGCGCCCGCTCCAGATTGCGTTGCTGGGCCGGCGCCAGTGCGTGGTTGAAGATGACGATTTCGACGTTGTGCGCGTCGCAGGCAAGCCGCAGTTCTTCGGCTTTGCCGCTGCCGATGAACATCGCGGCATCGGGACTGGCGCGACGCCCGGTGAGGGTGACGGCGGGACGGGCCCCCGCGCTGGAGGCGAGAAGACTGAGTTCTTCGAGACTGGCTTCGAAATCGGTCTTGCCGAAATCGATGCCGACGAGCGCTGCGTTGATCAAATTATCGGGTGTCAAGATAAGGCGGCTGGCATCGGTCGCTCGCGGCGACCGGATGCCGGCCGCTGCAATAGGTTAGGACGTAGCTTCCGCGTCCGGGTGGAAATTCACCGGGCGCGCCGGCACGACCGTCGAGATGGCGTGCTTGTAGACCATCTGGGTCACCGTATTACGGAGCAACACGACGTACTGGTCGAACGATTCAATGTTCCCTTGGAGCTTGATGCCATTGACGAGGTAGATCGAAACGGGAACGTGCTCTTTGCGCAGTGCGTTCAAAAACGGGTCTTGTAACAATTGCCCTTTGTTGCTCATGGCGTACTCCATCTTTTTTTGCAGGTTGATCTGGATTGGCGACGAAGAAAAAGAGATCCGGCGCCAATCGCTACACTATAGCCGATTTTGCCTGCCCCACCCCGGGCATAGGCCTTGCGGCCTATCCGTTGCGGGGCGTGCTTCAGCCCTTGTCCGCGTACGGGTTGTTCGACGAACGGAACTCTATGCGCAATGGAGTCCCGGTCAGCGAGAAAGTTTCGCGGAACCGGTTTTCCAGGTAGCGCTTGTACGTTTCCGTCACGGCGTCGAGCGCGTTGCCGTGGATGACGATGATCGGCGGATTCTGGCCGCCCTGGTGCGCGTAGCGCAGCTTCGGACGCACCGGGCCGCGACGGCGCGGCTGCTGGAATTCGACGGCCTCGATCAGCGCACGCGTGAGCTTCGGCGTCGGCAGCTTCGCCATCGCCGCCGCATACGCGTCGTCGACCGAGCGCATCAGTGTGCCGATGCCCGTCTTCTTCGCAGCCGAAATGAAGTGCGATTTCGCGAAGTCGAGGAATTTCAGCTTGCGGGTCAAATCCGCTTTCGCACGATCGCGCGCGTGGTCGTCGAGCCCGTCCCACTTGTTGACGCCGATCACGAGCGCACGGCCCTGCTCGACGACGAAGCCGGCAATGTGCGCGTCCTGGTCGGAGATGTCCTGCTGCGCATCCAGCAGAAGAATGACGACGTTCGCGTCGGAGATCGACTGCAGCGTCTTCACGACCGAGAACTTCTCGATCGCTTCGAAGACCTTGCCGCGGCGCCGCAGGCCGGCCGTGTCGATCAGCGTGTATTTCTTGCCGTTACGCTCGAAGTCGACGTAGATCGAGTCGCGCGTCGTGCCCGGCATGTCGAACGCGATCACGCGATCCTCGCCGATCAGCGCGTTCACGAGCGTCGACTTGCCGACGTTCGGACGGCCGACGATCGCGATCTTGATGCCGCGCGACGGGTCGTTGTCGTCTTCCTCTTCCGGCTGGTCCGCGTACGCGACTTCCAGCGCCTCGTTGATCATGTCGGTCACGCCGTCGCCGTGCGCGGCCGAGATCGCGCGCGGATCGCCGAGCCCGAGCTCGTAGAAGTCCGTCGCGACCGCCGTGTACTTCATCCCCTCGGCCTTGTTGACGACGAGGAAGATCGGCCGGCCGGTCTTGCGCAGGTAGTCGGCGATCGACTTGTCCTGCGGCGCGAGCCCGTTGCGGCCGTCGACGATGAACACGACGACGTCGGCTTCCTCGACCGCCTGCCGCGTCTGGCGCGCCATTTCGTGCAGGATGCCGTCCTTCGCGACGGGTTCGAAGCCGCCCGTATCGACGACCAGGTACGGCCGCTCGCCGACGCGCCCTTCGCCGTAATGGCGATCTCGCGTCAGGCCCGGCAAGTCGGCAACCAGCGCATCGCGCGAGCGCGTGAGCCGGTTGAACAGCGTGGATTTCCCCACATTGGGGCGCCCAACTAGGGCAATGACCGGTTTCATCTGTGTTTTCTACGGTGAAGCGCAGCAGCGGGAGGCCCGCTGCTGCGGGCGGCTGCGCTGAATGAAAATATCACGAATTCGCGCAGCGCCGGATGCGCGCGCCGGGCGCGCGTTGCGCGCCGTCGTCTTTCGTCTCGAACTGCCTTTCAAATACCGAGCGGCCGGGAACACCGGCCGCCTTCATGTCGCGCGGCCGGGGCGAGCGGGACAAACCCGCCGCGCCGCGGCTGCGCATGTTTCCTGCTCGTCAGCGCGGACGGAACCCGTACAGGCCGCCGTCCTTCGTCTGCACGACGAGCGTATTGCCCGCGAGAACCGGTGCCGCCGTAATCGCGCTGCCGTCGGTCTTCATCCGCGCGATGAAGCTGCCGTCTTCGCGCGACAGGAAGTGCACGACGCCCTGGTAGTCGCCCATCACGACCGCATGCCCGAGCAGGTAAGGCACGCCGACGTCGCGGCTCTTCAGCTTGTCGTTGCGCCAGAGCTGGTTGCCCGAGGCCGCGTCGTACGCCGTCACGACCGACCAGTCGTCGCCGCCGGCGACCACCGAGTCGTCCTGTGCGAGGCCGCTGCGGCTCGAGAACGCCTTTTCCCACAGCGGGCGGCCCGAGTTCGCATCGAAACAACCGAGCTGACCCTGGAAGGTCACCGCGCAGGCTTCGGCGCCCACGAGCGTCGGCGGACCGCTGACGTCGTTGATGCGCTCGACCTCGGTCACACCCTTCGGGAACGACACGGGCGTCTGCCAGAACGGCTCGCCCGTCTGCAGGTTGATCGCGACGAGACCGCCGCCCGGGAAGCCCGCCAGCACCGCCGCATCTCCCGCGAACGTCATGCCGGCCGACACGCGCAGGTTCAGCGGCACCGCGCGGTTGCGGTAGTTCCACTTCTGCTCGCCCGTCTGCGCGTTGAACGCGATCACCTGGCCGTCGATCGTGCGGACGACCACGAGGCCGTTGCCGACGAGCGGCGGCGAGAAGATCTCGCCCTGCACGCTGGTCTTCCACAGTTGCTTGCCGTCCGGACCCAGCACGAACACGCCGCCCTTCAGCGCGCCGACCGCGGTCAGGTTGCCGTCGCTGCCGACACCGGCCGACAGGTCCGAACCGACCTTCGAGCGCCAGATCGTCTGGCCCGTCTTCGCGTCGATCTTCTCGACCGAACCGTTTTCGCCCGCCGCGTAGACGGCGTCGCCCACGGCAACCGGCGAGAACAGGTAGCGTCCGCCCTTGCCGACGCTTGCCTTCCAGACCTGTTGCACGTCCATCACGGACTTGAACTCGGTGAGCGGCGTCGGCACGCGGCGCGCATCCTTCGACGACGAGCAGGCCGCCAATGCCAGGACAGCCGCCGCGCAGGCAACGGGCACAGCGTAACGTTTCAGCAAATTCATCGGTTAGCGAAGCAGAGTTAAGAGGTTGAGGGGGCCGGGGTTCAGCCGCCGAGCGCGTCCAGCTTGAACTGCACGAGCTGGCGCGCGGACTGGTCGTCCTTCGACAGGCCGTCGAGCGCGAGCTTGTAAGCGGCGCGCGCGTCGTCGGTCTTGCCTTGCGCGGCAAGCAGATCGCCGCGGCGATCGGCCACGAGGCCCTTGAATGCATCGAGCGGCGTACCCGACAGCAGCGCGAGGCCCGCGTCGTACGCCTTCTCGTCGAGCAGCAGCGACGCGAGACGCAGCTTCGCGATCTGCTTGTACTCGTCATCCTTGGCGTGATCGACGGCCCATTGCAGCTGCGTCTTCGCACCTGCGGCGTCGCCGGCCGCGTACAGCACCTTCGCGGCCGCGAGCGCCGTCATCTGCGCATACGGCGTGCTGCCGAACTTGTCTTCCATGTCGGCGGCCGCGCGGGCCATCGTCGCCTTGTCGTTCGCGGCGGCGGCCTTCTGGACCTGCTCGTACAGCCCGGACGCCTCGGCAGCCTGACGGCGCTGCCAGTAGTTCCAGCCGTTGAAACCGGCCGCGACGACGAGCGCCGCGAGCACGATCCACGTGGTGAGGTTGCCCCAGCGGGCCCACCACGCCTTGAGACTTTCAATCGATTCTTGTTCGTCGTGATAACTCATCGGCGAGCGATTCCTTCCTGTTCAGGCCTTTCTAGTCGAGCGATTGCCGGCGCGATCAGTCGTCGCCGTCTTCGGCGGATGCAACCATCGCATTGATTAGGAATTCGGTCAAGCTTTCGACCGGTACGGTCTGCTGAACGTTCTTTTCCCCGTCTTCGGCCGCACCGCGCAGTGCTTTCACGCCCACCGTGCCGTTCGCGACCTCTTCTTCGCCGAAGATCACCGCGAATGCCGCGCCGCTTGCATCGGCCCGCTTCATCTGCGACTTGAAGCTCGCCGGCGCGCCGTCGGCGCTGCAGTGGAAGATCACGTCGAGACCCGTGTCGCGCAGGCGCTCGGCCGCGATGAACGCCTGTTCGCGTGCGGTCTCGCCCTGGTGCACGACGTACACGTCGACACCTTCCTGCTCCGGCGCCAGATCCTCTTCCTTCAGCAGTTCGAGGATGCGCTCGATACCCATCGCCCAGCCGCACGCGGCGGTCGGCTTGCCGCCGAGCTGCTCGATCAGCGGATCGTAGCGACCGCCGGCCGCGACCGTACCCTGCGCGCCGAGCTTGTCGGTCACCCACTCGAACACGGTCAGGTTGTAGTAGTCGAGGCCGCGCACGAGACGCGGGTTGATCTTGAACGGAATGTTGTTCGCGAGCAGCAGGCGCTGCAGCCCTTCGAAGTGCGCGCGCGATTCGTCGCCGAGGAAGTCGATCAGCTTCGGCGCGTTCTGCGCGATCTCCTGCAACGCGGGATTCTTCGTGTCGAGCACGCGCAGCGGGTTCGTATACAGGCGGCGCTTCGCGTCCTCGTCGAGCACGTCGGCAAACTGCTCGAGGTACTTGATCAGTTCGACGCGGTGCGCGGCGCGCTCTTCGGCGAGGCCGAGCGAGTTGATCTCGAGCTTGATGCCGGTCAGGCCGAGGTCGTCCCACAGGCGCTGGCACATCATGATGATCTCGGCATCCGCATCGGGGCCCGCGAAGCCGAGCGCCTCGACGCCGACCTGGTGGAACTGGCGGTAGCGGCCGCGCTGCGGACGCTCGTGACGGAACATCGGGCCGATGTACCACAGGCGCTTCGGGCCGTCGTACAGCATGTTGTGCTCGATCGACGCGCGCACGACGGCCGCGGTGTTTTCCGGGCGCATCGTCAGGTTCTCGCCGTTCAGCGCATCGGTGAAGCTGTACATCTCCTTCTCGACGATGTCCGTGACTTCGCCGATGCCGCGCGTGAAGAGCTGCGTGTTTTCGACGATCGGCGTGCGGATGTTCTGGTAGCCGTACGCGCGCAGCAGCGATTTCACGGTGGCTTCGAAGAATTCCCACAGGCCGGCATCCTGCGGAAGGATGTCGTTCATGCCCTTGACGCCGGTGAGCTTCTCGATCTTGCGTTTCTGTTCAGTCATCGTGTGTGTGGACGAATTAGTTCACGGCCGCGTCGGCGCGGCCATAGTTGCGTGCGACGTAGTCGCTGACGATCTGCTGGA
Organism: Burkholderia pyrrocinia; assembly: GCF_001028665.1. Lineage (NCBI taxonomy): Bacteria > Pseudomonadati > Pseudomonadota > Betaproteobacteria > Burkholderiales > Burkholderiaceae > Burkholderia > Burkholderia pyrrocinia. The sequence goes on from NZ_CP011503.1 coordinate 3,347,293, forward strand.
ATTCCTCGGCGATCCGCTCGCCGCGCAGCGTCTTGACCTTCTCGCCGTCGATGAAGACGGGCGCGGCCGGGTTTTCGCCCGAACCCGGCAGGCTGATGCCGATGTTCGCGTGCTTCGATTCGCCCGGGCCGTTGACGATGCAACCCATCACCGCGACGTTCATCTTCTCGACGCCCGGATACTCCTTGCGCCAGGCCGGCATCTGCTCGCGCAGGTAGGTCTGGATCTGCATCGCGAGCTCCTGGAACAGCGTGCTCGTCGTCCGGCCGCAGCCCGGGCACGCGATCACCATCGGCGCGAACGAGCGCAGGCCCATCGTCTGGAGGATTTCCTGGCCGACGATCACCTCGCCCGTGCGCGACGCGCCCGGTTCCGGCGTCAGCGAGATGCGGATCGTGTCGCCGATCCCTTCCTGCAGCAGCACGCCGAGCGCGGCCGTCGATGCGACGATGCCCTTCGAGCCCATGCCGGCCTCGGTCAGCCCCAGGTGCAGCGCAAAGCCGCAGCGGCGGCCGAGTTCGCGGTATACGGCGATCAGGTCCTGCACGCCGCTGACCTTGCACGACAGCACGATGCGATCGCGGCCGAGACCCAGCTCGACTGCACGCTCGGCCGAGCCGATCGCCGACTGGATCAGCGCCTCGTACATCACGCTTTGCGCGTCCCACGGCTGCGAGCGCGCGCCGTTCTCGTCCATCATGCGCGCGAGCAGGTCCTGGTCGAGACTGCCCCAGTTCACGCCGATCCGCACGGGCTTGTCGTACTTGGCCGCGGCTTCGATCATCTGCGCGAACTGCGTATCGCGCTTCGCACCCTGACCGACGTTGCCGGGGTTGATCCGGTACTTCGACAGCGACTCCGCGCAGCCCGGGTAGTCGCGCAGCAGCAGGTGGCCGTTGTAGTGGAAATCGCCGACGAGCGGCACGGTCACGCCCATCCGGTCGAGCTGCTCGCGGACCGCCGGCACGGCGGCCGCGGCCTCGGGCGTGTTGACCGTGATGCGCACCAGTTCGGAGCCCGCGTTCGCGAGTTCCTTGATCTGGATTGCGGTGCCGATCGCGTCGGCCGTGTCGGTATTCGTCATCGACTGCACGCGCACCGGCGCGTCGCCGCCGATCGTCACGAGCTGCCCGCCCCAGCGGACATCCACCGCATGCGACACGCGGCGGGGCTGATGCCCGCCGAACACCGGTTCGGTTGAACAAATCTGACTGCTGCGTGGGGATTGAGCTTCGGATTGCATCGATAGATCCATTTACGCGGAATGCGCCGCGACGCGGCGCATGAATTGAAAAAGCGCCGTGTCCTCACGGCCTGTCGATATCGACGACAGGCCTTCGCCACGGCGCTTGACGTCAGGGCAACGTGAACCGCGCCACATTACCCCGCGCTGCCGAATATTTTGCCGGATCGACAGGTTTTCCGTCGAACGCAACCGCGTCGAGGCCTGCCTTGTTGCCGATCGTGACCTTGAACGGCCCGTCGCCGGCGACCTGCTTCGTCTCGCCGGCCCGCACCAGCGCCGAGAACAGCTCCTTGCCGTTCTTGTCGCGCACGCTGAACCAGCAATCCTGCTTGACCTTCAGTTCGACCATCGACTGGCCTGCCGCGACCACGACGCTCGCCGGCTCGGCCGGCGCAGCGGCACTCGCCGCCGCCGTTGCCACGACAGGCTGCGATGCAGCCGCCGTCGCGACCGGTGCCGCAGGCGCCGGGACAGCGGACGCAATCGCCTGCGCCGGGGCGGCAGACGCAGCGGCCGGGGCCGAAATCTCATTGGCGGCTACGGTCGACGCGCCGCTCGCGGCCGCCTCGTCGACGGACGACGAGGATGCCGCCGGTGCGCTTGCGGCCGACGCATGCTCCGCGTCGCTGCCCTTGAAGCGCGCGAGCAGGCTCGACGAATCGCCGCCAGTGTGCCACATCAGTACGGCAACCACCGCGACGACGACGATCGCCGTCCCCCACAGCCACGGGTGGTGGCGCGACGAACCGCCCAGCGGAATCGACACGCGGCCGCGCGGCAGATCCGTCCCCGATGATGCGGGCATCGACAGATCGACTTCCGGCACCCCGCGCTCACGGCGCAACGCCTGCGCGAACGGTTCCGGATCGACGCCGAGCATCTTTGCGTAGCTGCGCACGACACCGAGCGCGAACGTCGCGCCAGGCAAATGGCTGATGTCGCCGGCCTCGAGCGCCCGGAGCTTCTGCGGTGCGACCTTGAGTCGCGCCGATACGTCGTCGACCGTCCAGCCCTTCGTCTCCCGAAGCTGCGCCAGCCGGCTGCCGACTGCCGCCAGCGATTCCAGTCCCGCCGGTGCCGGCTTCGCGGCATTCGTCTCTGCGCCGTTAGTCGGCTGCGGCTCACTCATCCTTGTCCTCGCGTCGATTCTTCTTCACTGGCGGCCGCCGCCGGCTCCCGCCGGCCGGCACCCGCAACTGTTCATACCATGCGCGGCGCCGTGGCGCCGCGACCGATCGCTATTCGCGTGTTGTACTGCCAATAGGTTCGGGCATCCCCGGACGGGCACCCCCGACTAGGCGTCCCCGTCAAATCGCCCGAACTTCGATGATTTTTGCTGCTGCGCCCGTTCGTTCCGCGAGGCGCGTGCGGTCCTTCACCGCGCCGGCCAACTGGCCGCACGCGGCATCGATATCGTCGCCGCGCGTCTTGCGCACGGTCGTGACGACACCCGCGTCGATGAGGATCTGTGCAAAGCGCTTGATCTGCTCAGGCTTCGAGCGGATGAGGCCCGATTCCGGAAACGGATTGAACGGGATCAGATTGAACTTGCACGGCACGTCGCGCGTGACGGCCAGCAGTTCGCGCGCATGCGCTTCGGTGTCGTTGACGCCGTCCAGCATGCAGTATTCGAAAGTAATGAAGTCGCGCGGCGCGACTTTCAGATAGCGCTGGCACGCAGCCATCAGCTCGCGAAGCGGATACTTCTTGTTGAGCGGCACCAGCTCGTCGCGCAGCGCATCGTTCGGCGCATGCAGCGAAACGGCCAGCGCGACCGGCAGCTCGGCGCCGAGGCGATCCATCATCGGCACCACGCCGGACGTCGACAGCGTGACGCGGCGGCGCGACAGGCCGTACGCGTTGTCGTCGAGCATCAGCCGCATCGCGGGCACGACCGCGCTGTAATTCAGGAGCGGCTCGCCCATGCCCATCATCACCACGTTGGTGACGACCCGTTCGGCCTTGCCGTTCGGGCCGGGCGCGCGGCCCAGCGACGCTCGCAACGCAAATTCGGCCATCCGTAGCTGGCCGATGATTTCGGCTGTCGACAGGTTGCGGGAAAAGCCCTGCTTGCCCGTCGAACAGAAGCGGCAGTTGACCGCACACCCGGCCTGCGACGATACGCACAGCGTGCCGCGCGTCTCTTCCGGGATGAACACGGTTTCGACCGCATTGCCGTTTCCGACGTCGATCAGCCACTTGCGCGTGCCGTCGGTGGAAACGTGATCGCTGGCGATATCCGGCATCACGATCGACGCGCGGCCCTTGAGCTTTTCTCTCAGGGACTTCGCGAGATCGGTCATGCCGTCGAAATCGCCGGCGTTGTACTGGTGGATCCAGCGCTGCAACTGCTTGGCGCGGAACGGCTTCTCGCCGAGGCTGCCGCAGTACGCGACAAGACCCTCGGCATCGAAGTCGAGAAGATTGACGGAAGTTTCGCTCGTCATGATGTGCTGCCTTGCCGCGTGCGCTGAATCCTGCCTACTTGCTGTCAGCCAGGGCTTAACGCGAGTAAACGTTCATTTCCGGGAAGAAGAACGCGACTTCGACGGCAGCCGTTTCCGCTGCGTCCGAGCCGTGCACCGCGTTCGCGTCGATGCTGTCCGCGAAGTCGGCGCGGATCGTGCCCTGTTCCGCCTTCTTCGGATCCGTTGCGCCCATCAGGTCGCGGTTCTTCAGGATTGCGCCTTCACCTTCCAGAACCTGGATCATCACCGGGCCCGAGATCATGAAATCGACGAGATCCTTGAAGAACGGACGCGCTGCGTGAACCGCGTAGAACTTCTCTGCGTCAGCACGCGACAGGTGCGCCATGCGCGATGCGACGATCTTCAGGCCGGCGCCTTCGAAACGGCTGTAGATCTGGCCGATCACGTTCTTTGCCACCGCATCCGGCTTGATGATCGACAGGGTGCGCTCGATTGCCATAAAAACTCCAAGAAATTAAGAAGTTACAGGTTCAAATGAATCCGCTATTGTAGCACGATCCCGTGTATCATTGCGATTGAACCCTTACACACGTGAAAGGTTCCGAATCCATATGTTTTGCGCCGCGCAGCCATTGAAACCTCGCGACGCGGAACGTATCTTAGCCATAGCTGCTCCGGTTTGCTGCGCCGCACACCGCGCGCGCCGAGCCGGCCCCGGACGCCCACGCGTTCAATGTTAGGAGAAACCATGAACGACTATCCGTACAATTTCGGCCGCGGCGGTTCCGTCAGCACCGCCGAGGTTCGCAACCGCGTGCTGCGGAACACGTACTGGCTGCTCGCGCTGTCGATGGTGCCGACCGTGCTGGGCGCCTGGGTCGGCGTCGCGACGGGCTTCTCGCTGTTCGCGGCCACGAGCCCGATGATGAGCCTGCTTGCGTTCTTCGCGATCGCGTTCGGCTTCATGTTCGCGATCGAGCGGACGAAAAACAGCGCGGCCGGCGTGTTCGTGCTGCTCGGCTTCACGTTCTTCATGGGCCTGATGCTGTCGCGGCTGCTGAGCTTCATCCTCGGTTTCTCGAACGGCCCGTCGCTGATCATGCTCGCGTTCGGCGGCACCGGCATCATCTTCGCCGCGATGGCGACGATCGCCACCGTCAGCAAGCGCGACTTCTCGGGGCTCGGCAAGTGGTTGTTCATGGGCGTGATCGTGATCCTGCTCGCGTCGGTCGCGAACATCTTCCTGCAACTGCCGGCACTGATGCTCACCGTGTCGGTGCTCGCGATCGCGATCTTCTCCGCGTACATGCTGTTCGACGTCCAGCGCGTCGTAAACGGCGGCGAGACGAACTACATCTCGGCGACGCTCGCGATCTACCTCGACCTGTACAACGTGTTCACGAACCTGCTCGCGCTGCTCGGCATCTTCGGCGGCAACCGCAACTGACGTTCGCCACGCACCACGAAAAAACCGGCCCTCGGGCCGGTTTTTTTTACGTCCGCCGCCCGGCTCAGTCGCGCTCGAACAGCGCGATCGATTCGACGTGCGACGTGTTCGGGAACATGTTCACAACTCCGGCGCCCTTCAGCCGGTAGCCCGCCTCGTGCACGAGCAGGCCCGCGTCGCGCGCAAGCGTCGACGGGTTGCACGACACGTAGACGATCCGCTTCGGCAGCGGGCCTTCGCCGCTTTGCGCAATCTCGGCCAGCGCCTTCGACACCGCGAGCGCGCCTTCGCGCGGCGGATCGATCAGGAACTTGTCGAATGCGCCGAGCGCACGGATGTCGTCGCCCGTCACTTCGAACAGGTTCCGGCACGCGAACGTCGTGTGGCCGTCGACACCGTTCTCGCGCGCGTTCGCAAGCGCGCGCGTCGTCAGCGTGTCGCTGCCCTCGATGCCCATCACTTCGCGCGACAGCCGCGCGAGCGGCAGCGTGAAGTTGCCGATCCCGCAGAACAGGTCGAGCACGCGGTCGTCGCGCGACGGCGCGAGCAGGCGCAGCGCGCGACCCACCAGCACGCGGTTGATCTGATGGTTGACCTGCGTGAAGTCGGTCGGCTTGAACGGCATGCGGATGCCGAACTCCGGCAGCGTGTAGTCGAGCGACACGTCGAGCGGATAGAACGGCGTCACCGTGTCGGGGCCCTTCGGCTGCAGCCAGAACTGCACCTTGTGTTCGTCCGCGAATGCGCGCAGCAACGCTTCGTCGTCCGCGTTGATCGGCTCCAGCACGCGCAGCACGAGCGCGGTGACCTCCGAGCCGACCGCGAGCTCGATCTGCGGCATCCGATCGCGAATCGACAGCCCCTCGACGAGCCGGCGCAGCGGCACGAGCATCGCCGACACGTGCGGCGGCAGCACTTCGCAGCTCGTCATGTCGGCGACATAGCTGCTCTTCTTCTCGTGGAACCCGACCAGCACGCCGCCCTTCTTCGCGACGTTGCGCACGGTCAGGCGCGCACGGTAGCGATAGCCCCACGACGGGCCATGGATAGGCGCGAACATCGTTTCCGCACGCAGCTTCGCCAGGTGCCACAGGTTGTCTTCGAGCACACGCTGCTTGACCGCCACCTGCGCGCGCATGTCGAGATGCTGCATCGAGCAGCCGCCGCAGGTGCCGAAGAACTTGCATTTCGGCTGCGTGCGCATCACGCTCGGGCGCAGAATGTCGACAACCGTCGCCTGCTCGTAGCTCGGCTTGCGGCGGTAGCTCGAATAGGTCACGCGTTCGCCCGGCAGCGCACCCTCGACGAAGATGACCTTGCCCGGCTCGCCGTCCTCGGTCATCGTGCGGCCGACACCGCGCGCTTCCATGTCGAGCGATTCGATCTCGAGAACCGGGGCGATCCCGGGCGCGACGGGCGCATTTTTCGATTTGCGCACAGAAGTGGGGACGGCTTCGGACACCAGCTTTTCCTGACAAACGTTGAAGAAGGCGAGATTGTAGACGACGCAGGCCCGCATTGGCCTCTTTGCATGGGGCAAGTGCCGACACTTAAGCATAGACGGCCCTGCGTTGCACCGGAGCGGGCAGGCAGGTAGCTCAGGAACGCCCCGCAGCCGGTCGGCTGCGAAACCAGTCAGGAGACGCCGGCAACCCGAAATCCACCCGGCAGGAGATTCGACCATGCAGTTGATCGACTGGAACATCCAATGGGGTCGGGACGCCGGCGGCGTTGTCGACCTTTCGCGTACCGTCGCGACAATCCGCCGGCTCGGCGATTTCGACGTGCTGTGTCTGCAGGAGGTCACGCGCGGCTTCGGCGCACTGCCCGGCCGGCCCGGCCCCGACCAGTTCGCCGAACTCGCGGCGCTGCTGCCCGGCTACACGATCGTCGAAGCGATCGGCGCGGATCTGCCGGCCATCGAACCCGGCGCACCGCGCCGCCAGTTCGGCAACGCGATCGCGACCCGGCTGCCGGTCGGGCGCGTGCTGCGCCAGCTGCTGCCGTGGCCGGCCGACGCCGGCGCGCCATCGATGCCGCGCGTCGCGCTCGACGTCGAGCTGCGGACGCCTTTCGGCCCGCTGCGCGTGGTCACCACGCACCTCGAATACTATTCGGCGCGCCAGCGGCTTGCGCAGGTCGACGCGCTGCGCGACCGACATCGCGAGGCCTGCGCGCATGCGGAACGGCCGGCGCCCGCCGAAACCGCCGAAGGGCCGTTCAGCGCGACCGGCCAGCCGCGCGACGCGATCGTCTGCGGCGATTTCAACAGCGCGTTCGGCAGCGATGCGTACCGGCGCTTCCTGGAGCCGGTCGCCGACGCGCCGCGCTTGGTCGACGCATGGGTCGCGCGGCATCCCGGCCGCACGCCGCCACCGACGGCCGGCGTCTACGATACGGTGCAATGGTCGGAGGGGCCGCTCGCGTGCGACTTCGTGTTCGTGACCGATACGCTGCTGCCGCGCGTCACGCGGTGCGAGATCGACAGCGACGTGCGCGCATCGGATCACCAGCCGGTGCTGCTCGAACTCGCTTGATCGCGCCAGCCGCGGGCCGCGGCGGCGCCCGCCCGCGCTACGCGTCGAAGCCGGCCAGGTATTCGGCCCAGTGCGATGCCGGTTCCTGCGCGAGCGCGTTCTTCACGTGCAGGATCTCGTCCGCATACTCGCTCTGCGTCAGGCCGCCGCGCATCAACTGGAACCGGCAGTACAGCAGGTAGGTATTGACGACATCGGTCTCGCAATAATTGCGGATTTCCTCGATTCGCCCTTCCTGGAACGCCGGCCACACCTGGCTGCCGTCCATCCCGAGCTTGCCCGGAAAGCCGCACAGCTTCGCGAGCGCGTCGAGCGGCGCGTTCGCGCGCGCCTGATACATCGCCAGCACATCCATCAGATCGGTATGCCGCGAGTGATAGCGCGAGATGTAGTTGTTCCACTTGAATTCGCGGTCGTCCTCGCCGAGGTCCCAGTAGCGGGTCGCGGGAATGCCGTGCACGAGCGCACGGTAATGGAGCACCGGCAGATCGAAGCCACCGCCATTCCACGACACGAGCTGCGGCGTGTATTTCTCGATCACGCGGTAGAACGACTGGATCAGCGTCGCTTCGTTGTCCTGCGGCGTGCCGAGCGAGCGGACGCGAAAGCCGTTGTTGTCGCGGAACACGCACGAGATCGCCGCAATGCGCTGCAGATGATGCGGCAGGAAATCGCCGCCGGTCTTCTCGCGGCGTGCGGCGAATGCGTGTTCGGCCACCGCGGCATCGTCGAGCGTCGCGGGCAGGTCTTCCAGACGGCGAATGCCGTCGACATCGGGAATCGTCTCGATGTCAAAAACAAGAATCGGTGTCATCAGTTACAGAACGGCGTCCTTGCGCACGCCGTTGGAGGCGAAGAACCGCTTGAGGCGCACCAGCGCTTCCTGCTGGATCTGCCGCACGCGCTCGCGCGTGAGCCCCATCTCGTCTGCGAGCTCTTCGAGCGTCGCCGGTTCGATGTGGTTCAGGCCGAAGCGGCGCTCGATCACGTGCCGATGCTTGTCGGACAGCCGCGACAGCCATGCGCGCGTCAGCGTCTCGAGCTCGCGGTGCTGCACCTCGGCGTCAGGCGACTGGCTCTGGTCGTCGGGCAGCAGGTCGAGCAGGCTGCTCGCGGGATCGAGGTCGAGCGGCGCGTCGAGCGACGCCGTGTGCTCGTTGAGCGCGAGGATGTCGGTGACTTCCTCGGCGGTCTTGCCGGTGAGATAGGCGATGTCGTCGATGCTGGCTTCGCGGCGCTCGGCCGCCTCGCCCGTCGACATCGAATTCTTTTCGAGGTGGCGCTTCGCGCGCAGCACCTGGTTCAGTTCGCGGATCACGTGCACGGGCAGGCGCACCGTGCGGGCCTGGTTCATGATCGCCCGCTCGATGCTCTGCCGGATCCACCAGGTCGCATAGGTCGAGAAGCGGAAACCGCGCGTCGGGTCGAACTTCTCGATCGCGTGCATCAAGCCGAGGTTGCCCTCCTCGATCAGGTCGAGCAGCGGCACGCCGCGGTTCAGATACCCCTTGGCGATACTGACGACGAGACGCAGGTTGCGCTCGATCATCACCTGCCGCGCCTCGAATTCGCCGGCCTTGGCGAGCCGGGAATAGCGCTGCTCTTCCTCGACGGTCAGCAGCGGCTTCACGCTGATGCGGTTCAGGTAATGCTGGATCGTGTCGGCCGTGAGCTCGGCCTGCAGCAGCGTGCGGAAATCGTCGACGTCGGGCGCTGCTTCCGCGCGGCCTTCGCGCTCGTCGTCGCCACCGTCCGCCTCGGCGTCGCGTGCCTCGAGGTCACGTTCGTTTTCCGCGACGTCGTCTTCGTCGTCCGTCGAAGCACCAGCTCGCCCCACCGATGCTTGCGTGGCACGACTGATCTTCTCAGACTCGGCTTGCGGCTCGTGGCGCTTCGATTTCGGCATGGTCGTCTCGGTTATTGAGGCGGCAAATACTTCAGCGGATCGACAGGCTTACCCTGCCGGCGAACCTCGAAATGCAGCATCACGCGGTCGGAATCGCTGTTACCCATCTCGGCGATCTTCTGCCCCTTCGTTACCGCGTCCCCCTCTTTTACCATCAAAGCGCGATTATGTGCATACGCCGTGAGGTAAGTTGCATCGTGTTTGATGATAATGAGGTTGCCGTAGCCACGCAGGCCGTTGCCCGAGTAGACGACGCGGCCGTCGGCCGCCGCCTTCACGGCCTCGCCGGCCGCGCCGCCGATATTGACACCCTTGTTCTTCGCGTCGTCGAACCCGTTCAGCACGGGGCCGCGCGCGGGCCATGCAAACGTCACGGGGCCGCTCGAAGCCGCCGCCGTGTCGCTCGATCCGGTGGCCGCAGCCGGCGGCGTTGCGAGCGTGGACGACGTGCCGGCGGCCGGCGTCGCAGGGCCGCTGCTGAGCGGCGCGGTCGCGACGGCGGCACCCGCGATCGGTGCGGCGGCCGGTACGCCCGCAGCCGGTACGCCCGCAACCGCGGCGCCGCCCGGCGGCGCAACGCGCAGCAACTGGTCGACTTCGATCTGGTTCGGGTTCGCCAGGTTGTTCCACGACGCGATGTCGCGATAGTTCTGCCCGTTCTCGAGCGCGATCCGGTACAGCGTGTCGCCCGGCTTCACACGGTAGAAGCCAGGCGGCGGCGGCCCGAGCGGCACCGCGGGCTGCGCAGCGGCCGTCGTGCCGAGCGACCCGGAGCGGTCGACGACAGGCGCGTTGTCGAGCCGCGTCGCACAGGCGGCCAGAAGCGTGGAGAACGCAGCTACACAGATCGCGCGCTGGGCGAGCGTGAGCGGTTCCCTGGATCGGTTGTTTTGCATCGCGCGCAACATACTCATCGGTATCAAATCACTCCGGATTTTAAAGGGACAAAGAAAACGCGATCAAGCCGGGACTCTCGCCATTGCGCGTGCGCGACGCGCTCGACGAGCGTGAGCACCTGGTGCTGCCCGCTCTGCGCGCCGACCGGCGCGACGAGCCGCCCGCCGATCGCGAGCTGCTCGAGCAGCGCCTGCGGCACGTCGAGCCCCGCCGCCGCGATCACGATCGCGTCGAACGGGGCTGCGGACGGCAAGCCGACACGCCCGTCGCCGTAGTGCAGACGGATGTTCGGCACGCGCAGCGGCCGCAGGTTCAGCTTCGCGCGCTCGTAGAGCGGCTTGATGCGTTCAATCGAATACACGTCGCGTGCCACGTGACTCAGCACGGCGGCCTGGTAGCCGCAGCCCGTGCCGATCTCGAGGACGCGCTCGAGCGTGCGGCCGGCCATCGCGAGCTCGATCATGCGCGCGACGACCGACGGCTTTGAAATTGTCTGCTGGTGGCCGATCGGCAACGCCGAATCCTCATAGGCCTGCGTCGCGAGCCCCGGATCCACGAACATGTGGCGCGGCACCGCGGCCATCGCTTCCAGCACGCGCGCGTCGGTCACGCCGTTCGCGCGCAGCCGTTCGACCATCCGCTCGCGCACACGTTCCGACGTGAGCGCGAACGTGCCGGCCGGCGCGACGCTCGGCGCGGCCGGCTTCGGCAGCGCAGGCTTCAGCGCGGTCGGCTTCGGCGCAGTCGCAGGCTTCGTGGCGGCGGAACCGGACAGCGGCGCCCGCCCGGCAGCCGGCTTCACCGCAACCGGTTTCAGCACGGCCGCGGGCTTGTCGGCGGCTTTCGGCACCGCGACCGCCGCATGGCGTTCGCCGGCCCGACCTTCCGACTTGCGTGGCGCTCGTTTGAGATCTTCGAGCGCGAGCGGGAACCGCTTCGCGCGCTCGCCGCTCATGAAGCCCGCCCTCCGGCGCGCGCCCATTCGCGCGTCGCGGGCAGCATCTGCGTATGCGTGAGGTCGAGCTGCAGCGGCGTGATCGACACGAAACCGTTTGCGACGGCGTGGAAATCGGTGCCGTCGCTCGCGTCCAGCGCCGCACCCGCCGCACCGATCCAGTACACCGGCTCGCCGCGCGGGTCGGTCTGGCGAATCACCGGCTGCGACGGATGACGCTTGCCGAGGCGCGTGACCTTCCAGCCCTTCAGTTGGTCGTACGGCAGGTTCGGAATATTGACGTTCAGCAGCGGCTGGCCCGGCAGCGGATGCGCGAGGTAGTGCTCGACGATTTCCGCGGCGACGCGCGCGGCGTCCGCCAGATGGGCCCAGCCCTTGTCGGCCAGCGAGAATGCGATGGCCGGAACGCCGAACATGATGCCTTCGGTGGCCGCTGCAACTGTCCCCGAATAGAGCGTGTCTTCGCCCATGTTCTGGCCGTTGTTGATCCCCGACACGACGATGTCCGGCTTCGCGCCGATCATCCCGGTCAACGCGACGTGCACCGAATCGGTCGGCGTGCCGTTCACGTAGAAGAAACCCGTACCCGTCGCGCGCTGCACCGACAGCGGCCGCCACAACGTAAGGGAATTCGATGCGCCGCTGCAGTTCTGCTCGGGCGCGATCACCGTGAGTTCGGCCAGCGGCTGCAGCGCTTCGCTGAGCGCGGCAAGACCGGGGGCGAGATAGCCGTCGTCGTTGCTGAGTAGGATTCGCATCCGGCGATTGTAACCGAGGAAAGATGGCGCGAGAGCGACAGTCCGGCGGCCGCGGATGGCCGGGTGCGCGCAGGTAAGCACGGTGCGCCGCCGCATTGCGCGGCGCCGTTCTGCGCTCTCAGGAAAACGTCGGGCCGCCCCTGGTTTTCCGCACTGAAGGTAGTCCCCTTGGGGAATACCCCCCTCGAGGGGCCCGGCGCGAAGCGACGGGTCCGGAGATGCTCAAATCGCGCCCGCGTCGCGCAGTGCGGCAATCGCCTGCGCGTCGTAGCCGAGGCCGCGCAGCACCTCGTCCGTATGCTCGCCGAGCTCCGGTCCGAGCCAGCGCGTTTCGCCCGGCGTGTCCGACAGCTTCGGCGTGATGTTCGGCAGCGGAATGTCGGTGCCGTCGGCGAGCTTGAAGCGCTGGATCATCTGCCGCGCGACGAACTGCGGATCGGTGAACATGTCGGCGGCGCTGTAGATGCGCCCGGCCGGCACGTCGGCCGCGTTGAGCACGACGAGCGCGTCGTCGATCGTGCGCGGCGCGAGCCACGCGGCAATCGCGTCGTCGATTTCCCGCGTGCGCGGCACGCGCCCGTCGTTGCTCGCGAGCGCGGGATCGTCGGCGAGGTCGGCGCGCTCGATCGCCTTCATCAGCCGCTTGAAGATCGGGTCGCTGTTGCCGCCGATCACGATGCTGCCGTCGCGGCACGCATAGGTATTCGACGGGACGATGCCCGGCAGCGACGCGCCGGTGCGCTCGCGCACCATCCCGTACACGCCGTATTCGGGCACCACGCTTTCCATCATGTTGAATACGGCTTCGTACAGCGCAACGTCGACCACCTGCCCCGCACCGCCGTTGACCTTGCGGTGATGGAGCGCCATCAGCGCGCCGATCACGCCGTGCAGCGCGGCGATCGAATCGCCGATCGAGATGCCGATGCGCGGCGGCGGCAGGTCGGGATAGCCGGTGATGTGACGCAGCCCGCCCATCGATTCGGCGATCGCGCCGAAGCCGGGCCGGTCGCGGTACGGGCCCGTCTGCCCGTAGCCGGACAGGCGCACCATCACGAGGCCCGGGTTGTCGGCCGACAGCACGTCGTAGCCGAGCCCGAGCTTTTCGAGCAGGCCCGGACGGAAATTCTCGATCACGATGTCGGCCTCGCCCGCGAGCTGCCGCGCGATCGCCTTGCCGGCATCGGATTTCAGGTTGAGCGTGACCGACTTCTTGTTGCGCGCCTGGACGGACCACCACAGCGACGTGCCGCCCTGCTCCGGGTGGAGCTTGCGCCACTTGCGCAGCGGGTCGCCGCCGTTCGGATCCTCGATCTTGATCACTTCCGCGCCGAATTCGGCGAACAGCCGCGACGCGAACGGCCCCGCGATCAGCGTTCCGAATTCGAGCACTTTGACGCCCGCGAGCGGGCCCTGGCTGGTGCTCATGTGTCTCCCTGGCATGAGGAACGGCGCCGCCGGCAGGCGGCGCCCGGCTTACATCGTGCGGCGATCGAGCATCGCGCGGGCGATGGTGCCCGCGTCGACGTATTCGAGTTCGCCGCCCACCGGCACGCCGCGCGCGAGGCGCGTGACCGCAAGGCCGCGCGCCTTCAGCGTCTGGCCGAGGTAGTGCGCGGTGGCTTCGCCTTCGTTCGTGAAGTTGGTCGCGAGCACGACTTCCTTGACGATTCCGTCGGATGCGCGCCGCACGAGACGGTCGAAATGGATTTCCTTCGGGCCGATCCCGTCGAGCGGGCTCAGCCGCCCCATCAGCACGAAATACAGACCGCGGTAAGTCATCGTCTGCTCGAGCATGATCTGGTCGGCAGGCGTCTCGACGACGCACAGCAGCGTCGGATCACGCTCCTCGTCGCTGCAGACCTCGCAGATCTGCGCTTCGGTGAACGTGTTGCACTTCTCGCAGTGCTGCAGGTGCTCGGTCGCGAACAGCAGCGACCGGCCGAGCCGCTCCGCGCCCTCGCGGTCGTGCTGCATCAGGTGGACCGCCATGCGCTGCGCGGATTTCGGCCCGACGCCGGGCAGCACGCGCAGTGCTTCGACGAGAGCGGACAGGGCGGACGGCTGTTTCATACGGCGGCAAACAGTGGCAAGGGCGCCGCGCTCAGAACGGCAGCTTGAAGCCCGGGGGCAGCGGCAGGCCCGACGTCATGCCGCTCATCTTTTCCTGCGACGTCGCCTCGGCCTTGCGCACGGCGTCGTTGAACGCGGCCGCGACGAGATCCTCGAGCATGTCCTTGTCGTCCGCGAGCAGGCTCGGGTCGATCGACACGCGACGCACTTCGTTGCGGCACGTCATCGTTACCTTGACGAGGCCCGCCCCCGACTGCCCTTCGACTTCGATCAGCGCAAGCTGCTCCTGCATCTTCTTCATGTTTTCCTGCATTTGCTGCGCTTGCTTCATCAGTCCGGCGAGGTTGCCTTTCAACATGGGAATACTCCTTCTTTCTTGATCGTGTGAAAACCGGCACGCGGAGCGTGCCGGCCAATGTGTGCGGGCGTGATTGTGCCTGTCGCGGTGCGGTCAGTTCAATGCAGCGGCGGCGGGCCGTCCGGCGCCGAATCGGCGAGCGGACGCACCGAGCCCTCGACGATGCGCGCACCGAAGTCGCGCACGAGCTGCTGGACGAACGGATCGCCGTGAATCTCCTGCTCGGCCTCGCGCTGGCGCGCCGCGCGCGCGGCCGCATCGAGCGCCGCCGCCGTGCGCCGTGCGGGCCCGACCTCGACCGCTACTTCGACCGGCTTGCCGAGCGCGTCGGCCAGCGCGGCCTTCAGCTTCGCAACCTGCGCGGCGTCCGCGTACTGCGGCACCGGCACGGAAAGTTTCAATGTCGTCGCATCGACGGCCGTCAGTTCGCTGTTGAACGCGAGCTGGTATGCGACACCCTTGAGCGGCAGCCGCGCGGCCAGCGCCGGCCATTCGCCGTCGAAGCCGACCGGATCGAGCGCGATCGCGGGCGGCAGCGGGCGCGTGTCGACCGGCGCGGCCGGACGGGCTTCCGCCAGCTTCGGCGAAACGCGCACGTCGTCGGGACCGCTGTCGAACACGGGAACGAAGCCATCATCGGGCCCGCCGAACATCTCGTCGGCGCTGAGCGGCACGTAGTCGTCCGGCGGGATGTCCTCCCACGGCGGCGAAGCCTGGCGCGAATCGGCTGCTTGCGGCGCACGGGCGGCAGCGCGCGGCGTCGGCACCTGCACGGCTGGACGCGGCGCGGCCGGTTTCTCGGCGGCCGGCTGGACAGCCGGCTTCGGGGCCGCGCCTGCCCGCGCACGGTCGGACGACACGCGCATCCCCGCATTGCGCAGCACGTCGAGCGCAGCGGCAGCACCGCCTGCTCGCGATGCCGGACGCGCGGCGGGCTCGGACGGCGCAGCGCGCGGCACCGGTTCGGCTGGCGCAGCCGGTTCGTCGTTTCGCTGCGCAACGGCAACGGCAGGCTGCTCGGGCTCCTTGCGGGCCGGTGGCGGCTGATCGCCGCCAGTCGCCGCTTGCGGCGCCCGATTCGTTTCCGGCTGCGGCGTCTCGACAACTTGTGCATCAACCGAAGCCGGCGCGGATGCCGGAGCAGTAGCCGGCTTCACCACCGGCCGGCCTGCTTCGTCGCCGGACTGTGCCGGTGCCGCTGATCGCGCGACCGGTGCAACGGGTGTAGCCGGTGCGGCAGCCTGCGGGCGCACTGCGTCGACGGGTGCAGCCGATACCGGCTTCGCGGCAGCGGCCGACGCCGCGGCAGCGCGCGGGCCCGGCACGGCACGCGGCACGGACGGCTGGCCGCCCGGCGCACTGCCCGCGGCAACGGCCGGCTCGAACGCGAGCATCCGCAGCAGCGTCATCGTGAAACCGGCGTATTCGTCCGGCGCGAGGCCGAGCTCCGCGCGGCCGACGGTCGCGATCTGATAGAACAGTTGAACCTGCTCAGGGCTCAGCGTCTCCGCGAAGCGGCGCAGGTCGGCCGCTTCCGGCCATTCGTCGAGCACCGAGCCCGGCGCGAACTGCGCCCACGCAATCCGGTGCAGCAGGCTCGCGAGATCCTGCAATGCGGTCGAGAACGACAGGCTGCGCAGCGACATCTCGTCGGCAATCGCGAGGATTTCCGGGCCGCCGCCGGCCGCGAGCGCGTCGAGCAGGCGCACCATGTAAGTCTGGTCGAGCGCGCCGAGCATGCCCGACACGGCCGACTCGGTCACCTCGTTCGCCGAATAGGCGATCGCCTGGTCGGTGAGCGACAGCGCGTCGCGCATGCTGCCCTGCGCGGCACGCGCAAGCAGGCGCAGCGCCTGCGGTTCGAACGTGATCTGCTCTTCGCCGAGAATCCGCTCGAGATGCGACACGATGTGCCCGGCCGGCATCTGCTTCAGGTTGAACTGCAGGCAGCGCGACAGCACGGTGACGGGAATTTTCTGCGGATCGGTCGTCGCGAGGATGAACTTGACGTGCGGCGGCGGCTCTTCGAGCGTCTTCAGCATCGCGTTGAACGCGTGATTCGTCAGCATGTGCACTTCGTCGATCATGTAGACCTTGAAGCGCGCATCGACGGGCGCGTACACCGCGCGCTCGAGCAGCGCGGCCATTTCGTCGACGCCGCGGTTGCTCGCGGCATCCATTTCGACGTAATCGACGAAACGCCCCTCGTCGATCTCGCGACAGGCACGACACACGCCGCACGGTTGCGACGTGACGCCGGTTTCACAGTTGAGTGCCTTCGCGAAGATCCGCGACAGCGTCGTCTTGCCGACACCGCGGGTTCCGGTAAACAGATAGGCGTGATGGAGACGCCCGCCGTCGAGCGCGTGCGTGAGCGCCCTGACGACGTGCTCCTGGCCGACGAGCGAAGCGAAATCCTTCGGACGCCACTTGCGTGCGAGAACTTGATAGGTCATCGGGAAATTGTATCAGTAACGCTGCGTCGCGCCGACACGCGAAACGGTGCGGAAGACGGGCAAAGCGCAGGTAAACGGAGTGTGACGCGGAAATAAAAAACGCCCTGCGAACGGGGCGAGAAGGAAGGTGACGAGCCCGACCCTCGGCACTGGCGGAAAACGATTGTGGCTGCTTCGTTCCCGACCTGACCAGGTTCACCGCCCCACCATGCGAGGAGGCCCGTCACGGCATATTCTATCACCGCTTCCGGATGAATGCGACCGTTTGTTCGCATCAATGCAAACAACCCTGCCAGCAGGCGCGCGTCCGGCCTCCCGAATCGCTGCATATATGCCGCCCCCCTTGTAATTTGCGAGCCGGCCTCCACCTGCAGGGCACAACGGTCGAACGTCGCGTCGTACCCTTACTCGCGTAGCGGCTACTATCGCCGCCCGCAGCAGATAGCAATTTAGGCTAATATGACGCCCGAACGACCCGCGAGCCGCGGCATGCAGCGCTTACGCACCTCCCTTCCGGAGAGCGGAGTGACCTGCCGCAGCGGCCGGCAGCCTACGGCGGCCGGCACGCCGCAACGCGCAAGCAGGCAGTCCCCGAACCGTAAGAGGTATTGACCCAATGAGCGAACAGATCAAACACATCAGCGACGCATCGTTCGAACAGGACGTCGTCAAGTCCGACAAGCCCGTGCTCGTCGATTTCTGGGCCGAATGGTGCGGCCCGTGCAAAATGATCGCCCCGATCCTCGACGAAGTCGCGAAGGACTACGGCGACAAGCTGCAGATCGCGAAGATCAACGTCGACGACAACCAGGCGACGCCCGCGAAGTTCGGCGTGCGCGGCATCCCGACGCTGATCCTGTTCAAGAACGGCGCGGCCGCCGCGCAGAAGGTCGGCGCGCTGTCGAAGTCGCAGCTCACCGCATTCCTGGACAGCCACCTGTAATACCGGCAGTTCCGCGGACGTGTTGTCAACCGGCAACACGTCCGCCGTCAAGCCGCCGATCGGCCGCTCAAGCGCGAATCGGCCTATGCTAGAATTAAAAAACGTCTACAAGACGCATTTAAGTCTCTGAGCGCTTCCGCTCGCCCTCCTCCCTTATTTCTTTCGTCGCTTCTCCTCCCTGGCGGGTTCTCCGTATGCATTTATCCGAGCTCAAGTCTCTGCACGTCTCCGAACTGATCGAAATGGCCAATGGCCTCGAGATCGAAAACGCGAACCGCCTGCGCAAGCAGGAGTTGATGTTCGCCATTCTCAAAAAGCGCGCCAAGACGGGAGAGACAATCTTCGGCGACGGTACGCTCGAAGTGCTGCCGGACGGCTTCGGTTTCCTGCGCTCGCCGGAAATGTCGTACCTCGCGAGCACCGACGACATCTATATCAGCCCGTCGCAGATCCGCCGCTTCAACCTGCACACCGGCGACACCATCGAAGGTGAAGTCCGCACGCCGAAGGACGGCGAACGCTACTTCGCGCTGGTGAAGGTCGACAAAGTCAACGGGCAGCCGCCCGAGGCCTCGAAACACAAGATCATGTTCGAGAACCTCACGCCGCTGCACCCGAACAAGCCGCTGTCGCTCGAGCGCGAAATGCGCGGCGAGGAAAACGTCACGGGCCGCATCATCGACATGATCGCGCCGATCGGCAAGGGTCAGCGCGGCCTGCTCGTCGCGTCGCCGAAGTCGGGCAAGACCGTGATGCTCCAGCACATCGCACACGCGATCAAGCAGAACCACCCGGACGTGATCCTGTTCGTGCTGCTGATCGACGAGCGCCCTGAAGAAGTGACCGAAATGCAGCGCTCGGTCGCCGGCGAAGTGATCGCATCGACGTTCGACGAACCGGCCACGCGCCACGTCCAGGTCGCCGAAATGGTGATCGAGAAGGCCAAGCGCCTCGTCGAAATGAAGCACGACGTCGTGATCCTGCTCGACTCGATCACGCGTCTCGCACGTGCGTACAACACCGTGATCCCGGCATCGGGCAAGGTGCTGACGGGCGGCGTCGACGCGAACGCACTGCAGCGTCCGAAGCGCTTCTTCGGTGCTGCGCGCAACATCGAGGAAGGCGGCTCGTTGACGATCATCGGCACCGCGCTGATCGAAACCGGCAGCCGCATGGACGACGTGATCTACGAAGAATTCAAGGGCACCGGCAACATGGAAGTGCACCTCGAGCGCCGTCTCGCGGAAAAGCGCGTATATCCGTCGATCAACCTGAACAAGTCGGGCACGCGTCGCGAGGAAATGCTGATCAAGCCCGAGATCCTTCAGAAGATCTGGGTGCTGCGCAAGTTCATCCACGACATGGACGAAGTCGAGGCGATGGAATTCCTGCTCGACAAGATCCGCCAGACGAAGAGCAACTCCGAGTTCTTCGACCTGATGCGCCGCGGCGGCTGATCGCCCCGCCCCACAACGAACGGCCGCCCGCGCATCCTGCCCGGCGGCCGTTTTTCGATCCCAACCTGAACGTGAACGTACAGGTTGATCTATAATCGCGTCATCCCCCCTGATCGAATCCCCCGCCTCCCGATGCCGAACGACGCCTCCACCCCGCTGCTGACCGTGAGCGATGCCGCATCGCGGCTCGGCGTCACGCCGCGCACGCTGAAGTATTACGAAGAGCGCGGGCTCGTCACGCCGTCGCGCAGCGAAGGCCGCTACCGTCTCTATGACGAAGCCGATCTCGAACGCTTCGCACGCATCCTGCGGCTGCGCGCGCTCGGCTTCTCGCTGCACGGCATCACGGAAATGCTGAAGCGCCCGCTGGAAGAAACGGGCGACGGCCGGCGCCGCTATTCGGATGCGTCGCTGCGCGACATCCGCACCGGCCTCGCCGAGCAGATCGGTACGCTCGACCGGCGGATCGCGGCCGTCCAGCGCGAGCTGAAGGAAGCCGTCGCACTGCGCAAGGAACTGCAGCACGACATCGACTACGTCGAGCGGCGTCTCGCCGGCGAAAGCCCCGATGCGCTGATCGCGCAGCGGCAGGCCGAAGCCGGATCGCGGCGCACGCGCAAGGACCGCGAATGAACGCGGTGCCCGGCCGCTCGCCGCTGTGGAGCCGCGCGAACCTGCGCGCGGACCTGTTCCCGTGGGCGCTCGCGCTCGTCACCGGCATCGACTACTTCGACAACGCGGCCTTCTCGTTCTTCGCGAGCTACATCGCGGGCGGCATCAATGCGTCGCCCGACGAACTCGTGTGGTCGTCGAGCGCGTATGCGGTGACGGCCGTGCTCGGCATCCTGCAGCAGCAATGGTGGGTCGACCGGCTCGGGCATCGCCGCTACGTCGCGGGCTGCATGCTGATGTTCTCGTTCGGCGCGGTCGCGGCCGCGCTTGCCGATACGTCGCTGGAACTCGCGTTCGCACGCGGCTTCCAGGGCTACTTCATCGGCCCGATGATGGGCGCGTGCCGGATCCTGATCCAGATCAGCTTCAAGCCGCAGGAACGACCGCCCGCGACGCGCGCGTTCCTGATCATGATCCTGCTGGGCAGCGCGCTCGCGCCGATCGTCGGCGGGCTGCTCGTCGCGCATTCGACGTGGCGCGCGCTGTTCGCGTGCACGGCACCCGCCGGCATCGCGTTCGCGATCCTCGCGCTGCTCACGCTGCCCGATTCGGGCCGGACACCCGACGACGAACGCGGCTCCGGACACTTCTGGCCGTATGTCGTGTTCGCGCTCGCGCAAGGTGCACTGCAGATCGTGCTGCAGCAGGTGCATTACCAGCTCTACAGCGGCTCGCCGATGCTGATCCTGCTGACGCTCCTGGGGATCGGCGCACTCGCGTGGTTCGCATATCACCAGTGGCATCACCCGACGCCGCTCGTGCGGCTGCATGCGTTCCGCGAACGGACGTTCCAGGTCGGGCTGCTGCTCTACATGTTCTATTACTACGAGACGACGGGTTTCAGTTACCTGACGTCGCGGTTGCTAGAAGGCGGGCTCGGCTATCCGGTCGAGAACGCCGGGCGCCTGGTCGGCACGATGTCGCTGATCTCGGCCACCGCGCTGTTCGCGTACCTGCGCTACGCTAAATTCGTCACGCACAAGAAGTGGTTCGTCGTGCCGGGGTTCGCGATCGCCGTCACGGCCGCGCTGTGGATGACACGGATGACGCCGCAGGTCGGCGAAGCCGCGCTGATCGTCCCGCTGCTGCTGCGCGGGCTGCTGCTGCTCTTCATCGTGCTGCCGGTGGCCAACCTGACGTTCCGGATCTTCGCAATCGACGAATACACGCACGGCTACCGGCTGAAAAACATCGTGCGGCAACTGACGATCTCGTTCGCGACGTCGTCGGTGATCATCGTCGAGCAGCACCGGGTGGCCGTGCACCAGACGCGGCTCGTCGAGCGCGCGAACGTGTTCGATCCGCTGTTCCAGCAGACCGTCGACACCCTGACACGCAGCTACGCGGCCGCCGGGCACGCGCTGAACGAAGCGCACGGCCTCGCGATCGCCGCCATCGCCCGCATGGTCGCGCAACAGGCGTCGTTCCTCGCGTCGCTCGACGGTTTTTACTTCCTGGCAGGCGTTGCGCTCGTCGGCGGCCTCTTCGCAGCATGGCAAAAAGAGATCGATTGAGTTAAAAGACAGGCTTTGGATTTCCGTCCGCAGCCTCCATGCTCTCGAAACTGACCCACTGGTTCGACGACCGCCGCCGCAACCGCGCGCTGCGCAGCCACCCGATCCCCGACGCGCTGTGGCAGGAAACGGTCGAACGCCTGCCGTTCCTCGCGACACTGACGCCCGACGCGCTCGGCCGGCTGCGCGAGCTGACGAGCCTGTTCGTCGCGAAGAAATCGTTCTCGACCGCGCACGGGCTCGAACTGACCGATGCGATGATCGTCGCGATCGCCGCGCAGGCCTGCCTGCCCGTGCTGAATCTCGACCTGTCGCTGTACGACGGCTGGGTCGGCGTCGTCGTGTATCCGGGCGAATTCCTGATCCGCAAGACCGTGCAGGACGAGGACGGCGTCGTCCACGAAGTCGAGCAGGATGCGAGCGGCGAGGCATGGGAAGGCGGCCCCGTGATCCTGTCGTGGGAAGACGCGCAGATGACGGACGGCCATGACGCGTACAACGTCGTGATCCACGAGTTCGCGCACAAGATCGACATGGTGAACGGCGCGGCCGACGGCTATCCGCCCCTGTTTCGCCGCTGGCACGCGCCGCACCTCGATGCACAGGCGTGGGCCGACGTGTTCGAACATGCGTACGACCAGTTCTGCGCGCGCGTCGACGCGGTGCCGGACCGCGCGTGGGCGCGCTTCGAGCGGGAATCGCTGATCGATCCCTATGCGGCCGACCACCCGTCGGAATTCTTCGCGGTGTGCAGCGAAGCGCTGTTCGTGCGGCCGAAGGCGTTCGAGTCCGAATTTCCGGAGCTTTATCGTCTGCTCGCCCGCTATTACCGGCAGGATCCGGCCGGCACCGGCGCGCTCGACGCACCGTGAAAATTATTCGTCAACCATCTGATTTTCTGGCATAATCGCCGTTTTTCGACCTTAGGCAAGTGGCTCGCGCCGGGCTTGGCGTCGCCTGGTACGCGCAATGTGCGCGATCCGGCACGGCAAGCGGCGGGTTGGCTACCGCTCTCACCAAGGAAAGACCATGAAAGAAGGCATCCACCCGAATTACCGCGAAGTCGTCTTCCAAGACATGTCGAACGGCTTCAAGTTCATCACGCGCTCGACGATCCAGACGCGCGAAAACATCGAACTCGACGGCAAGACCTACCCGCTCGCCAAGATCGAAGTGTCGTCGGAATCGCACTCGTTCTACACGGGTCAGCAAAAGATCATGGACACGGCAGGCCGTGTCGAGAAGTTCAAGAACAAGTTCGGCGTTCGCGCCAGCGGCAAGGCGAAGTAAGCTTCGCACCGCATCCGGTGGTTGCAACGCACCGGTATCGCACAAAAGGGCAGCCCAGGCTGCCCTTTTTTGTCTCTGCTCGCCGGGAAAGCGCCGGCCGGCGTCCGGGCATCGACCTGACGCGCAACAGCCGGCGCGTCTACAATGCCGGATGCTCGAATCCGGCTCGGCCGCGCGCACCCGCGCCGGCCGCCCGCCCATAACAAAACGCTCATCTGCATGAAGCCTGTCGTCCGTCTCACCGCCTCCGCCACGCGCGCGCTGCCGCGCTGGCTGCTGCTCACGCTTTGCTTCGTCTATGCCGCGTTCGGCCTGTTCGGCCGCGACCCGTGGAAGAACGAGGACGCGGCGGGCTTCGGCGTGATGTGGACGATGGCCAAGGGCGGCTGGCACGACTGGCTGCTGCCGAACCTCGTCGGCAAGTTCATCACGACCGACGGGCCGCTCGGCTACTGGCTCGGCGCGCTGTCGATCCGCGGCCTCGGCCCGTGGGTCGATGCGAGCAACGCGTCGCGCGTCGACACGGGCGTGCTGTTCTGCGTCGCGTGCGCGTTCGTCTGGTACGCGGCCTACCTGCTCGGCCGGCGCGCCGAGGTCCAGCCGTTCAAGTACGCATTCGGCGGCGAGCCGGAGCCGCGCGACTACGGCCGCACGCTCGCCGACGGCGCGCTGCTGGTCCTCGTCGCGTGCTTCGGCCTCGCGGAACGCGGGCACGAGACCACGCCGCAGGTCGCGCAGTTCGCGTGGATCGCGATGCTCGTCTACGGGATCGTGCGCGGCATCGACAAGCCGATGCAGGGCGCGCTGTGGTGGGGCCTCGCGATCGGCCTCGTCGCGCTGTCCGGCAACCCCGTGCTGGTCGTCGCGCTGCTCGCCGGCACCGCCGCGCTGTGGCTCGTCACGCCCGAGATGCGCAACCTGCGCCTGCCGCTGGTCGGCGTGCCGCTCGCGGCCGCGATCTTCGCGCTGTGGCCGCTTGCCGCGTTCGTCGCGGCGCCCGACGACGCAGCGTGGTTCTTCAATCAGTGGATCCACGGCAGCCTGATGCGCTTTTCGGGCCCGCCGACCGCCGTGCTCGCGTACGCGGCGAAGAACCTGCCGCTGTTCACGTGGCCCGCGTGGCCGCTCGCGATCTGGGCGTGGTGGAGCTGGGCCGGCATGCGCCGCCGTGCGCACATCGCGATTCCGCTGTCGGTCGCCGTGCCGCTCGTCGCGCTCGTGATCCTGCAGAGCCAGCAGTCGAACCGCATGTACATGCTGCTGCTGCCGCCGCTCGCGGTGCTCGCGACGTTCGCGCTGCCGACCCTCAAGCGCGGCGCGATCAACGCGTTCGACTGGTTCGCGGTGCTGAGCTTCACGATCCTCGGCACCTTCGTATGGCTCGTGTGGCTCGCGTCGCTCACCGGCTTCCCGCATCCGCTCGCACGCAACCTCGCGCGTCTCGTGCCCGGCTACGAGCCGCATTTCAAGATCCTGTCGTTCATCTGCGCGGTAATCGTCACCGTGTGCTGGTGCGTGCTCGTGCGGTGGCGCGTCTCGCGGCAGCCGAAGGTGCTGTGGCGCAGCGTCGTGCTGTCGGGCGCGGGCACCACGCTGATGTGGGTGCTGCTGATGACGCTGTGGCTGCCGATCGTCAACTACGGCCGGACCTATCGCGACGTCGCGCAGCAGATCGCATTGCACCTGCCGTCCGACTACGAATGCATCTCGCCGGTGCGGCTCGGCGATGCGCAGATCGCGACCTTCGCGTATTTCGGCAACATGCACTTCGATTTCTCCGGCGACTGCGACGTGATCCTGCGCCAGGACCGCTCGGACTTCGGCGAGCCGAGCGCGATGTCGCAATACGTATGGCGTCTCGTGTGGGAAGGTCGCCGCGTCGCCGACCGCGACGAACGCTTCCGCCTGTACGAGCGCATCGAACGGCCGAAGACGCCCGTCAAGCGGCGCCCGCCGCGCCGCCAGGCGGCCGATTGACGATGTTCGCCGACATCCGCCGGATCGTCGGTCTCGCGTGGCCGGTGCTGGTCGGCCAGCTCGCGATCATCGCGTTCGGCGTGATCGACACCGCGATGGTCGGCCGTTATTCGGCCACCGATCTCGCCGCGCTCGGGCTCGGCTCGTCGATCTACGTGTCGATCTATATCGGCCTGACGGGCATCCTGTCCGCGCTGCAGCCGATCACCGGGCAGTTGTACGGCGCGCGGCGCTATGCCGAGATCGGCGAGGAAGTCCGTCAGGCGCTCTGGCTCGCGCTGCTGCTCGCGGTGCCCGGCTTCCTGCTGCTGCATTTTCCCGAGCCGCTGTTGCGCGTCGCGCATGCGCCCGCCGCGCTGCACGACCGCACCGTCGACTACCTGCGCATCCTGTCGTACGGGCTGCCCGCCAGCCTCGTCTTCCGCATCTACAACGCGCTGACCAACGCGGCCGGCAAGCCGCGGCTCGCGATGATCCTGCAGATCGGCGCGCTGCTGCTCAAGTTTCCGCTCAACGTGTGGTTCATCTTCGGCGGGTTCGGCGTGCCGGCCCTCGGCGGCCCCGGCTGCGGGCTCTCCAGCACGCTGATCAACTGGGCGCTCGCGCTGATCGGCTACACGCTGCTCGCGAAGCTCGACGTGTTCGCGCCGCTCGCGATCTTCTCACGCTTCTGCTGGCCCGTCTGGGAGCGCCAGAAGGCGATCCTGAAACTCGGCGTGCCGATGGGCCTGTCGTACCTGATCGAGGTCACGTCGTACACGTGCATGGCGCTGTTCATCGCGCAGTTCGGCACGACGACGCTCGCCGGCCACCAGATCGCCGGCAACATCGGCGCGGTGCTGTACATGACGCCGCTGTCGATCGGCGTCGCGGCCTCGACGCTGGTCGCGCGCGCGCTCGGCGCCGGACGCCCCGACGAGGCACGGCTGCTCGGCCGGCACAGCGTGATGTTCGCGTGCGGCGTGGCCGCAACATACGGCGTGCTCGTATTTACGCTGCGCCCGCTGATCGTCAGCGGCTATACGCCGAACCCGGCCGTCGCCGCGGCCGCGATGCCGCTCGTCGCGATCGTCGCGTGCTACCACGTGTTCGATGCGCTGCAGGTCACGTCGGCGTTCGTGCTGCGTGCGTACAAGGTCGCGATCGTGCCGACCGTGATCTATGCGGTCGCGCTGTGGGGCGTCGGGCTCAGCGGCGGCTACGTGCTCGGCTTCGACGTCGGCGGCATCGCGCCCGCATGGCTGACCGGTGCGCGCGGCTTCTGGTTCGCGAACACGGTCAGCCTGATGCTCGCGGGCGCCGGGCTCGCGTTCTACCTGCGCCACGTGAGCCGCGCGCACGTATCGACCCGGCAGGCCTGACACACTGCGGGCTGCGCATCCGCCAGCACGTCGGCCGCGTGATATGACGATCGCACGAGCGTGCCGGCAACGACTTCCCTGAAACCGAGCGCCAGCGCCGCGTCGCGCCACGCGGCGAATGCGTCCGGGCTCACGTAGCGCCGCACCGGCAGATGGTGCGCGGACGGCGCCAGATACTGGCCGAACATCAGCACGTCGACTTCGTGCGCGCGCAGGTCGCGCAGCGTGTCGCGCACCTCGCGCTCGCCGAGCCCGAGCATCAGCCCCGACTTCGTCATGAGCGTCGGCCGCGCGGCCTTCGCCTGCACCAGCAGTTCGAGCGAACCGCGATAGTCGGCGCTCAGCCGCGCCGCGCGATGCAGCGACGGCACCGTCTCGATGTTGTGGTTGAACACGTCCGGCCAGGCCGACGACAGCGCGTCGAGCGCACGCGTGACGCGGGGCGACCTGCCGGCCGACATCGCCGCCCGGCTCGGCGCCGCCCCGGCCGGCGCGCTGCCCGACGACGATCGCAGCCGCATCGTCGCGGCGCTCACCGCGCACCGCTGGCGGCCCGACTCGGCCGCGCAGGCGCTCGGCATTTCGCGCGCGACGCTGTACCGGCGCATCGCGAAGCTCCGGATCGTCGCGCCGCACCGCGCGTGACGCGCCGGCGCGACCACCATCACGCGGCCTGCGCGGTCGCTTTGTCACGCCGCACGAACACCTCTTGCGCGGCGAACAGCGCGTTGAGCGCGGCCGGGAAACCCGCGTAGACGGCCATCTGCATGAACACCTCGACGATCTCGTCGCGCGTGCAGCCGACATTCAGCGCAGCCTCGATATGCACCTTCAGTTGCGGCTGTGCGTTGCCGAGCGCGGCCAGCGCCGCGATCGTCGCGATCTCGCGTGCTTTCAGGTCGAGCTGCGGCCGGCTGTAGATGTCGCCGAAACTGAACTCGACCACGAGCCGCCCGAAATCCGGCGCGATCGGCGCAAGCGCCGCGATCACGCGTTCGCCCACTTCGCCGTCGATTTCCTTCAGTTTGTTCCAGCCGCGCGTATAGCGGTCTTCAACGAGTTGTTCCATCGTGTCCGTCCTGTTCCGATTGAGAGTGAGAAGGTATCGCCCGTCGTTCCGTTTCGCGCTCCCGCGCCTCGTAGTACGCGATCTTGTCGCCTATCGCATCGAGGCTCGCCTGCAGCTCGGCGAGATGCGCGCGCACCGCGTCGCGATGCGTAACCAGCAACCGGCGCCGCGCACCGAACGTCGGCTCGCCTTGCTCGCGCAGCGCCGCAAACTCCTGCATCTGCGCGATCGGCATGCCGGTCGCCTTCAGGCGCATCACGAAGGCCAGCCAGTCAAGGTCGGCCGGCGCATAGAGCCGGTGCCCGGCCGCCGTGCGCGAAATCGCGCGCAGCAGGCCGGCCTGCTCGTAATACCGCAACGTATGCGTCGACATGCCGGTCAGCTCGGCGACTTGCCCGATCGTCAGCGGACCGGCGGCGGAAGGTTTGGATACGGTTTTCGACATGGCAGAAATAAGGTTAAGAGTTAGAGCCAACTCTAAGTCAAGCGCTTTCGAACGGCCGGCGCGACCGCCATCACGCGGCCTGCGCGGCCGCTTCGTCGCGCCGCACGAACACCTCTTGCGCGGCGAACAGCGCGTTGAGCGCGGCCGGGAAACCCGCGTAGACGGCCATCTGCATGAACACCTCGACGATCTCGTCGCGCGTGCAGCCGACATTCAGCGCGGCCTCGATATGCACCTTCAGTTGCGGCTGCGCGTTGCCGAGCGCGGCCAGCGCCGCGATCGTCGCGATCTCGCGCGCTTTCAGGTCGAGCTGCGGCCGGCTATAGATGTCGCCGAAACCGAACTCGACCAGGAGCCGCCCGAAGTCCGGCGCGATCGGCGCAAGCGCCGCAATCACGCGTTCGCCCACTTCGCCGTCGATTTCCTTCAGTTTGTTCCAGCCGCGCGTGTAGCGGTCTTCAACGAGTTGTTCCATTGTGTCCGTCCTGTTCCGATTGAGAGTAAGAAGGTGTCGCCCGTCGTTCCGTTTCGCGTTCCCGTGCCTCGTAGTACGCGATCTTGTTGCCGAATACGGTTTTCGACATGGCAGAAACAAGGTTAAGAGTTAGAGCAAACTCTAAGTCAAGCGCTTTTGAACGGCCAGCGCGACGACAACCCGCGACACCCCGCGACACCGTAAAGAATGGTCAAAATCGCCGCCCGGCACGGCTTTCGACCTTTACAGCAACGCAAGCCTTCAGCAAGATTCGGTCAGCCTGTCTTAAAAAGGGCACGCATTTGTCCTATGCTTAACGGCGACGTCCGGCCGCGTGCCGCCCCGCTGTCCGTTGCAACAGCCATTCATCCGTCAGAACCAGGGAGCCTTTGCCATGCTGAAAAAGCTGCTGATGCTGTTCGTCGCGCTATCGCTGTCGCTCGCCGCAGGGCTTGCCGCGGCCGTCGAAGTCAACACGGCCGACCAGGCCGCGCTCGAATCCGTGAAGGGTCTCGGGCCCGTGAAGTCGAAGGCGATCATCGACGAACGCACCAAGAACGGCCCGTTCAAGGACGCCGACGATCTGGCGAACCGCGTGAAGGGCCTCGGCACGAAATCGGTCGGGCATCTCGAGGAAAACGGCCTGACGATCGGCGGCTCGGCAACGCCGCCGAAGGGCGTGAAGCTGTCGAAGCCGGCCGCGACCACGCCGGCCACCACGCCGGCCACGACGTCCGCTGGCACCGCGCCGACGTCCACGACCGCGACGGCCGGCACGACGGCCACGGCGCCGGCCCCGGCGGCAAGCGCGCCGGAAGCGGCAACGAAACCGGCGAAGAGCAAGCGCGCGTCGAAGAAGGAAAAGGCGGCAGCGGCCGCAGCGGCATCCGCCGACGCGGGTGCGAGCGCACCGGCCGCAGCGTCGTCCGCGAAGGCGACGAAGGGTTCGAAGAAAAAGAGCAAGAAGGACAAGGCAGCCTCCGCCGCCGCGGCGTCGGGCGCCTGATATGCGCCGCGCGCGCGACGGCGTGCGCGCGGCATTCGTTCAACGGGCGCCGTCGTCACGGCGCCCTTCTCAGTAAAGGTGAAGAACCATGGGTCTCCTCGACATCGTCGGCGGTCTGATCGGCGGCCAGGCCGGCGGCAACTCGCAAAGCGCGCTGATCACGACCGCGCTCGAATTCATCAACAACCAGCCGGGCGGCCTGAACGGCCTGATCGAGAAGTTCAAGGCAGGCGGCGCCGGCGACATCATCGGCTCGTGGGTCGGCACCGGCCAGAACCAGCCGATCTCGCCGGACGCGCTGCAGAACGTGCTCGGCTCGGATGCGATCGGTGCGCTGGCCAGCAAGTTCGGCGTCGACCCGTCGATGGCATCGACCGTCCTCGCGCAGGTGCTGCCGCACGTCGTCAACCACGCGACGCCGGACGGCGCGGTGCCGGCCGATGGCCAGGCCCAGGTCGACCCGTCGAACGTACTCGGCTCGCTGTCGCAGCTCGCCGGCATGTTCGGCGGCAACAAGCAGGGCTGAAGCAGCACCGCTTCACGGCCTTTTCAGCCGCTCCATAAACAAACACCCCGCCGAGGCGGGGTGTTTGTTTTTGCGCGCCCGGCGCGAACCGGGCGGGCGGTCGATGGCCTGCGTTCAGTGAACGACGCGGTCGAACACGAACTTGCCGTCGTTGACGTCGACCGGAATCACGTCCTTCGGACCGAAGCGGCCCGCGAGGATGAGCTTCGCGACCGGGTTCTCGATCTCCTGCTGGATCGCACGCTTCAGCGGACGCGCACCGAACAGCGGATCGTAGCCGACCTTCGCGATCTGCTCGAGCGCCGCTTCCGACACGTCGAGCGCCATGTCGAGCTTCGCGAGCCGGTCGTGCAGGCGCGCCAGCTGGATCTTCGCGATCGACTCGATGTTGGTTCGGTCGAGCGCATGGAACACGACGACGTCGTCGATCCGGTTCAGGAACTCGGGGCGGAAATGCTGCTTCACCTCGAGCCACACCGCGTCCTTGATCTCGTCCTGCGGCGAACCCGTCATGGCCTGGATCACCTGCGAACCGAGGTTCGACGTCATCACGATCACCGTGTTCTTGAAGTCGACCGTGCGCCCCTGCCCGTCCGTCATGCGGCCGTCGTCGAGCACCTGCAGCAGCACGTTGAACACGTCCGGATGCGCCTTCTCGATCTCGTCGAGCAGGATCACGCTGTACGGCTTGCGGCGCACGGCTTCCGTCAGGTAGCCGCCTTCCTCGTAGCCGACATAGCCCGGCGGCGCGCCGATCAGCCGCGCGACGCTGTGCTTCTCCATGAACTCGCTCATGTCGATGCGGATCAGGTGCTCTTCCGAATCGAACAGGAACGACGCCAGCGCCTTGCACAGCTCGGTCTTGCCGACGCCCGTCGGGCCGAGGAACAGGAACGAGCCGTACGGACGGTTCGGATCGGCGAGACCCGCGCGCGAACGGCGGATCGCATCGGCCACCGCGCCGATCGCCTCGTGCTGGCCGACCACGCGCTCGTGCAGCTTTTCCTCGATGTGCAGCAGCTTCTCGCGTTCGCCCTGCATCATCCGCGACACGGGAATCCCCGTCGAACGCGACACGACTTCCGCGATTTCCTCGGCGCCGACCTGCGTGCGCAGCAGGCGCGGACGCGTCGGGTTGTGCTGCTCCTTCTCTTCGGCCTGCGTGACCTGCTTCAGTTGCGCCTCGAGCTGCGGCAGCTTGCCGTACTGCAGCTCGGCGACCTTCTCGAGCTTGCCGTCACGCTGCAGCCGCGCGATGTCCGCCCGCACCTTCTCGATCTCTTCCTTGAGCTGCGCGCTGCCCTGCACCGCCGCCTTCTCGACGGTCCAGATCTCCTCGAGGTCCGCATACTCGCGGCCGAGGCGCTCGATCTCTTCCTCGATCAGCTGCAGGCGCTTCTGCGACGCTTCGTCCTGCTCCTTCTTCACGGCTTCGCGCTCGATCTTCAGCTGGATCAGCCGGCGGTCGAGCTTGTCCATCTCTTCGGGCTTCGAATCGATTTCCATCTTGATCTTCGACGCGGCTTCGTCGATCAGGTCGATCGCCTTGTCGGGCAGGAAGCGGTCGGTGATGTAGCGGTGCGACAGCTCGGCCGCGGCGACGATCGCCGGGTCGGTGATGTCGACGCCGTGGTGCAGCTCGTACTTCTCCTGCAGCCCGCGCAGGATCGCGATCGTCGCCTCGACGCTCGGCTCGTCGACGAGCACCTTCTGGAAGCGGCGCTCGAGCGCGGCGTCCTTTTCGATGTACTTGCGGTATTCGTCGAGCGTGGTCGCGCCGATGCAGTGCAGCTCGCCGCGCGACAGCGCCGGCTTCAGCATGTTGCCCGCATCCATCGCGCCTTCGGCCTTGCCCGCGCCGACCATCGTATGGATTTCGTCGATGAAGACGATCGTCTGGCCTTCGTCCTTCGCAATGTCGTTGAGCACGGCCTTCAGGCGCTCCTCGAACTCGCCGCGGTACTTCGCGCCGGCGAGCAGCGCGGCCATGTCGAGCGACAGCACGCGCTTGCCCTTCAGCGTCTCGGGCACTTCGCCGTTGACGATCCGTTGCGCGAGCCCTTCGACGATCGCCGTCTTGCCGACGCCCGGCTCGCCGATCAGCACCGGGTTGTTCTTCGTGCGGCGCTGCAGGATCTGGATCGAGCGGCGGATTTCGTCGTCGCGGCCGATCACCGGATCGAGCTTGCCCGCACGGGCGCGCTCGGTCAGGTCGACCGTGTATTTCTTCAGCGCCTCGCGCTGGCTTTCCGCGTCCTGGCTGTGCACCTGCGAGCCGCCGCGCACCGCCGCGATCGCGGCCTCGAGCGACTTGCGCGTGAGGCCGTGCTGACGCGCGAGCTTGCCGGCTTCGCCCTTGTCGTCGGAGACGGCGAGCAGGAACATCTCGCTCGCGATGAACGTGTCGTTGAGCTTCTGCGCTTCCTTGTCGGCCTGGTTCAGCAGCCCGACCAGCTCGCGGCCGATCTGGATGTCGCCGCCGGTGCCCGTCACTTGCGGCAGGCGCGAGATGGCTTCGTTCAGCGCGCCTTGCAGCGCCTGGATGTGAACACCCGCGCGCGACATCAGCGAGCGGGCGGAACCGTCCTGCTGCGCGACCAGCGCGGCCAGCACGTGAACGGGTTCGATGTATTGATTGTCGCGGCCTGCCGCGAGGCTTTGCGCGTCCGAGAGCGCTTCCTGGAACTTGGTGGTGAGCTTGTCGATTCTCATTTAGTCGAGACCTCCAATTTTCGATTAACACCAAGATGAGGATCGTTATGCGGCTTTCAAGCGAAATTCGGGTTGATTCAGTTCAAAAAATCGCAGGATGGCAATGCCGCAGCCGGGGGCGGGACGCGGCCGGATCGCGGGACGCGGTGCCTGCGTGTCAGCCGGCAGTCGACGGCGGCTCGACGGGCGCAGGCGATTCGTCCGGTGACGGCGCGGCGCGCACGAGCGCGAGCGGACGGATGCCGAGCAAGGCCATGAGCGGCGACGCGGGTTCGACCAGTTCGCCGAGCGTGTGCCGGTCGAGTTCGGCGAAGAACGCATCGCGTGCGGCCGCCAGCACGCCCTTCAGGCGGCACTGCGGTTCGATCACGCAGCCGCGCGACTCGCTGCCGTCGGTCGAAAAGCAGCCGACCAGCGCGAAGTCGCTCTCGGTTGCGCGCACGACCTGGCCGACCGTCAGTTGCAGCGATTCGGGGAACAGCCGCAGCCCGCCATTGCGGCCGCGGACCGTGTCGACCCATCCCAGCTCGCCGAGCTGCTGCACGACTTTCATCAGATGGTTCTTCGAGATGCCGTAGGCGTCCGAGATCTCCTGGATCGTCGCGAGCCCCTCGCCGCGCACGGCAAGGTACAGCATCACGCGCAGCGAATAGTCGGTGTAGTCGGTGAGTCTCATGGGCGAATACGGAAATGATCGATCGTCCCCCGATGACGTGAGCCGAGTCGATCGGCACGCGCGCCGGGCCGGCTGACGGCCCCGTTCCGCGACGGCGAGTTGCCGGGATCGCGTGCGCGCAATAAGATGCGTGACATCTACACGTTTTTCAGGGGTTGGTGGACGCTATTTTGCGTCAAAATCCTGCCGGCGTCCTGCTCGTTGCCCGCGCCACCGCTCCGCTTTCGCCCAAATCTTCCGGCCCTTTTGCCATGACCGCCCTGCCCGCCTCGCCCGAAACCGCACCGGCCCGCCCTCGCGATGCCGAACCGACCGAAGACAACATTCGCGATCTCGTCTACGCGTTCTACGACCGCGTGCGTGCCGATCCGCTGCTCGGGCCCGTGTTCGACGCGAAACTGGCCGGCCGCTGGGACGACCACCTGCCGAAGATGGTCACGTTCTGGTCGAGCCTCGTGCTCGGCACCAAGGGCTATCGCGGCAATGTGCAGCAGGCGCACCAGCCGCTCGACGGGATCGAGCCGGCCCATTTCAGCCGCTGGCTGTCGCTGTTCCTGAAGACCGTCGAGGCGCGCTACGCGCCGCCCGCGGCGATCCGTTTCATGGAACCCGCGCTGCGGATCGCGCAGAGCCTGCAGTTGAGCCGGTTCGGCTGGGATTATCGGATTCCGCCCGAGCAGCAGGCGCTGCTCGACGCGATCGCGCCGCGCCGCCGCGACGAGGGCGACGATCCGCACGCGTTGCCGTCGCGCGCCCGCGGCGAACCGTTTCCGACGAAGATCATCGGGCGCAGCACCGATCCGGACGCTTAACGCTCACACATCGCGCGCGACGCTTGGCGCACCTGCGGCACATCGTCGCATCGCCGCATCACCCGGACGCCGCGTTCAGCGCGGTGTGTTGCCCGATTCGACGCCCCAGCGCGCGAGCGCCGCATCGTCGGCGCTGCGCGCATCGACCCAGCGCTCGCCGTCCGGCGTCGTTTCCTTCTTCCAGAACGGCGCTTCGGTCTTCAGGTAGTCCATCACGAACTCGCACGACGCGAACGCATCGCCGCGATGCGCGGCGACCGTCGCCACCATCACGATCTGGTCGAGCGGCAAGAGCCTGCCGACCCGATGCACGATCGCGACGTCGATGCCCGGCCAGCGCCGGCCGGCCTCGGCGGCGATCTTCTCGAGCGCCTTCTCGGTCATCCCCGGATAGTGCTCGAGCTCCATCGCGGCGACCGAATCGCCTTCGTTCAGGTCGCGCACGGTGCCGACGAAACATGCGACCGCGCCGATCTTCGGATTGCGCGCGCGCAATGCCGCGACTTCGGCGTTCAGATCGAAGTCGTCGGTCTGGATTCGTATCGTTGCCATCATCTGCCTCTGTCGACCCGAGTTAGCGCTTTAGCGGTTACTCGGGTCCCATGCTTCGCGGTCGACCAGAGTTAGCGCTTCAGCGCTTACTCTGGCCCCATGCATCGCGGTCGACCCAAGTTAGCGCTTCAGCGCTAACTCGGGTCCCATGCAAAGCTCAACCGCCCGTCACCGGCGGAAAGAACGCGACCTCGCAGCCCTCGGTGAGCCGCGTGTCGGGATCGGTCATCTCGTGGTTACACGCCATGCGCAATGCGCGCCCTTCGGCGAGCGTCTCGGCCCACGCACCGCCGCGCACGCGCAGCCACGCGCGCACGTCGCCGACGGTCGTTACGCTGTCCGGCACGTCGGCCTGCTCGTCGGCAACGCCCAGCGCTTCTCGTACGCTTGCAAAAAATTTCAGCTGAATCTTCATGGTTCGGGAAGCCGTCGCGTTACGACAGCAGTTCGGAAAACGGAATGAAACGCACGGTCTCGCCCGCGCTGATCGCGTGCTGCGGCGGATTGTCGATCAGGCCGTCGCCCCAGACCGTCGACGTCAGCACTGCCGAGCTCTGGTTCGGGAACAGATCGAGGCCGCCGGCCGCATTGACGCGCGCGCGCAGGAATTCGTTGCGCCGGTCGCCCTTGCCTTGCGAAAAGTCGGCGCGCAGCGACAGCGCACGCGGCGCGACGTCGCGCACGCCGGACAGGCGCAGCAGGAACGGCCGCACGAACAGCAGGAACGTGACGAAACTCGATACGGGGTTGCCGGGCAGCCCGATGAAGTGCGCATCGGGGCGATCGTCGCCGCGACGCACCGCGCCGTAGGCGAGCGGCTTGCCGGGCTTCATCGCGATCTGCCACAGCGCGAGCCGCCCTTCGGTCTCGACGGCCGGCTTCACGTGATCCTCGTCGCCGACCGATACGCCGCCGCTCGTCAGGATCACGTCGTGATCGCGCGCGGCCTCGCGCAGCGTGTCGCGCGTCGCGGCGAGAGAGTCGGGCACGATCCCGTAGTCGGTCACATGGCAGCCGAGCCGCTCCAGCAGCCCGCGCAGCGTGAAGCGGTTCGAGTTGTAGATCGCGCCGGGCTTCAGCGGCTCGCCCGGCATCGTCAGCTCGTCGCCGGTGAAGAACACCGCGACGCGAATCCGCCGTGCGACCGCCAATTGCGCGCAGCCGACCGACGCGGCCAGGCCGAGCGCCTGCGGCGTGAGCCGCGTGCCGGCCGGCAGGATCACCGCGCCCTGCCGGATGTCCGCGCCCTGCGCGGTGATCCATTCACCGGCTTTCGGCGTATGCAGGATCTCGACCGCGTCGCCGTCGGCCGATGCCTGCTCCTGCATCACGACAGCGTCGGCGCCGGGCGGCACCGTCGCGCCGGTGAAGATCCGCGCGGCCGTGCCGGCCGCGAGCGGCACGGCCGGATGACCGGCCGGAATCCGCTGCGACACCGGCAAACGCCGCTCGCCGTGCAGCAGGTCGGCAACGCGCACCGCATAGCCGTCCATCGCGCTCGTATGCATCGGCGGCACGTCGAGCGGCGAACTCACGTCAGCCGCCAGCACGCGGCCGAGCGCGTCGAGCGTGGCAACGGTTTCGGTACCGGGCAGCGGCTTCGCGGCATCGAGCAGCGCGGCGAGCGCCTCGGCGGTCGACAGCATCGGCGCGCGCGGCGCCGCGGGATTCGGGTTCGACATCGATGGAATCGGGGATCGTTGGAATCAATACGCCATTGTAGCGACGCCGTCGCGCGGGCGCGCGATATGGCCGACATGCGAAAACTGTGATCGTCGCAAACGCGCGGGTCTGGCACCTGTTTCGCGCGCAGTGCGGCGGCACGCGCGTCGGGGGGCGAACGCCTGCCGATCGCAGCACGGCAGCACCGCTGCGCCGCGCCGCCAAACGAAACGGCCGGAATCCCGATCCGTTCGACGAATCGGCATTCCGGCCGTCCTGCGCAGCCGGGCCCGCGGGCCCGGCCGTGCGTCACGCGCCCGTATGCGCGGCGATGAAGTCCTTCACCTGCTGCGCGTCGGCCTTCACGACCTCGAAGCGCTGCGGCAGCGCCTCGAGCCCGTCGAATGCAGCCGGCCGCTCGGCTTCGCGATCGAGCGCTTCACGGATCGTCTCGCCGAACTTGATCGGTTGCGCCGTCTCGAGCACGACCATCGGCACGCCTGCGTCGAGATGCTCGCGCGCAACCTTCACGCCGTCGGCCGTGTGCGTATCGATCATCGTGTCGTAGCGCGAGAACACGTCGCGGATCGTCGCGATACGGTCCGTGTGGCTGCTGCGGCCCGACACGAAACCGAACTCCTCGACGCGCGCGAAATCGCCGCTCGCCGCGAGATCGAAACCGCCCTTCTCCTCGACGTCGCGGAACAGCTGCATCACGCGCGCCGGATCGCGGCCGAGCAGGTCGAACACGAAGCG
This sequence comes from Burkholderia pyrrocinia, assembly GCF_001028665.1. NCBI lineage: Bacteria > Pseudomonadati > Pseudomonadota > Betaproteobacteria > Burkholderiales > Burkholderiaceae > Burkholderia > Burkholderia pyrrocinia. The sequence goes on from NZ_CP011503.1 coordinate 3,384,260, forward strand.
CTCGAAGTTCGAAGCCTTCGAGATGTCCATGCTCGGGCTGCTCGTGTGATACGTGTTCTCGGCGCTGCGCACACGATACGCACCCGTGCGGAAGAACTCGTCGAGCACGTCGTTCTCGTTGGTCGCGACCACGAGCTTCGCGATCGGCAGCCCCATCATCCGTGCGATATGGCCCGCGCACACGTTGCCGAAGTTGCCCGACGGCACCGTGAACGACACGCGCTCGTCGTTGGACTGCGTCGCCGCGAAGTAGCCCTTGAAGTAGTACACGACCTGCGCGACGACGCGCGCCCAGTTGATCGAGTTGACCGTGCCGATCTTCTGCTGCGCCTTGAACGCGTGATCGTTCGACACGGCCTTCACGATGTCCTGGCAGTCGTCGAACACGCCTTCGACCGCGAGATTGAAGATGTTCGGATCCTGCAGGCTGAACATCTGGGCCGTCTGGAACGCGCTCATCTTCTTGTGCGGCGACAACATGAACACGCGCACGCCGGCCTTGCCGCGCATCGCGTATTCGGCCGCGCTGCCCGTGTCGCCCGACGTCGCGCCGAGAATGTTCAGCGCCTCGCCGTGCTTCGCGAGCGTGTACTCGAACAGGTTGCCGAGCAACTGCATCGCCATGTCCTTGAACGCGAGCGTCGGGCCGTTCGACAGTTCGAGCAGCGAGATCGGCGCGCCGTTCTCGGTGCCGAGCGTCTTCAGCGGCGTGATGTCGGACGCGTTCTCGCCGTGGCGCGTGTTGCTGTACACGTCGGCCGTATACGTGCGGCGCGTGATCGCGCGCAGGTCGTCGGCCGGCACGTCGTCGCAGAACTTCGACAGGATCTCGAACGCGAGATCCGCGTACGACAGCGTGCGCCAGCGCGCGAGCTCGTCGGCGGACACCGTCGGATACTCGGCCGGCAGGTAGAGCCCGCCGTCCTTCGCGAGACCGCCGAGCAGGATGTCGGAGAACGTGTGGCGCTCGCCGATGCCGGCGCCGCGCGTGGAGATGTAATTCATGTCGCCCTCGATCCTCAGTTCAGCGCTTCCATGCGCAGCTTCGTCACCTTCGACACGACCGTCGCGAGGCTCTCGATTTGCGCGATCGCCGTGTTGACGCTCTTCTCGAGCGTCTCGTGCGTGATCAGGATGATGTCGGTCTCGCCGTTCGCGCCGTCGACCTGCTCCGATTCCTTCTGCAGCAGCGCGTCGATCGAGATGCCCGATTCGGCGAGGATGCGCGTGATGTTGGCGAGCACACCCGTCTGGTCGGCCACCCGCAGGCGCAGGTAATAGCCGCTCGTGACTTCCTCGATCGGCAGGATCGGCGTGTTCGACAGGCTGTCGGGCTGGAACGCGAGGTGCGGCACGCGATGCTCGGGGTCGGCCGTATGCAGGCGCGTGACGTCGACGAGATCCGCAACGACCGCCGACGCCGTCGGTTCCGCGCCCGCGCCCTTGCCGTAGTACAGCGTCGTGCCGACCGCGTCGCCGTGCACGACGACCGCGTTCATCGCGCCTTCGACGTTCGCGAGCAGGCGCTTCTCCGGGATCAGCGTCGGGTGCACGCGCAGTTCGATGCCGCGCTCGGTGCGGCGCGTGATGCCGAGCAGCTTGATCCGGTAGCCGAGCTCTTCCGCGTAGCGGATGTCGGTCGCGTCGAGCTTGCTGATGCCCTCGACGTACGCACGGTCGAACTGCACCGGCACGCCGAACGCGATCGCGCTCATGATCGTCGCCTTGTGCGCGGCGTCGACGCCTTCGATGTCGAAGGTCGGATCGGCTTCCGCGTAGCCAAGCTCCTGCGCGGCCTTCAGCGCGGTCGCGAAATCGAGCCCGCGATCGCGCATTTCCGACAGGATGTAGTTGGTCGTGCCGTTGATGATGCCCGCGATGTACTGGATGCGGTTCGCGGTCAGGCCTTCGCGCAGCGCCTTGATGATCGGGATGCCGCCGGCGACGGCCGCCTCGAACGCGACCATCACGCCCTGCTCGCGCGCAGCCTCGAAGATCTCGGTGCCGTGCACCGCGAGCAGCGCCTTGTTCGCCGTCACGACGTGCTTGCCGTTCGCGATCGCGCGCAGCACGAGCTCGCGCGCGATGCCCGTGCCGCCGATCATCTCGGCGATGATCGCGATCGACGGATCGTCGACGACCGAATTGAAATCGTCGGTGATCTGCGCGGCGCCGGCGTCGCCGCCGAGCGCAGCCTGCGCCTTGGCCGGGTTGCGCACGGCAATGCGCGCCACCTCGATGCCGCGCCCCGCGCGTCGCTTGATTTCTTCCTGGTTGCGGCGCAGCACCGTGAAGGTGCCGCTGCCCACCGTGCCGAAGCCCAACAGGCCAACTTTGATCGGTTCCATGCTGCGTGTGATCGATGAGTAAGAAGTAGTGAGTTCCGTGTGGTCCTTGTCCGCTCAGGCCGAATGGCGCTTGCGGTAACCGTCGAGGAAGCGTGCGATCCGGTTGATCGAATCGGTCAGGTCGTCGAGGTTCGGCAGGAAAACCACGCGGAAGTGGTCCGGCGTCGCCCAGTTGAAACCCGTGCCCTGCACGAGCAGCACGCGCTCCTCGAGCAGCAGGTCGAGTATGAACTGCTGGTCGTTCTGGATCGGATAGATTTTCGGATCGAGGCGCGGGAACATGTACAGCGCGGCCTGCGGCTTGACGCAGGTCACGCCCGGAATCGACGTGAGCATGTCGTAAGCGAGCTCGCGCTGCTTGTACAGGCGCCCGCTCGGCACGATCAGCTCGTTGATGCTCTGGTAGCCGCCGAGCGCCGTCTGGATCGCGAACTGCCCCGGTACGTTCGCGCACAGCCGCATCGACGACAGGATCCCGAGCCCTTCGAGGTAATCCTTCGCGCGCCGGCGGTTGTCGCCGCCGAGGCCCGACACGGCCATCCAGCCCGCACGATAGCCGCACGAACGATAGCTCTTCGACAGGCTGTTGAACGTGACGGTGATCACGTCCTCCGACAGCGAGCCCATCGCCGTGTGCTCGAGGCCGTCATAGACGATCTTGTCGTAGACCTCGTCGGCGAACACGATCAGCCCGTGCTGGCGCGCGATCTCGATCAGCTCCAGCAGCAATTCGTCGGAATAAAGCGCGCCCGTCGGGTTGTTCGGGTTGATCACGACGATCGCCTTCGTGTTCGGCGTGATCTTGCGGCGGATGTCGTCGAGGTCGGGCATCCACGCGTTCTGCTCGTCGCACACGTAGTGCACGGGCGTGCCGCCCGACAGGCTCACCGCCGCCGTCCACAGCGGGTAGTCGGGCGCGGGCAGCAGCACTTCGTCGCCGTCGTTCAGGAGCGCCTGGGTCGCCATCACGATCAGCTCGGACGCGCCGTTGCCGATGTAGATGTCGTCGAGGCCGACGCCCACCACGCCCTTCTCCTGCGTGTAGTGCATCACGGCCTTGCGGGCCGAGAACACGCCCTTCGAATCCGAATAGCCCGACGACGCGGGCAGGTTGCGGATCATGTCCTGGATGATCTCGTCCGGCGCGTCGAAACCGAACGGCGCGAGGTTGCCGATGTTCAGCTTGATGATGCGATGGCCTTCTTCCTCGAGGCGCTTGGCGTGCTCGAGCACCGGGCCACGGATGTCGTAGCAGACGTTGAGCAGCTTGTTCGACTTCTGAATCGGTTTCACGACGACACGGTTCCTGGGTTGGCCTTGCGGCCGGGGGGACGGGATCAAAACTGGAAAGCGGCCGGTCTGTGCGCGCTGTCTAGACTGGGAAAATGCGGGCGATCGGGCACGACTTGTGGCAGCGCGCGATGCAAGTGGCGCCCGGGGGCGACCAAAAAGTTATAATTTAGCGGATTTTGGCCGACTTTCGCAATGCACCATAGCCGCGCCGGGCCCGCGCCGTGAGGCGTCCCGCGTGCGCAGGCGCGCGAAACCGGCCACCCGGGCCCGTGCGGCCCTGCAACACATTCCCCTACGGAACCGCGGAATACCGATTTGAAACTGCACCAGGACGCGAGCGGCGCGCTCAACACCGTCACCGGCTACGGCCCCGATTATGTCGACGTCAATCTCGAACGCCATGAAACGAGCGTCATCGTGCTGCCCGGCGCGCCGGTCCAGGCATGGCCCGTGTCGTCGTTCGACGAGCTCGCACCCGAGCATTTCGCGATGCTGCTCGACCCGCCCCCCGAACTCGTGATCTTCGGCAGCGGCGCGCGGCTGCGCTTCCCGCACCCGCGGCTGGTCGCCGCGCTCACGGCCAGGCGGATCGGCGTCGAGACGATGGATTTCCAGGCCGCGTGCCGCACCTACAACATCCTGATGGCCGAGGGCCGCAAAGTCGCCGCCGCGCTCTTAATTGAACGTTAATCCCCGATGCGGTAAAACTCGGGCCGGCGCGGCGGGTCGATCCCCGGATCGGCCCGGCCCGGCCGCCCGCCCCCGGCGCAACCCGCCGGCGGCCCGTCACAACAACCAACAGGCTGAAAATCCATGAACGATACGCCGTCGAGGCTACCGCTCAATCGCATCACGCTCGTCCTCCTGCTCGTCGCGCTCGCGGTCGTCTGGTTCGCGCCGCTCGGGCTGCGCCACCTGATCCCGAGCGACGAAGGCCGCTACGCGGAGATGGCGCGCGAGATGTTCGTCACCGGCGACTGGATCACGCCGCGCTACAACGGCTACAAGTACTTCGAGAAGCCGCCGCTGCAGACCTGGCTGAACGCGCTGACGTTCGCGTGGTTCGGCATCGGCGAATGGCAGGCGCGCCTCTACACGGCCGTCGTGAGCTTCGCCGGCATCCTGCTCGTCGGCTTCACCGGCGCGCGCTTGTTCAACCCGCTGTCGGGCTTCCTCGCGGCCGTCGTGCTCGCGTGCTCGCCGTACTGGAACCTGATGGGCCATTTCAACGCGCTCGACATGGGTCTCGCGTTCTGGATGGCGCTGTCGCTGTGCTCGCTGCTGCTCGCGCAGCGGCCCGGGCTGCGCCCGGCCGCGGTGCGCGGCTGGATGTGGGCGTGCTGGGCCGCGATGGCGTTCGCGGTGCTGTCGAAGGGCCTCGTCGGCCTGATCCTGCCCGGCGCCGTGCTCGTGCTCTATACGCTGATCGCGCGCGACTGGGCGCTGTGGAAGCGCCTGTACCTGGTCAGCGGCCTCGTGATCTTCTTCGCGATCGTCACGCCGTGGTTCGTGCTCGTCCAGCAACGCAACCCCGAGTTCTTCAACTTCTTCTTCATCGTCCAGCAGTTCCGCCGGTACCTGACCCCGGAACAGAACCGCCCTGGCCCGCTGTACTACTTCGTGCCGGTGCTGCTGGTCGGCTTCCTGCCGTGGCTGTCGGTCGCGTGGCAGAGCATCCGCCATGCGCTGCGGATGCCGCGCCAGCCGAACGGCTTCTCGCCGATGCTCGTGCTGCTGATCTGGAGCGCATTCATCTTCCTGTTCTTCAGCGCGTCGCATTCGAAACTGATCTCGTACGTGCTGCCGGTCGCGCCGGCGCTCGCGCTGATCATCGGTGCGTACCTGCCGCTGATGTCGGCCGACCGGTTCCGCCGCCACCTGCTCGGCTACCTCGTGTTTTTCGTCGTCGCGGCATTCGGGATCATCTTCCTCGCGTACCAGGGCGATGCCCGCACGCCGAACGCGCTGTACCGCGCGTTCCAGATGTGGCTGTACGCAGGCCTCGCGGTCTCGGCCGCGCTGACGCTCGCGGCGGCATGGCTGAACCGCCGCGCGGGCGTGGCAGCCGCGATCACCGCATTCGGCGCCGCGTGGCTCGCGTTCGGCACGATCGGCGGCACCGGGCACGACGAGTTCGGCCGCTACAGCTCGGGCGCGCTGCTCGCGCCCGCCGTGCGCGCCGAACTGGCGAAGCTGCCGCCCGACACGCCGTTCTACTCGATCGAGATGCTCGATCACACGTTCCCGTTCTATATGGGCCACACGACGATCATGGTCCAGCGCCAGGACGAGCTCGCATTCGGGATCTCGGTCGAGCCGAACAAGTGGATTCCGACCGTCGACGAATGGATCACGCGCTGGAAGCAGGAAACCCATGCGCTCGCGATCATGCCGCCCGGCCAGTACGACACGCTGGTCAAGCAAGGCGTGCCGATGCGCGTGATCGCGCGCGACAGCCGCCGCGTGATCGTCGAGAAACCGCAATCGTAAGGACGCCCACCGCATGAATCCCGTTTCGTTCGTCTGCATCATCACCGGCGTGATGCTCAACGCCTGTGCGCAACTGCTGCTGAAAGCCGGCGTCAACGCCGTTGGACACTTCGAATTCAGCCGTGCGAACATCCTCCCGGTCGGCCTGAAGATCGCGACCCAGTTGCCGATCATCGGCGGTCTCGGCTGCTACGTGCTGAGCGTCGTCGTCTGGATCCTCGGGCTGTCGCGGGTCGACGTGTCGATCGCGTACCCGATGCTGTCGCTCGGTTACGTCGTCAACGCAGTCGCGGCCTGGTACCTGTTCGGCGAGGTGCTGTCGGTCCAGCGGCTCGTCGGCATCGGCATCATCCTGATCGGCGTGCTCGTGCTTGCACGAAGCTGAGCATGCCTCGCAGCGTTAAGCGCCTGCCTACAAAAAATCACGGTGCGAATCCGCCAACCGGTGTTTAATGCCGGTTTCGGTCGGGATCGCCCGACCCTTTTATTACACGCCATTACAGGCCAAAGCGTTCATGAGCCAGACTACCGCTCCGTTTCTGCCGTTCACCCGCCCCGAGATCGATGAGGAAACCATCCAGGGCGTCGTCGAAGTGCTGCGCTCGGGCTGGATCACCACCGGCCCGCAATGCCAGAAATTCGAAGCGGCGCTGTCCGAATACTGCGGCGGCCGTCCGGTCCGCGCGTTCAACTCGGGCACCTGCACGCTCGAGATCGGCCTGCGCATCGCGGGCGTCGGTGCGGGCGACGAGGTGATCACGACGCCGGCGTCGTGGGTCTCGACCAGCAACGTGATCCTCGAGACGGGTGCGACGCCCGTGTTCGCGGACATCGATCCCGTCACGCGCAACATCGATCTCGACAAGCTCGAACAGGCGATCACGCCGCGCACGAAGGCGATCATCCCCGTCTACCTGGCCGGCCTGCCGGTCGACATGGACCGCCTGTACGCGATCGCGCGCGCGCACAACCTGCGCGTGATCGAAGATGCGGCGCAGGCGCTCGGCTCGACGTGGAACGGCAAGCGCATCGGCGCGCTCGGCGACATCGTGTCGTTCAGCTTCCACGCGAACAAGAACCTGACGACGATCGAAGGCGGCGCGCTCGTGCTGAACAACGAGGACGAGGCGACGCTCGCGCAGAAGTACCGGCTGCAGGGCATCACGCGCACGGGCTTCGACGGGATGGACTGCGACGTGCTCGGCGGCAAGTACAACCTGACCGACGTCGCCGCGCGCGTCGGCCTCGGCCAGTTGCCGCACCTCGAGCGCTTCACCTCGCAGCGCCGTGCGCTCGCGCGCGCGTATTTCGCCGCGTTCGACGGCGGCGCGGCCGCGAAGCTCGGCGTCGGCCTGCCGGTCGCCGAATTCGAGAACGGCAACTGGCACATGTTCCAGATCACGCTGCCGCTCGAGCAGCTGTCGATCCCGCGCGCCGAGTTCATGGCGCAGATGAAGGAACGCGGCATCGGCACGGGCATCCACTACCCGGCGATCCATCTTTTCACGCTGTACCGTGCGCGAGGCTTCAAGGAGGGCATGTTCCCCCACGCCGAACGGTACGGCGCGTCGACCGTCACGCTGCCGCTCTTCACGCAGATGACGGAGGGCGACGTGCGTCGCGTGGTCGACGCCATCAACCAGATTTGCGAACAATACGGAAAATAAGCGTACATGAGTCACCTTGAAGCACGCGCCGGGCATCCGGGCGCCGGGCACCTGGACGCCGGCCGGCCCGAAGTATCGATCATCATCCCCGTGTACAACGAGGAAGATGGCCTCGCCGCGCTGTTCGCGCGGCTGTATCCGGCACTCGACGCACTCGACACGTCATACGAAGTGATCCTGATCAACGACGGCAGCCGCGACCGCTCGGCCGCGATGCTCGCCGACCAGTTCCACGTGCGCCCCGACACGACGCGCGTCGTGCTGCTCAACGGCAACTACGGCCAGCACATGGCAATCCTCGCGGGCTTCGCGCAGTCGCGCGGCGAGATCGTCATCACGCTCGACGCCGACCTGCAGAACCCGCCCGAGGAAATCGGCAAGCTGATCGCGAAGATGCGCGAGGGCTACGACTACGTCGGCTCGATCCGCAAGCAGCGCCAGGACAGCCTGTGGCGACGCAAGGCGTCGCAGATGATGAACCGGCTGCGCGAGCGCATCACGCGCATCAAGATGACCGACCAGGGCTGCATGCTGCGCGCGTACAGCCGCCGCATCATCGACACGATCAACGTGTGCGGCGAAGTCAACACGTTCATCCCCGCGCTGGCCTATACGTTCGCGCAGAACCCGACCGAGATCGAGGTCGCGCACGAGGAGCGCTTCGCGGGCGAGTCGAAGTACTCGCTGTACAGCCTGATCCGGCTGAACTTCGACCTCGTGACGGGCTTCTCGGTCGTGCCGCTGCAGTGGCTGTCGTTCATCGGCGTGATCCTGTCGCTCGGCTCCGCCGCGCTGTTCGTGCTGCTGCTCGTGCGGCGCTTCATCGTCGGCGCGGAAGTGCAAGGCGTGTTCACGCTGTTCGCGATCACGTTCTTCCTGCTCGGCGTGATCATCTTCGCGCTCGGCCTGCTCGGCGAATACGTCGGCCGCATCTACCAGCAGGTGCGCGCACGGCCGCGCTACCTGATCCAGGCCGTGCTCGAGCAGCACGACGGCATGCCGGCGGTGCCGGCCGGCGCGAACCGCGCGGGAGCCGCGCAATGAAGCCGCGCGCGGTCGTCTTCGCGTATCACAACGTCGGCGTGCGGTGCCTGCAGGTGCTGCTCGCGCGCGGCGTCGACGTCGCGCTCGTCGTCACGCACGAGGACAACCCGAACGAGAACATCTGGTTCGGCAGCGTCGCGTCGGTCGCGGCCGAGCACGGCATTCCGGTCGTCACGCCGGCCGATCCCGCCGATCCGGCGCTGCGCCGCGCGGTGTCGGACGCGCAGCCCGATTTCATCTTCTCGTTCTACTACCGGCACATGCTGCCGGTGGACCTGCTCGCGATCGCGCCGCGCGGCGCGTACAACATGCACGGCTCGCTGCTGCCGAAATACCGGGGTCGGGTACCGACCAACTGGGCCGTGCTGAACGGCGAGACCGAAACCGGCGCGACGCTGCACGAGATGGCCGCGAAGCCCGACGCGGGCGCGATCATCGGCCAGACCGCGGTGCCGATCCTGCCCGACGACACGGCCACGCAAGTGTTCGACAAGGTCACGGTGGCCGCCGAGCAGACGCTCTGGCGCGTGCTGCCCGCGCTGCTCGCGGGCGAGGCTGCGCATCTGCCGAACGATCTCGCGACCGGCAGCTACTTCGGCGGGCGCAAGCCCGAAGACGGCCGCGTCGACTGGTCGAAGCCGGCCGCGCAGGTCTACAACCTGGTGCGCGCGGTCGCGCCCCCGTATCCGGGCGCGTTTACGGATGTCGACGGCACGCGTTTCGTGATCGCGCGCGCGCGCCTCGCGGCGCCCGGCAGCGCGGCAGCGGCCGCCGCGGCAGATTTGCCGCCCGGCCTGCACGTAAGCGATAATGCGCTATTCGGCGTCTGCGGCGACAGCCGCGCCCTATCCATTCTCGAGCTGTGGCAGCAGCGCGACGGCAGCGAAACCGTCGTGACGCCCGCGGAATTCGCGCAGTTCATTCATTCTTCCCGTCATTCATGAAAGCAAAAAAAGTCCTGATCCTGGGTGTGAACGGCTTCATCGGCCATCACCTGTCGAAGCGCATTCTTGAAACCACCGATTGGGAAGTGTTCGGCATGGACATGCAGACCGATCGGCTTGGCGACCTCGTCAACCACGAGCGGATGCATTTCTTCGAAGGCGACATCACGATCAACAAGGAGTGGGTCGAGTATCACGTGAAGAAGTGCGACGTGATCCTGCCGCTCGTCGCGATCGCGACGCCCGCCACCTACGTCCAGCAGCCGCTGCGCGTGTTCGAGCTCGACTTCGAGGCGAACCTGCCGATCGTGCGTTCGGCCGTCAAGTACGGCAAGCACCTCGTGTTCCCGTCGACCTCCGAGGTCTACGGCATGTGCTCGGACGAGCAGTTCGACCCGGATGCATCGGCGCTCACCTACGGCCCGATCAACAAGCCGCGCTGGATCTACGCGTGCTCGAAGCAGCTGATGGACCGCGTGATCTGGGGCTACGGGATGGAAGGCCTGAACTTCACGCTGTTCCGTCCGTTCAACTGGATCGGCCCGGGCCTCGACTCGATCTACACGCCGAAGGAAGGCAGCTCGCGCGTCGTCACGCAGTTCCTCGGCCACATCGTGCGCGGCGAGAACATCAGCCTCGTCGACGGCGGCTCGCAGAAGCGCGCGTTCACCGACATCGGCGACGGCATCAGCGCGCTGATGAAGATCATCGACAACGCGAACGGCGTCGCGTCGGGCAAGATCTACAACATCGGGAATCCGAAGAACAACTTCTCGGTTCGCGAACTCGCGCACAAGATGCTCGAACTGGCGGCGGAATACCCCGAGTACGCCGATTCGGCCAAGCAGGTGAAGCTCGTCGAAACGACGTCCGGCGCCTACTACGGCAACGGCTACCAGGACGTGCAGAACCGCGTGCCGAAGATCGACAACACGATGCAGGAGCTCGGCTGGGCGCCGCAAGCGACGTTCGACGACGCGCTGCGCAACATCTTCGAAGCGTATCGCGGCCACGTCGCCGACGCGCGCGCGCTCGTCGAACAGCAAGGCTGATCGGGACGCTCGCTTGGCTCGCATCGTCCTCAAGATCGACGTCGACACGCTGCGCGGCACGCGCGAAGGCGTGCCGAACCTCGCGCGCATCTTCGACCGCTTCAATGCGCGCGCGACCTTCCTCTTCAGCCTCGGGCCCGATCACACGGGCTGGGCGCTGCGGCGCGTGTTCCGCCCCGGCTTCCTGAAGAAGGTGTCGCGCACGTCGGTGGTCGAACACTACGGCGTGAAGCAGCTGATGTACGGCGTGCTGCTGCCGGGCCCCGACATCGGCCGCCGTGCGATCTCCGACATGCGCGCGATCCACGAGGCCGGCTTCGAATGCGGGATCCATACATGGGATCACGTGTACTGGCAGGACAACGTCCGCGCGCGCGATCGCGACTGGACCGCGCGTGAAATGCAGAAGAGCCATGCGCGCTTCATCGAGATCTTCGGCGCACCGCCCGTCACGCACGGCGCGGCCGGCTGGCAGATGAACGACTCCGCGTTCGAGCAGATCGACGCATGGGGGATGCGCTACGCGTCCGACGGTCGCGGCCATACGCCGTACCTGCCCGTCGTCGGCGGCCGCACGCTGTCGCACGTGCAGATGCCGACGACGCTGCCCACGCTCGACGAAGTGCTCGGCATCGACGGCGTCGACACGCACAACGTCGCCGCGCACATCCTCAAGTTCACCGAAACCAATCCGCACGACCAGGTGTTCACGCTGCATGCGGAGCTGGAAGGCCAGAAGCTCGCGCCCGTGTTCGAGCAACTGCTCGCCGGCTGGCGCGCGCAAGGCCACACGTTTGCGACGATGGGCGACTACCACGCGACGCTGGACCGCGACTCGCTGCCATCGTACCCTGTCACGTGGGGCGAAATCCCCGGCCGCTCCGGCGAACTGATCGTCCAGCCCGACTGAGTTCGCACGCGAGCCGGCGTCGCCCGCAGCGCCCTTGCGGCGCGCTGCCGCGACGCCCCGCCGCACCGCGCCGCCGTCGCGGCGCCTTTCCATAACAACAGGAGAAACACGTGTCTGTCGAAGTTGACCGTCAAGTTCCCGATTTCACCGCGCCGGCCACGGGCGGCGACATTTCGCTGTCCGACCTGAAGGGCAAGAAGCTCGTGCTGTACTTCTATCCGAAGGACAACACGCCGGGCTGCACGACCGAAGGGCTGCAGTTCCGCGATCTCTATCCGAAGTTCAAGAAAGCCGGTGCGGAAGTCATCGGCGTGTCGCGCGACAGCCTGCGCTCGCATGACAATTTCAAGGCAAAGCTCGAACTGCCGTTCCCGCTGATCTCCGATGCCGACGAAGCGCTGTGCGCGCTGTTCGATGTCATCAAGATGAAGAAAATGTATGGCAAGGAAGTGCGCGGAATCGAGCGCTCGACGTTCCTGATCGACGCTGACGGCGTGCTCCGTCAGGCATGGCGCGGCATCAAGGTACCGGGTCATGTCGACGACGTGCTAAGTGCTGTACAAGCGCTTTGAGGCGCGTTATATTGGGCCGCAATGAATGCCAGTTCGCCCCATATTTCTCGTAGCTGCGCCGGTGCTCGATGCGACGCTTCCCGGCACCTGACGCGCATCACGACGGTATCAGCCGAGCCGCATGTCCCTGTCGACGGGGCAGCGGCTTTTTTTATGGATTGCGCGCCGGCCCTCGGTCCGGCCCTCACCCCGTCAAGGAGCTGATCGACACTTAGGCGAACCGGCTAGACGAACTTCCTGTGCGCCACCGCGCGCAAACTGCATGCGTCTACGTCACGCAGGATGCGATCAGCGGCGCACGCCTTGCGACACGATTCCTCCCGAGGGACACCATGCCTTTGCCTACTCCCCCCAGCAAGCTCGGCAGCCTGCTGCCGCCCGACGAATACAAGGCGAAAGCGCGGCCCGCGAAAGCCGCGAAGAAATCCGCCGAAGGGGACGCATCCACAGCCGGTGACTATGGTCCGGCCAGCGTGGCCCAACCGATGATCGAAGCCGCGAACACGGCCGCGCCGCTGCGCGCCGTCGCGTCTTCGGCGCAAGAAACCGCGAGCGCACCCGCACGCGGCCGCAAAAGCAAACAGACGGCTGCCCTGTTGCAGCCGATGCCGGCCCACGCCGAACCCGCGGCGCCCGTCGTCGCGCGCAACGACAAGCCGGCCGCCGACAAACCGGCCGCGGCTCCCGCGCGCGATGCCGGCGCAGCGACGAAGTCGCGCAGCCGCAAGCCCGCCGAAGCCGAACTGCAGAAACTGTTCGTGCTCGACACCAACGTGCTGATGCACGACCCGAGCAGCCTCTTCCGCTTCGAGGAACACGACGTCTATCTGCCGATGATGACGCTCGAGGAACTCGACAACCACAAGAAGGGGATGTCCGAAGTCGCGCGCAACGCACGCCAGGTCAGCCGCACGCTCGACGCGCTCGTCGCCGATGGCGGCCCGATCTCGGCCGGCATCCCGCTGTCGCGCCTCGGCAGCCGCGAGGCGCTCGGCCGCCTGTACTTCCAGACGAAGCTCGCCGACATCGCGCCCGTCGAAGGCTTGCCCGCAGGCAAGGCCGACAACCAGATCCTCGGCGTCGTGCGCGCGCTGCAGCGCGACCGGCCCGACCGCCTGGTCGTGCTGGTGTCGAAAGACATCAACATGCGGATCAAGGCGCACGCGCTCGGCCTGCCCGCGGAAGACTACTTCAACGACCAGGTGCTCGAGGACTCGGATCTCCTGTACAACGGCGTGCGCGAACTGCCGCAGGACTTCTGGACCAAGCACGCGAAGGGCATGGAGAGCTGGCAGGACACGAAGACGGGCACCACGTACTACCGCGTGACGGGCCCGCTCGTCGCGTCGATGCTCGTCAACGAGTTCGTCTATCTCGAGCCGCAGAACGGCGAGCCGACGTTCCACGCGATCGTCCGCGAGCTGAACGGCAAGACGGCGCTGCTGCAGACGCTGCGCGACTACAGCCACCACAAGAACAACGTGTGGGGCATCACCGCGCGCAACCGCGAGCAGAACTTCGCGCTGAACCTGCTGATGAACCCCGAGATCGACTTCGTCACGCTGCTCGGCCAGGCCGGCACCGGCAAGACGCTGGTCGCGCTCGCGGCCGGCCTCGCGCAGGTGCTCGACGACAAGCGCTACAACGAGATCATCGTGACGCGCGCGACCGTGCCCGTCGGCGAGGACATCGGTTTCCTGCCCGGCACCGAGGAAGAGAAGATGCAGCCGTGGATGGGCGCATTCGACGACAACCTCGAAGTGCTGCAGAAGACCGACGACGCTGCCGGCGAATGGGGCCGTGCCGCGACGCAGGAACTGATCCGCTCGCGCCTGAAGGTGAAGAGCATGAACTTCATGCGCGGCCGCACGTTCGTCGACAAGTACCTGATCATCGACGAGGCGCAGAACCTGACGCCGAAGCAGATGAAGACGCTCGTCACGCGCGCGGGCCCCGGCACGAAGATCGTGTGCCTCGGCAACATCGCGCAGATCGACACGCCTTACCTGACCGAAGGCAGCTCGGGCCTGACCTACGTCGTCGACCGCTTCAAGGGCTGGGGCCACAGCGGCCACGTGACGCTTGCGCGCGGCGAACGCTCGCGACTCGCCGACTACGCGTCGGACATCCTGTAACGCGGCAGGCCGGCCCGCCGGCCGGCTTTCGACGCATCGCGGCGCTCCGTTTCCGGAGCGCCGTTTTTATTTGGGGTCGAAAACGCAGGTAACGCATCGTCACGCAACAGCCCCACTTACGCGCGAAACTTCAAGTAAATTCTCAGGAATGGTTGCTTAAGCCCCGCCGGAGCGTCTACCATCGGGTCTGTCTGTTGTCATACGATTCGCGAGCGCGCCGCGCTCGCCCGCCTTGCCATGCTTCGAATCTGGGTTCCCGTCACCGTCGTTTCGCTGCTTGCGGCCTGCTCCAGCGTGCCGCCGCAGTCGGCATCGCGCGAGCCGGGAATGAGGATCACAACGCCGCGCGCGTTCCCCGCTCCCGCCAATTTCCCGAAATTCGTCGATCACAGCGTCGGCCAGGAAGAAATCTCGATCCAGGCAATGAGCCTCGTCGGCGTCCCGTATCGCTGGGGCGGCAACACGCCGACGAGCGGCTTCGACTGCAGCGGGCTCGTGCGCTACGTGATCGGCCGCGCGGCCGACGTGAACCTGCCGCGCACGACCGCTGACATGAGCGGCCGCGGCGTGTCGATCGAGCCCGACCAGATCGCGCCGGGCGACCTGATCTTCTTCAATACGACCGGACGGCCGCATTCGCACGTCGGCATCTACGTCGGCAAGCTGCGCTTCGTCAACGCACCGTCGACAGGCGGCACCGTGCGGCTCGACTACCTGACGAACCCGTACTGGGCCAAGCGTTTCGACGGCATTCGCCGCGTCGCGCCGCCGCGCGCGACGCCGACGCCGTTCGATGCGCCGACCTACGAAGCGAAGCGCGACGAGCCGCGCAACCCGCCGGTGGTTGCGCCCGCCCCTGTCATGACTGCCGCCGCGCCGCGGCAGCCTGCCTATGCTTCGTCGCAAGCCGGCGCGTCACCGGCACCCGCTCCGATCATGCCGGCCACGCAGGCCGTGACGACCGCCGCAGTGGCGCCCGCAGTCGCGCCCGCCGATCCGTACGAACCGCCGCCGCCGCGCGTGCAGGCAGCCCGGCAACAGGCAACGTCGGCGAATGGCGATGGCGGCCTGAGCGCGATGACGGCGAATGCAGCGCCGGCCGGCCCGGCAGAAGTCGGCACGCAGATTCCGACGACGGCACTGACGGCTGCCCAGGCGGCCGCATTCGATGCGGAACCGCCGCCCGCAGCGGCCGCGACGTCGCCGCGCAGCACCGAGCCCGCGGCCGTGCAGGTGCTGCGTGCGTCGACGCAATCCGCGCCCGTCAGCCCGCGCACCGGCACCGCAGACGATCCGATTGCCCGGTTCGCGAACGGGAGCTACTAGCCCGTTGCTCACACCCCGACGGCAACCTCGGCGGCATCCGCCGCAGCCCCGCCGTTCGTCGCAAACTTCCTTGCCCCCAAAGAAAATGCGCCGCAGCCTTTCGGCTTGCGGCGCATTTCATGTCGATCCGGCAGCGTTGGCGATCAGAAGATCCGGTGTCCGAGCCACCATCCGCCGGCCGCGATCAGCGCGGATGCCGGAATCGTCAGCACCCACGCCCACACGATGTTGCCGGCAACGCCCCAGCGCACGGCCGACAGCTTCTGCGTCGCGCCGACGCCGACGATCGCGCCGGTGATCGTATGCGTGGTCGAGACGGGGATGCCGAGGAACGACGCGATGAACAGCGTGATCGCGCCGCCGCTTTCGGCACAGAAACCGCCGACCGGCTTGAGCTTCGTGATCTTCTGGCCCATCGTGCGCACGATGCGCCAGCCGCCGAACAGCGTGCCGAGGCCCATCGACAGGTAGCACGCGCCGATCACCCACGCGGGCGGCGCATCGGACGTCGCCGACGCATAGCCCGACGCGATCAGCAGCATCCAGATGATGCCGATCGTCTTCTGCGCGTCATTGCCGCCGTGGCCGAGGCTGTACAGGCCGGCCGACAGCAGCTGGAGCCGCCGGAACCGCCGGTCGACCTTGCTGGGCGCGGTACGGAAATACAGCCACGACACGCCGAGCATGAACAGCGAACCGAGGATGAAGCCGAGCAGCGGCGAAATGAAGATGAACGCGACGGTCTTCATCAGCCCGTCGATATTCAGCGAGCTCCAGCCCGATTTCGCGAGTGCCGAGCCGACGAGTCCGCCGATCAGCGCGTGCGACGAGCTCGACGGGATCCCGTAGTACCACGTGATCACGTTCCAGCCGATCGCACCGACCAGCGCGCCGAACACGACATAGTGGTCGACGATCTCGGGATCGATCGTGCCTCTACCGACGGTCTGCGCGACTTTCAGGTGGAAGATGAAATACGCGATGACGTTGAACGCCGCCGCGAACACCACGGCCTGCTGGGGTTTCAGCACCCCGGTGGACACGACGGTGGCGATCGAGTTCGCCGCGTCGTGGAAGCCGTTCATGAAGTCGAATACGAGCGCGACGAGCACCAGCGTCGCGACCATCCATAGGGCGAGTTGTATCGAATGCATCGTGGTCCGCTCAGGCGTTTTCCAGCACGATGCCTTCGATGATGTTCGCGACGTCCTCGCACTTGTCGGTGATCTCTTCGAGCAGCTCGTAGATCGCCTTCAGCTTGATGAGCGTCTTCACGTCGTCTTCTTCGCGAAACAGCTTCGACATCGCGGCGCGCAGCACGCGATCGGCCTCCGACTCCCAGCGGTCGATCTCCTCGCACTGCTTGAGGATCTGCGCCGACTGCTTCATGTCCGACAGCATCGCGACAGCCTGCTGCACGTGCTGGGCCGACTGCGTGACGATGTGCGCGAGCTGGCTCGCCTCGGACGTGACGGATTGCACGTCGTACAGCGACACGGCCGTCGCGACGTCTTCCATCAGGTCGAGGATGTCGTCCATCGTCGTGATCAGCTTGTGGATCTCGTCGCGATCGAGCGGCGTGATGAAAGTCTTGTGCAGCAGATCGATCGCTTCGTGCGTGAGCTTGTCGGCGGCCTTCTCGGCGGTTTGCACGTTTTGCTTGTGAATCTCGGCGTCGGCGAGATTGTCGATCAGCAGTTCGAGCTCGCGGCCACCGGAAACGATGTACTTCGCGTGCGCATTGAAGAGTTCAAAGAACTTGCCCTCGGTGGGCATGAATCGACCGAACATGGGATTCCTGAGAGATTGTCAAACTACTGTCACGAAAACGGGCGACATTGTACCGTTTTCGGTCGCGCCGCGACGCGCGCACATGCGCGCGCCGGGATTGGATACAACGCTTGGCGATTTAGGGCTTTACATCCGGCGTTACTCGCCGTAGAACGTCTGCGCCCCTGCAAAATTATCGAACTTCGTGTATTGACCCAGGAACGTGAGTCGAACGGGGCCGATCGGACCGTTACGCTGCTTGCCGATGATGATTTCGGCCGTGCCCTTGTCCGGGCTGTCAGGGTTGTAGACTTCGTCGCGGTAGATGAACAGGATCACGTCCGCATCCTGTTCGATTGCGCCCGATTCACGCAAATCGGACATCACCGGGCGCTTGTTCGGACGCTGTTCGAGGCCGCGGTTCAGCTGCGACAGCGCGATCACCGGCACGTCCAGTTCCTTCGCGAGGCTCTTCAGCGATCGCGAGATTTCCGAGATTTCGGTCGCGCGGTTCTCGCCCTGCGACGAACCCGACATCAGCTGCAGGTAGTCGACGATGATCAGGCCGAGCTTGCCGCATTGACGCGCAAGACGCCGCGCGCGCGAGCGCAATTCCATCGGGTTCAGGCCGCCCGTCTCGTCGATGAAGAGCTGCGCCTCGCTCATCTTCTGCACAGCGTGCGTCAGCTTCGGCCAATCCTCGTCCGTCAGGCGGCCCGTACGCATCCGGTGCTGGTCGAGCCGGCCGATCGAACCAAGCATACGCATCACGAGCTGGGTGCCCGGCATTTCCATCGAGAACACCGCGACCGGCAGCCCGTACTCGACCGCGACGTATTCGCCGATGTTCATCGAAAATGCGGTCTTACCCATCGACGGTCTTCCGGCCACGATGATCAGTTCGCCGCCGTGCATCCCGGACGTCATCCGATCGAGGTCGACGAAGCCCGTCGGCGTGCCCGTGACGTCGCTCGGGTTCGCGGTGTGGTACAGCGTGTCGATGCGCTCGACGACCTGCGTGAGCAGCGGGCCGATCTCGAGGAAGCCCTGGTTGCCGCGCGCGCCCTCTTCGGCGATCGAGAACACCTTCGACTCGGCTTCGTCGAGCAGCTGGCGGACTTCCTTGCCCTGCGGATTGAACGCGTCGGCCGAGATTTCGTCGGCGACCGACACGAGCCGGCGCAGCACCGCACGATCGCGCACGATTTCCGCATAACGACGGATGTTCGCCGCGCTCGGCGTGTTCTGCGCGAGTGCATTCAGGTACGCGAGCCCGCCGACGTCGTCGGCCTTGCCGGACGTGGTCATCGCTTCGTACACGGTCACGACGTCGGCCGGGCGCGTCGACGCGATCAGCCGGCCGATGTGCTCGTAGATGATCCGGTGGTCGTAGCGG
Organism: Burkholderia pyrrocinia; assembly: GCF_001028665.1. Lineage (NCBI taxonomy): Bacteria > Pseudomonadati > Pseudomonadota > Betaproteobacteria > Burkholderiales > Burkholderiaceae > Burkholderia > Burkholderia pyrrocinia. The sequence continues at coordinate 3,403,207 of NZ_CP011503.1, forward strand.
TAGAAATCGCCCTGCGACAGGAAGTCGGCGATCCGGTCCCATGCCGCGTTGTCGAGCAACAGGCCGCCGAGCACCGACTGTTCGGCTTCGACCGAATGCGGCGGGACTTTCAGCGATTCGATTTGGGGATCTTGCGGCGCGTTCATGGGTTGGGATTATCGCGAATTACACAGGTCGGCGCCATACCGGCCGCCAGTGATGCGGCAATAAAAAAGGCAGGCCCCGGTTGCCCGGGCGCCTGCCCTTGTCCGGACAGCGGAGGCCGCCCGGAAAGCTTGCGTACGCTTACGCGTGGTCGCCGATCACGTTGACCGTGACGTCGACGACGACGTCCGTGTGCAGCGCGACCTGGACGTTGTGCTCGCCGATCATCTTCAGCGGGCCTTCCGGCATGCGAACTTGCAGCTTCTCGACTTCGAAACCTGCCTTCTTCAGCAGTTCCGCGACGTCGCCGTTCGTGACCGAGCCGAACAGACGGCCGTCAACGCCCGACTTCTGCGTGATTTCGAACGACTGGCCGTTCAGCTTCTCGCCGACTGCCTGCGATGCTGCCAGCTTTTCAGCGGCGATCTTTTCGAGTTCCGCGCGGCGGACTTCGAATTCAGCAATCGCTTCCTTCGTTGCACGACGAGCCTTGCGGTTCGGGATCAGGAAGTTGCGAGCGTAACCGTCCTTGACCTTGACGATGTCGCCGAGGTTGCCCAGGTTGGCGACTTTTTCCAACAGAATGATTTGCATTCGAATTCTCCTTATTGCGTCGCCTGATTACGCCTTGTGCTGATCGGTGTACGGCATCAGCGCGAGGAAACGCGCGCGCTTGATTGCCGTGTCCAGCTGACGCTGATAGTGCGCCTTCGTACCCGTCAGACGAGCCGGCGTGATCTTGCCGTTTTCGCCGATGAAGTCCTTCAGCGTTTCCGTGTCCTTGTAGTCGATCTGCTCGACGCCGGCAGCCGTGAAACGGCAGAACTTCTTGCGCTTGAAGAGCGGGTTTTGTTGCTGACGACGCTTGTCGAATTTCTTACCAGTCGGGCGGGGCATGATTTCAGTCCTTTCCAATGTCCTGCAATGCTGTGATGTGAAACACCAAGGTTCTCGCGTTGCGGCTTTTCTTTGCCAGGAAGCCCGTGAACAGCGTTTCGACGCCCATTTCACGGCTTTCCAGCCTGCCGCTCGCCTCACCGGCCGCCACCGCCTCGATCGTCATTTCGACCTGACGGGGAATGCCTGCTTCGACGACTTCCGTGCGGTGGTGCAACGTGGCGCTTGCGATCGGAACACCTGCCGGCGTATATCGCACCGGTGCGCGTTCGACGACGCTCGCCGTCAATTGCAACCTGTTCACGTGAGTGGCGCGCTCCTTGATGGCTTAATGAATGACGAACTTAAGCCTGCGCTTCGGTCGGCTGAGCTGCAGCCGCCTTCTTGGCTTCTTCGCGCTGAACTTCCTTCATCATCGGCGACGGGCCGGTTTCGGCCTTCTTCATCTTGACGATGAGGTGGCGCAGCACGGCGTCGTTGAACTTGAACGCGTGTTCGAGTTCGTCGAGCGTCGTCTGGTCGCACTCGATGTTCATGCAGACGTAGTGAGCCTTCGCGAGTTTCTCGATCATGTAGGCCAGTTGGCGACGGCCCCAGTCTTCGACACGGTGGATCTGACCGCCGTGCGACGTGATCGTGGACTTGTAACGCTCGATCATCGCGGGCACTTGCTCGCTCTGATCGGGGTGCACGATGAATACGATTTCGTAATGACGCATTACACACTCCTTGTGGATTAAAGCCACCCGGGCGTCTGAACCGGTGTGGCAAGTGAGAAGCCAAAGATTCTAACCCGCATACGGGGCGCATGCAAGGCCAATCGACGATTCGCGGCCGGATTCAGCCGTGTTTTCAACGACTTGAAGGTCCGGGTATGCATATTCGGCCGCACTTCGGCTTTTTTGCTGTCGGGGCCGGAACACAAGCGCACCGGGCCCCCGGCCCGGCGCGCCGTCACTCGCTGCGCGTGCCGGCGAGCCGCGCGTCGAGCGCCGTCCTGAACGCCGCGAGCGCCGACGGCTCGGCATCGGTCACGGCCCACCACGTCATCCCGGCCGCGTCCCAGCGGTCGAGCGAATAGCCCTGCGACACGGTCGCATACGGGGCCGCCGGCCCTTCGCCTGCCGGCCGCACGTAGACGTCGATCACGTGCTGCCGGTAACGGTAGACGAGCACCGCGACGCGGCGCCGCCCGACATAGTCGAGCCGGCCGCCGACCAGCGCGAAGCCGCTCGCCGCGAGATCCTCGACCGGCGGCGCATAGTCGAGCCGGCCGTTGAACCACGGCTTGACCGTGTGCCGGTCGGTCGAGATCACGTCGATGTCGCGCGCCGACAGGTCGGCCCGCACGTGGCTCGAGACAAGTTCGTCGACCGTGCGGTCGGTGTCGGCGTGGCGCGCGGACAGCGCCATCCCGGCCGCCGCGGCAAGCGCCACCAGCAGCGCGACGCCCCAGCCGAGCCCGGGCAGCGCGGCGACGCGCGGCCCCGGGCTGGCCGGCGCCGGGCGTGCCGATACGCCGCCGCCCAGCCAGGAGAACCAGCGACGGCCGCGCGGCCGCGGCTGCGATCGCGGCTCGGGCTCGGGTTCCGCCCGGGCTTGCCCTCGGGCCCGCCCGCCCCCCGCTGCCGGCAGGCTCGCGAGGATGCTCGCCCGCAGCGCATCCGGCGCCCGGTGATAGTCGGCCTGCCGCACGGCCTGCACCAGCGTGACGATCCGCGCACGATCGCGGCGGCACGCTTCGCACCCTTCGACATGCTGCTGGACCCGCAACGCATCGGGCGCCGACAGCTCGCGGTCGACGTCCGCGTCCAGCAACGCTCGCGCTTCGTTACAGTCCATCGATAGCCTCCGATGCGGTTCCGCCCGCCGGCGTACGGCCCGGCCGGCCTTTGGCCGCCGGCGCGGGCTCGCCGCCCAGCAGCACGGCGAGCCTGCGACGGCCGCGTGCAAGCCGCGACATCACCGTGCCGACCGGCACGTCCGCGATCGCCGCGATCTCGCGGTAGCTCAGGTCCTCCATCTCGCGCAGCACGAGCACCTCGCGGTACTCGGGCGGCAGCTTTGCGAGCGCCGCATTCACGAGCCGCACGTTCTCGCCGCGCAACAGCTGCGCGAGCGGATCCTCGGTCGCCGGCTGCCAGTCGTCGGGAACGTCGGCGTCGTCGAGCGTGTCGGGCAGCGCGACCTCGTGCTCGTGCGTACGGCGCCGCCACTCGGTGTACCAGGTGTGGCGCACGATCGTCAGCAGCCACGGCCGCGCGTTGTCGCCGCGGCACGAATCGACGAAGCGCAGCGCGCGCATGCACGCGTCCTGGACGACGTCGTCCGCATCGCTGGCGCTGCCGCTCAGCCAGCGCGCGAGGTTGTACGCGGCGTCGAGATGCGGCAGCACGAGCGTACGAAACCGCTCGCCGCGCGCTATCGCGTCGTCCGCTGCCCGCTCATCGACCGCCTGTCCGGCTTGCCCCACGTGGCCTCCCTGGTCCCGGCGGCCGAAACCGCGCCCGTTCCGCGCACCGTGCCCGGACAGACCGGCAACGTGCTCGCTTGATGACCTTACCGTCGTTGCGTCGAGTTTATTCCCGCGCAACGCACATGAAGCGTAAAAAAACGCCGGACGGCCCTGCGGCCGGGCCGCCCGTCGCCGTTACGGCGTGGTGCTCCAGTAGCCGGGGCGCGCGTACGCGGCGCGCAGGTAGTCGATGAAATAACGCACACGCGCCGGCACGTAGCGCTGTTGCGGGTAGACCGCGAGGATGTCGTAGTCGGGCAGCGCGTACTCGTCGAGCACGGTCTCGAGCTCGCCCGTTTCGAGCTGCGCGGCGATTTCCCACGTCGAGCGCCAGCCGAGCCCGAGGCCTTCGGCCACCCATCGGTGCAGCAACTCGCCGTCGTTGCAGTCGAGATTGCCCGCGACGCGCATCGTCGCGATCTTGCCATGGCGCTGGAAATACCAGCCGCGGTTCTGCCCGCCCTGCAGGTTGAACGCCAGGCAGTTGTGCTTCAGCAGGTCGTCGAGCGACTTCGGCCGGCCGTGCCGGCGGAAATAGTCGGGCGTGCCGCACACGACGCGCCGGTTCGACGCGAGCTTCACCGCGACGAAGTTCGGATCGACGGCGCCGCCGATCCGGATCGACAGGTCGTAGCCTTCGCGCACGAGATCGACGACTCGGTCGGTCAGGTTGAACGACAGCTGCATCTCGGGCTTGTCGGCCAGAAAGCCGGGCGCGTGCGGCGCGACGTGCTTGCGCCCGAACGCGGCCGGCGCGGACACGATCAGGTGCCCGCTGACCGCACGCCGCCCGGCGGCCAGCTCGTTCTCGGCCTGGTCCCATTCGGACAGCAGCCCGCGGCAGCGTTCGAGGAACGCGGCGCCCTCCTCGCTGACCACCAGCCGCCGCGTCGAGCGGTACATCAGCTTCACGCCGAGGCGCTTCTCGAGCGCGTCGATGCGCCGCCCCAGCACCACCGGCGACACGCCCTCCTCGAGCGCCGCCGCCGCGAGGCTGCCGGCATCGGCAACCCGCACGAACGTCTCGATCTGCTTGAAGCGATCCATCTCCCGTCTCCGTCTCTGTTCCGGCATCGGCGGGAAGCCCCGTCCGGCCGTCATTCCATACTTTTAGTTTCGAAATAAGCGACTCCGGCTGATCTTATCAAACCTTTCCTGCATCCCTAAAGTGTTCCCAACAGACCCATTCGCACGATCCGCCACATTCAAGGAGACATTCATGGCCAAGATGAGAGCCGTCGACGCAGCAGTGCTCGTGCTCGAGAAGGAAGGCATCCAGACCGCGTTCGGCGTGCCGGGTGCAGCCATCAACCCGTTCTACTCCGCCATGCGCAAGTCGGGTGGCATCAGCCACGTGCTGGCTCGCCACGTCGAGGGCGCGTCGCACATGGCCGAAGGCTTCACGCGTGCCGCCCCGGGCAACATCGGCGTGTGCATCGGCACGTCGGGCCCCGCCGGCACCGACATGATCACCGGTCTCTACTCCGCATCGGCCGACTCGATTCCGATCCTCGCGATCACGGGCCAGGCACCGCGTGCGCGCCTGTACAAGGAAGACTTCCAGGCCGTCGACATCGAGTCGATCGCGAAGCCGGTCACCAAGTGGGCCGTCACGGTGCGCGAGCCGGCGCTCGTGCCGCGCGTGTTCCAGCAGGCATTCCACCTGATGCGCTCGGGCCGTCCGGGCCCGGTGCTGGTCGACCTGCCGATCGACGTGCAGCTCGCCGAAATCGAGTTCGACATCGACACGTATGAACCGCTGCCGATCTACAAGCCCGCGGCCACCCGCGCGCAGATCGAGAAGGCGCTCGCGATGCTCAACGACGCGGACAAGCCGCTGATCGTGTCGGGCGGCGGCGTGCTCAACGCAGCGGCCGAAGACCTGCTCGTCCAGTTCGCCGAAACGATCGGCGTGCCGGTGATCCCGACGCTGATGTCGTGGGGCGCGATTCCGGACGACCACCCGCTGATGGCCGGCATGGTCGGCCTGCAGACGTCGCACCGCTACGGCAACGCGACGATGCTCGCGTCCGACTTCGTGCTCGGCATCGGCAACCGCTGGGCGAACCGCCACACGGGCAGCGTCGAGGTCTACACGAAGGGCCGCAAGTTCGTGCACGTCGACATCGAGCCGACGCAGATCGGCCGCGTGTTCGGTCCGGATCTCGGCATCGTGTCGGACGCCAAGGCCGCGCTGGAACTGTTCGTCGCGGTCGCGCAGGAATGGAAGGCCGCCGGCAAGCTGAAGGACCGCAGCGCATGGGTCGCGGAATGCCAGGAGCGCAAGCGCACGCTGCAGCGCAAGACGCACTTCGACAACGTGCCGGTCAAGCCGCAGCGCGTGTACGAAGAGATGAACAAAGTGTTCGGCCGCGATACGTGCTACGTCAGCACGATCGGCCTGTCGCAGATCGCCGCCGCGCAGTTCCTGCACGTGTTCAAGGCACGCAACTGGATCAACTGCGGCCAGGCCGGCCCGCTCGGCTGGACGATCCCCGCCGCACTCGGCGTGCGTGCGGCCGATCCGAGCCGCCCGATCGTCGCGCTGTCCGGCGACTACGACTTCCAGTTCATGATCGAGGAACTGGCGGCCGGCGCGCAATTCAAGCTGCCGTACGTGCACGTCGTCGTGAACAACTCGTACCTCGGGCTGATCCGCCAGGCGCAGCGTGCGTTCGACATCGACTACTGCGTGCAGCTCGCGTTCGACAACGTGAACGCTCCGGAACTGAACGGCTATGGCGTCGACCACGTGGCCGTTGCCGAAGGCCTCGGCTGCAAGGCGCTGCGCGTGTTCAAGCCGGAAGAGATCGAGCCGGCGCTGCGCCAGGCGCAGACGCTCGCGGAAGAGTTCAGCGTGCCGGTGGTGGTCGAAGTGATCCTCGAGCGTGTGACGAACATCTCGATGGGCACCGAAATCGACGCGATCAACGAATTCGAGGATCTCGCCGAAAAGGCCGAGCACGCGCCGACCGCCATCTCGATGCTCGACTGATCCGCAGGACATTTTTGACTGACCGACCGAAGAGGCTTAGCTCATGCCGAAGTTTGCTGCAAACCTGACCATGCTGTTCAACGAAGTGCCGTTCCTCGACCGCTTCAACGCGGCCGCGGACGCGGGCTTCGACGCCGTCGAGTTCCTGTTCCCGTATCCGTATTCGAAAGAGGAACTCGCCGAGCGGCTCGATACGCACCGCCTGTGCCTCGTGCTGCACAACCTGCCCGCCGGCAACTGGGACCAGGGCGAGCGCGGCATCGCGTGCCTGCCCGATCGCGTCGGCGAGTTCCAGGAAGGTGTCGGCCGTGCGATCGAGTACGCGAAGGCACTGAAGGTGCCGCAACTGAACTGCCTCGTCGGCATCCCGTCGGCCAGCACGGCACGCGACAAGACGTTCGTCACGATCGTCGACAACCTGCGCTTCGCGGCCGACGCGCTGAAGCGCGAAGGCATCCGCCTGCTCGTCGAGCCGTGCAACAGCTTCGACATCCCGGGCTTCGCGCTGAACCGTTCGTCGGAAGGGCTCGACGTGATCCGCGCGGTCGGCTCGGACAACCTGTTCCTGCAGTACGACATCTATCACATGCAACGCATGGAAGGCGAACTGGCCGCGACGATCGAACGCAACCTCGCGTCGATCGGCCACGTCCAGCTCGCGGACAACCCGGGCCGCAACGAGCCGGGCACGGGCGAGATCAATTACGCGTTCCTGTTCGCACTGCTCGACCGGCTCGGCTACGACGGCTACGTCGGCTGCGAATACAAGCCCCGCACCACCACGACGGAAGGGCTCGGCTGGTTACAAGGCGTCGCCGGCTGCGCACCGGGCTCGGCGCGCCGCGCCGCCTGAGATCCGCCCTTCCCGTTTTCGCCCCTATAGGAGACTTTCACATGGCAACCATCGGTTTCATCGGCCTCGGCATCATGGGCGCGCACATGGCGCGCAACCTGCTCAAGGGCGATCATCAGCTCGTCGTGAACGGCGCGTTCCCGATCCCGGACGACCTGCGTGCGAGCGCGAAGGTCGTCGCAAACTCGACCGAAGTCGCACAAAAAGCGGACGTCATCGTCGTGATGGTGCCGGACACGCCCGACGTGCGTAACGTGCTGTTCGCCGACGACGGCGTCGCGAAGGGCCTGACGGCCGGCAAGCTCGTGATCGACATGAGCTCGATCTCGCCGCTCGACACGCAGGAATTCGCGAAGCAGATCAACGCGCTCGGCTGCGACTACCTCGACGCACCGGTGTCCGGCGGCGAAGTCGGCGCACGCGAAGCGACGCTGACGATCATGGTCGGCGGCCCGGAAGCGGCCTTCGAGCGCGCCAGGCCGCTGTTCGAGAAGATGGGCAAGAACATCACGCTCGTCGGCGACAACGGCGCGGGCCAGACCTGCAAGGTCGCGAACCAGATCATCGTCGCGCTGAACATCGAAGCCGTCGGCGAAGCCTTGCTGTTCGCCGCACGCTCGGGCGCCGATCCGGAGCGCGTTCGCCAGGCGCTGATGGGCGGCTTCGCCGCGTCGCGCATCCTCGAAGTGCACGGCGCGCGGATGACGAAGCGCACGTTCGATCCGGGCTTCCGCATCGAGCTGCACCAGAAGGACCTGAACCTCGCGCTCGACGGCGCACGCAAGCTCGGCCTCGCGCTGCCGCACACCGCGAGCGCGCAGCAACTGTTCAGCGTGTGCGCATCGCACGGCGGCAAGGCATGGGATCACTCGGCACTCGTGCGCGCGCTCGAGATCATGTCGAACTTCGAGATCGGCCAGACGCCGGCCGCGTAACGCGGACGCAACAACGCGCGGTTCCGCTGCAATGGCGGACGCGCGCGAAGAACACGCGCGATTCGGCCAGGGCCGGTCGCATCGATGCGCGACGCACTCGCGCATCACGGTGGGGCGCCCCGCTCCGCATCGCCAACGGCGTGCGGGACGGGGCGAAAAACGCCGCTCTGGGCTGAGAGCGGCGTGGTGGGGTCCGCAGCGGCACCCGGCGGCGCCGGGGAAGCCTTGGTCGGTCAGACGTCGTCGTCGGGTGTCCGCCTGTCGGATTTCGCGTATTACATTTCTTTACGTTCGAGCATGCGATTTTTCATGCAATCGTCGCGCTGAGCGCCTACACTTTCGCCACGCCTTTCGAGAAAACCGCCGCGCTTGCGTTCACTCCGGTGAATGCGCCCAGCGCGATGTTTTTTTCGCCACTTCACGGCGCGTTTTCTTTTCAACCACCTAAGGAGTGCAGCGATGGGTCTTCTTTCGTTTATCAAAGAGGCGGGTGAAAAACTGCTGGGTCATGCCGACGCGCAAGCGGCGGAAGATCCGAATGCCGCGAACCAGACCGCGGCCGATGCGATCAAGAACTACATCAGCACGCAGGGTCTCGACACGTCGAACCTGACGGTCGCGTTCGACGGCGCATCGCGCACCGTCACGCTGTCGGGCAGCGTCGCCGATCTCGACACGAAGGCCAAGGTCAAGGTCGCGGCCGGCAACGTGCAAGGCGTCGCGGGCGTCAACGACGACGATCTGCAGCCGGACGATCCGGAAGTGCAGTACCACGACGTGAAGCCGGGCGACACGCTGTCGGCGATCGCCAAGGAAGTGTATGGCGACGCGAACAAGTACCCGGCGATCTTCGAGGCGAACAAGCCGATGCTGTCGAGCCCGGACAAGATCTACCCGGGCCAGAAGCTCGTGATTCCGCCGCAGTCCTGAGCATCCGCGCAGGATTGAAAAACGGAAAAGGCAGGCCATCTGGCCTGCCTTTTTCTTTGGCGCCGCCGCGCCGCCGGAGCGGCGGGCGGACATCGGTCAGAACGTATCGAACAGGCGCTGCAGTTCGTCGCGCGCCAGGATGCCGTTCGCCAGCGCGAGCATCAGCAGCACGCGCGCCTTGAACGGATTCAGCGAGCCCGCGCTGACGAAACCGAGCGCATCGTCGCTCGCGGCGCCGTTGCGCATCACATGCCCCGAGCCGACGCGCGACGCGCGGATCACGGCGACACCCGCCTGCACGGCATCGGCAAGCGCCGCCTGCAGCGTCGCATGGATCGACCCGTTGCCGGTGCCGGCCACGACGAGCCCGCGCACGCCGGCCGCCACCAGCGCATCGACGGCCGTGCGCGTCACGCCCGCGTAGCTCGTGACGACTTCGACCGGCGGCCACGCACCGGCGATCGCCAGTTGCGCATCGCGCGAGCGCGTGACGCGGCGCGCGAATTCGACGCGGCCGTCCTGCACCCAGCCGAGTGCGCCGAGTTCCGGCGACTGGAATGCGTCGACCGCATAGGTGCTCGTCTTCACGACGTCGCGCGCGCCGTGGATCCGGTTGTTGAACGCGACCAGCACGCCCTGCCCGCGCGCGGCCGGATGCGCGGCCACCGTCACCGCGTTCAGCAGGTTCAGCGGGCCATCGGACGACAGCGCGGTCGCCGGCCGCATCGCGGCCGTCAGCACGACCGGCTTGTCGCCCTTCACGACCAGATGCAACGCATACGCGGTTTCCTCGAGCGTGTCGGTGCCATGTGTGATCACGATGCCGTCGACCGCCGGATCGGCCATCAGCGCGTCGATCCGCGCGGCAAGCGTGTTCCACAACGGCAGCGCGAGATCCTTGCTGTCGATGCTGGCGATCTGCTCGGCGTCGATGCGCGCGACCGACGCGAGCGCCGGCACCGCGTCGACCAGGAAATTGACGCCGAGCGCGCCGGCCTGGTAACCGGCCGTGCTGGCCGCGTCGGGCGCGGCACCGGCGATCGTGCCGCCGGTGGCGAGCACGGCGATGCGCGGCAGGGCCGCCGCGGACGAAGGGGATGCGGGATTCTGAGTATTCATGGCCGCGATTGTAATGGCTCGCGGCCGGGATCCGGCAGGTTCCGGCGGCACGGCCGACGCCGGCCGCCGTATGTCATGGTTTGTCCTGATCGCCCGGTCGCGCGCGTCGTCAACGGCCGTGGCGCCCGCAACGTTATAGAAAGTGCCGTTCTGGTGTTTTCACATTGATTTGCCATAATCGGAGCGGGCGGCGCGATGCGACCCTATCGTCATCGCGACGCGCTTCGTGACGGCGTCAATAACACGCAATTCACCCCATGGGAGTGTCGAAATGAAAATCCAATCGCTCGTAGCCGCAGTGCTTCTCGGCGGCATGCTGGCTTCCCCCGCGTTCGCGGCGAACAGCCAGCAGGACAAGATGAAGGCCTGTAACACCCAGGCAGCAGGCAAGACGGGCGACGAACGCAAGGCGTTCATGAAGGACTGCCTGTCGGCGAAGCCCGCGAAGGCGATGTCGCAGCAGGAAAAGATGAAGGCCTGCAACACGCAGGCCACCGGCAAGAAGGGCGACGACCGCAAGGCGTTCATGAAGAGCTGCCTGAGCAGCCAGCCGGCCGCCTGAGCTCCGGCGCTCCCGTATCGAATGCCGCGCACCGCTTCGGCGGGCGCGGCATTTTTGTTTTCGTTGCATGCGCATCGACGCGTACGCGCCTGAAGCGCCTGCCGCACGTGTCGCGCACCTCGACCTGCCGCGCGCGTTCCGCCGCCGTCGTTCGACCGCCCGCCTCCGCCCACCCCGCTTTCCGGGCCCACCGCACCGGCACTGCCACATGGTGCGGCAATTCGCCGCGTTTTCTTCTATGATGGCTGCAACGCGGCCCACTCAAGTACAAGAAAGTACAAGAAGCGCCATCGGGCCGCCCTCGAGACGGACGCGCACGCGCGTCAAACGGAGGCATGGATGGCATGGAGACAACACCGCTGGTTCCGCCGCTGGCTGATCGTGATCGTGTTCTGGGCCGTGCCCGTCGCGATCGTCGCCGTGCGCGAGATCCGCGAGGAAATGGCCTACAACAAGGCGGACCTGCAGCTCGCGCTGACCACCTGGCAGCTCACCGACGCGCAGCAGGCCGCCGGCGCCGCCGCGAAGTGCCATGGGGATTCTGACGAGGCGCGCGCGGCCGGCTGCCCGGCCGACGTGCTCGCCGCCAACGCGCCGCGCCAGCAGGCGGCCCGCGACGAATACGTGGTGCGCCGCAATACGCTTGCGGGTTATCTGTGGCATGCGTTCGTCGGCTACTGGGTCGTACCGGCCGCGTTCCTGTTCGCCTGCGGCGTCGTGATCGCGCTGATCCGCCGCGCGCTGCGCCGCCCGCCGATCAAGCCGCCCGTCCCGCCGGTCACGCACTGACGCGCCCCGCAAGTGCCGTCGCCATCCCGTTTACGTCGAGTTGTCCGCACGCCGCCCCGGCGCGGGGCGCGTCGGCGCACGGGCGCGGGCCCGTCCGTTGGCGTGCCGCGACACCCCCAACGCGATTTGACGCTCTTTCATGCGCGAACGAAAAGGGGTTGTAATCCACTGTGATATAACTGCCGACGTGATCCGCTCCTTGAGCGAGACTCACTCCGAACGTCATCCGATGGAGAAGAACGATGCAAAAACGGAATCTTGTGCTGAAAGCCGCCGCGGCGCTCATCGTCGGTAGCCTCGCGCTTACCGGTTGCACCACCACCCCGGACAAGCCGGACAACGCCGCGACCAACGCGTCGAAGCGCCAGGCGATCGACGCGAGTGTCGATGGGACGCTGTCGCGCCTGTATTCCACGGTCAAGGGTTCGCGTGAACTCGTCGCGAAGTCGCGCGGCGTGCTGGTGTTCCCGGACGTGCTCCAGGCCGGCTTCATCGTCGGCGGCCAGTCCGGCAACGGCGCGCTGCGCGTCGGCGGCGCGACGGTCGGCTACTACAACACGTCGTCGCTGTCGGTCGGCCTGCAGGCCGGTGCGCAATCGAAGGCGATCGTGTTCCTGTTCATGACGCAGGAAGCGCTCGACGAATTCCGCGGCTCGGACGGCTGGGCAGCCGGCGCTGGCGCGTCGGTCGCGCTCGTGAAGATGGGCGCGAACGGCGCGGTCGACACGACCACGGCCACCGCGCCGGTCCAGGTCGTCGTGCTGACGAACGCGGGCCTGATGGGCGACGTGTCGATCAACGGCACGAAGGTCACGAAACTCAAGATCTGACGCTCATGCACCGCCCGTGCGCAACGCGCGCGGGCCATGCGCAAACGGCGATGTCCTTGCGGGCATCGCCGTTTTTTTATCCGCCCGCGTCCCGCGTCAGGTCGTCGAATCGATCACCTTGAAGCGCGAGCGCTTCTGCGCGCGGATCACCGACTGGTAGACGTCGACGTACTGCTGCGCCATCCGGCGCGACGTGAAGCGCTCCTCGAAGCGCTGCCGCACGCGTGCACGCGGCAGCAGGTGCAGCCGGTTCACGGCAGCCACCGCGCTGATTTCGTCCTCGACGATGAAACCCGATACACCCTCGTCCACCACTTCGGGCACTGCGCCGCGATTGAACGCGATGACCGGCGTGCCGCACGACATCGCCTCGATCATCACGAGGCCGAACGGCTCCGGCCAGTCGATCGGGAACAGCAGCGCATGCGCGCCGGACAGGAATTCGGCCTTCTGGTGATCGGCGATCTCGCCGATGTATTCGACGTGCGGCAACGCGAAGAGCGGCTTGATCTCGCGGTCGAAGTATTCCTGGTCGGCCGCATCGATCTTCGCGGCGATCCGGATCGGCAGCCCGCACTGGCGGGCGATGTTGATCGCGGTGTCGACGCGCTTCTCCGGCGAGATGCGGCCGAGGAACGCGAGATAGCGCGGCTCGACGGGTTGCGGCATGTACAGCGTATCGGGCAGCCCGTGGTAGACGGTCGTCAGCCATTTCGCCTGCGGCAGCGGCTGGCGCTGCGAGTTCGAAATCGAGATCACCGGCGCCGTGTTGAACGTGTCGAACACCGGCTGCTGCTCGGGCAGGTCGAGCCGGCCGTGCAGCGTCGTCACGTAAGGGGTTTCCTGCCGGTTGAAGACCGAGAACGAGTAGTAGTCCATGTGGAAATGGAGCACGTCGAAGTCCTTCGCGCGGCGCGCGACCGTCTCCATCAGCAGCATGTGCGGGGCGATGCGGTCGCGGATCGACGTGTCGAGCCGCAGCGCGCGCGGCCAGACGGGCTCGAGCTTCGCCCGTGTCGTCGAGTCGCCGCTGGCAAACAGCGTCACATCGTGGCCGAGCTCGACGAGCGCCTCGGTGATGTAGGACACGACGCGCTCCGTGCCGCCGTACAGCTTCGGCGGCACCGATTCGGTCAGCGGGGCGATCTGGGCAATTCTCATGGTCCACGTCTCCTGTGTCCTGTCCGTTGCCGCACGGCCGGCGGGCGTTTGCGCGTCCGCCACGCTCCCATGCAGCGCCGGCCGGCATGGCGCCAGCCGGATATCTCATTATTATTCGCGATCCCGATGCGCGGAACCGCCCGTCTTTCATTTTATGGGCGTTGTTACAGACCGGATACATTCGGCCCGTCGGGCCCGATCGCGCCGCGCCGGGTACAGCCGGGCCGGTTCGGGCCCTTGGGCGACGAGCGCGGCCGAGCGCACGCCGCCGTGCCCGTCAGCGCGACGGCCACTTCCATGCCGGCAGGTCGCGCGTGTCGGCATCGACGAGCGCGGTCGCGCCGAGCTGCTTGTCGAGCACCAGCGATTCGCAGCCGGCCTCGCGCTCGAGCGTCGCGATGAGCCGCGCCGCATGCGACACGACCAGCACCTGCGAGCGCTGCGCGGCCTGCGCGATCAGGCGGCCGAGCGCCGGCAGCAGATCGGGATGCAGGCTCGTCTCCGGTTCGTTCAGCACCATCAGCGCCGGCGGGCCGCGGCGTCAGCAGCGCGGCCGCGAGCAGCAGGTAGCGCAGCGTGCCGTCGGACAGCTCGGCTGCCGCGAGCGGCCGCAGCAGCCCCGGCTGGCGCATCAGCATGTCGAAGCGGCCCCGGCCGCCCGGATTGTCGATCTCGACCGATGCGCCGGGAAACGCGTCGTCGATCGCCGCATCGAGTGCCGCACCGTCGCCGATTTCTCGGATCGTCTGCAGCGCGGCGGCCAGGTCCGCGCCGTCGTCCGCCAGCACCGGCGTATGGGTGCCGATATGCGACTGCCGTGCCGGCGCCTGCGCATCGGTCCGGAAATGGTCGTAGAAGCGCCACGAGCGGATCCGCTCGCGCACCGCGATCATCTCGGGCGCGCCGGTCGGGTCGGCGAACTCGGTCATCATGCTGTCGAAGCTCGCGACCGGCTGCGGAATCGTCCGCCAGTCGCCCGACGCGGTGCGCGCGCGGATCTGCGCACCCTGCCGGTCGACCAGCAGCGTCGACGGGCGCGGCAGCGCGCCGCCCCAGATGCACTCGCGCTTGACCACCGGATCGAGCCGGAACATCGACGCGTCGTTCTTCACCGGCAGGCCGAGATCGATTGCATAGCCGAAATCGTCGCACGCGAAGCCGAGCTTCAGGCTCACCGGCTCCCTGCGCACCGTGCCCGTCACCGGCTCGTCGCCGTTCAGCATCGCCCGCGAAAAGCGCTCGGGGCCGGCCCACAGCGTCGACGGCAACCCGCCCTCGCGCGCGAGCGACGGGATTACGCGACCCTGCGCGGTATCGGCGAGCAGCCGCAGCGCGCGGTACACGCTCGACTTGCCGCTGCCGTTCGGCCCCGTGACGACGTTGAGCGCCGCGAGCGGCACGATCAGCTCGCGCAGCGAGCGGTAATTGGCGATGGCGAGCGTGTTCAGTCCGGACATGGCGATGGATGGCGGGCAGGCACCGGGCCGCGTTCAGCGGCGTTCGTTGGCCTGCGGATCGGCTGCGGTGTTGGCCGCCGTGCTGGCGGCAGGCGGCCGTGCGTGCGGCCGTTCGGGATTCGGCGCGTCCGGCGCGGAATCGTGCGGATACAGCTCCATCCGGCTGCGCGGCAGGCATTGCGGATAGCGATCCTGCAGGTACGCGATCAGCCCTTCGCGCACGCGGCAGCGCAGATCCCAGCACGACGACGAATCGGCCGCGCTGACGAGCGCGCGCAACTGCATTGCACGCTCCGTCGCGTCGGTCACCTGCAGCACCTGCACGCGGCCGTCCCACTCGGGCGCCGCATGGACGAGCCGCGCGAGCTCCTCGCGCAGCGGCGCGAGCGGCGTGCGATAGTCGACCGACAGGTAGACCGTGCCGATGATCTCCGAGCTGCTGCGCGTCCAGTTCGTGAACGGGTTCTCGATGATCCACTGCAGCGGCACGACGAGGCGCCGCTGGTCCCACAGCCGCACCGACACGAACGAACCGGTGATTTCCTCGATGCGCCCCCACTCGCCCTGGATCACGACCACGTCGTCGAGCCGGATCGGCTGCGTGAGCGCGATCTGCAGCCCGGCAATCAGGTTGCCGAGCACCGGCCGCGCGGCGATGCCGGCGACCAGGCCCGCGACGCCGGCCGACGCCAGCAGGCTCGCACCCACCTGGCGCACATTCGGGAACGTCATCAGCGCGGCGCCGGTGCCGATGATCACGATCAGCACCATCACGGTCCGCACGAGCACCCTGGCCTGCGTATGGATGCGCCGCGCCTGGAGGTTGTCGGCCGTATCCATCGGATGCGCCTGGATGATCGCGTCGCCGACGCCGGCCGCGAGCCGCACCAGCAGCCACGTGAGCGACACGATGGAGCCGACCGCCGCCGCAGTGCGCATGCCGCGCACGAACGACATGCCGTCGTCGGCCTGGACCCACAGGAATTCGAGCGCCAGCAGCGCGAGCACGACGAGCGACGACTTGTCGATGTAGCGCAGGATCGCGCTCATCAGCGGATACGGCTGCGCGACGCGCTTGACGATGCGGGCGCCGAGACGGTGCACGATCGAAACGACCAGGACGACGATGACCGACACGGCCAGCGTGCCGAGCCACGAATGCAGCGGCGCATCGGCAATGCGCTGCAGTTCCTCGATTGAAATCATCGGCGCCCGGGATGCTTCGGTTATGAGGCGCGCACGCCTCGTCCTGGATGCGTCGGCGACATCCGGGCAATGCACGCGCCCGGATACGGCGTCAGGTCAGTTGCCGCCCCTGCAGGGAAACGCCTTGCCGAGACCGAGCGACACCGCGGTGCTCGCGTTGTAGTCGGCCAGCTTCGGATTTTCCGCGATGTACTTGCGCACCGCATCGGTCATCTGCTGCGCCCGGATGTCGGGCGGCAGGCAGAAATACTGGCCGACACGCGGCCCCGTGGTGCCGCCGATCGCGTCGATGGTGTTGTAGACGCCGTCGGCGGCGCCTTCGATGTAGGCCGCGCACGACGCCCGCGACTTGACGTCCGTCTTCGCGCACAGCCGGTCGAGATCCGCGCCCGTGAAAGCCGCCGCCGACAACGGCACGGCAAACGCCGCGGCACAAAACATTGCGCGCAACATGGTGCTCCTTATGTCAATGCGGCCCGAGGCCGCCTGCTGCCTTGGCCGGCGCAGCGCCGGGGCGCACCGTGCCGGCCGGAAACCGGCCGGGCGCGCACCGGCCGCCGCACCGAAAACCGTCATTTTGCACTCTTTTGCGCATCTGCCGGCGCCGATGCACCGACGCGCACCGTCCGCTTGCTCAGGATGTCGGTCGCGTCCGGCGCCTTGTAGTGCTTCGCGAACTCGAGCGCGGTGATGCCGAGCTGGTTCTTCACCTGCGGATCGGCACCCTGGTCGAGCAGCAGCGTGACCGTCGACGCATGGTTGCCGCGCGCGGCCATCATCAGCGGCGTCGTGCCGTTCGGCGACGCAGTGTCGATATACGCGTCGTGGTCGAGCAGCACCTTGACGACCGCGTCCTGGCCGTTGGTCGCCGCGTAGTGCAGCGGCGCCCAGCCCTTCTTGCTGACTTCCGCGCCCTTGTCGATCAGCAGCTTGACGAGGTCGACGTCGCCGTTCAGCGACGCGAGCATCAGCGCGTTCTCGCCGGCCTTGTCTTCCTTCTCGAGGTCGACGTTCGGCGTCGTGGCGATCGCTGCCGCGACCTTGTCGGATTTCTCGCGCGCGGCGATCACGAGCAGCGGGTCGCCGTTCGGCGCGAGCGTGTTCGGATCGAGGCCGTTCTTGAGCTGCTTGCCGATGTCGGCGATGTCGTCGAACTTGACGGCCTTGACGATCGCGTCGAGCGACTCGGCATGCGCGCCGGCGGCGGCGAACAGGCCGCTCGCGACCAGCGCGGCGGCGACGAGTGCGCGTTTGGTCAGATGGTTGGTCGGCTTCGTCATTGTTGTGGGCTCCTTCCCTGGGTTGTCGGCTGCGCGCGCGTCGTTAGCGGGCGATCTTGAACAGCCGGAAAAAGTTCTGCGTCGTCGCATCGGCGAGCGCCTCGACGGCGATCCCGCGCTCGGATGCGATAAAGCGTCCGACATGGCTGACGTACGCAGGTTCATTCGGCTTGCCGCGATACGGCACCGGCGCGAGGTACGGCGAGTCGGTCTCGATCAGCAGCCGGTCGAGCGGCACGCGCCGCGCGACGTCCTGCACGTCGGTCGCGCTCTTGAACGTGACGATGCCTGACAGCGAGATATGGAAGTTCTGCGCGAGCGCCTGCTCGGCGACGGGCCACGGCTCGGTGAAGCAGTGCATCACGCCGCCCGGCACGTCCGCGCGCTCCTCGGCCATGATCCGCAGCGTGTCCTCCGACGACGACCGCGTGTGGACGATCAGCGGCTTCATCGTCGCGGTCGCCGCGCGGATGTGCGTGCGAAAGCGTTCGCGCTGCCATTCCATGTCTGCGATCGAGCGGCCTTCGAGACGGTAGTAGTCGAGGCCCGTTTCGCCGATCGCGACGACCTTCGGGTGCGCGGCCAGCTCGACGAGTTCCGCGAGCGTCGGCTCGCGTGCGTCCTCGTGATCCGGATGCACGCCGACCGACGCGTAGACGTTGTCGTACGCGTCCGCGATCGCAAGGACCTCGGGCAGCGTCTCGAAATCGACGGACACGCACAGTGCGTGCGTGACGTCGTGCTCGCGCATGTTCTCGAGAACGGCCGGCAGGCGGTCGGCCAGGCCCTTGAAATTGATGTGGCAGTGAGAGTCGACGAACATCGTGGTTCCTGAATACGTAAGGCGGGCGCTCATGCGCTCGCCGGCGGGCGGCAACGGGCGGCGTTCGCGGGCCGGCCGGCCACGGTCGCGTCGCTGCGCGAACCGGTCATCGTTTCTCAACCCATAAGAAACAATGCCGGATCACGCGAACATTTCCCGATACCCGAGAAACAATTCCTCGAATACGAGCCGCGCGTTCAGCGGATGGTTCTCGACCGTCCGCTGCCGCGTCACGGCTTTCATGAAGCGCGCGAACGCGTTCGCGTCGACCGACTCCGCGCAGCGCGCGAGCGCCGCCGCGTGCATCGGGAAGTAGCGCGGCGTGCCCGCCATCCGCTGCGCGAGCAGATCGTACAGCCAGCGCTGCAGCCAGCCCAGCACCAGCGGCACCGGCAGCTTCTGCAGCGTCTCGCCGCATGCGAACGGGTCGCACGCCGCACCGGCCGCGAGCTGCCCGAGCGTGTAGTCGCGCAGCGGGCGGTTCTCGTCGCTCGCGAGCGCCAGCGCGGCGAGCGGCGCGCCGCCGACTTCGGCGAGCAGCGCAGGCGCATGATCGACGCCCTGCGCCGCGAGCCACGCCGCGGCCGCGTCGGGCGCCGGCACGGTCATCGGCCACTGCCGGCAGCGGCTGATGATCGTCGGCAACAGGCGGTCGATGCGCGCCGACACGAGCAGGAACACGACGCCGGACGGCGGTTCCTCCAGCGTTTTCAGCAGCGCGTTCGACGCGGCGACGTTGAGCGCCTCGGCCGGATACAGCACGACGACGCGCGCGCCGCCGCGGTGCGAACCGACCCCGCAGAAGTCGAGCAGCGCGCGCACCTGCTCGATCTTGATTTCCTTGCTCGGCGCGCGCGTCTTCTTGCCGCCTTCGTCCGCGTCGGCCGGCTTCGCGTCGTCTGCGGCGCCCGGTGCTTCGCCGGCCAGCGCCTCGGGCAGCACGATCCGGTAGTCCGGGTGGTTGCCCTGCGAGAACCAGGTGCAGGCCGCGCAGGTGCCGCACGGCTCGCCGTTCGGCTGCGGCGATTCGCACAGGAAGCCCTGCGCGAGATGCTGCGCGAACTGCAGCTTGCCGATCCCGGCCTGGCCGTGCAGCAGCAACGCATGCGGCCATTGCGCGCGCAATTGCTGCAGGCGGTTCCAGTCGTCGGTCTGCCACGGATAGATCATGTGGTGCGTTCCTTGCGGGTTACAGCGCGGCGAGCACGCGTTCGAGCTGCTGGCGAATCTCGGGGATCGACTGCGTCGCGTCGACGATCGCGAAGCGGTGCGGCGCCTCTTCCGCACGCCGCAGGTATTCGCCGCGCGTGCGCGCGAAAAACGCGTCGGACTCGCTCTCGAACTTGTCGGGCATCCGCGCGGCGCCGCGGCGCTCGCTCGCGACCTGCGGCGCGACGTCGAACAGCACCGTGAGGTCGGGCTGGAAACCGCCCTGCACCCAGCGCTCGAGCGTCTCGAGCTTGTCGCGCGGCAGCCCGCGGCCGCCGCCCTGGTACGCGAACGTCGCGTCGGTGAAGCGATCGGACACGACCCAGTCGCCGCGCGCGAGCGCCGGCTCGATCACGAGCGCGAGATGCTCGCGGCGCGCGGCGAACATCAGCAGCGCTTCCGTCTCGAGATCCATCGGCTGGTTCAGCAGGATCTCGCGCAGTTTCTCGCCGAGCTGCGTGCCGCCCGGCTCGCGGGTGACGACGACCTGCCGGCCGGCCGCGGCCAGCTTGCCCTGGAGGCGTTCGCAGAACCATTGCAGGTGGGTGGTCTTCCCCGCCCCGTCGATGCCTTCGAACGTGATGAATTTACCGCTCGCCATTATTGACCTCGTATGTACTTGTCCACGGCCTTGTTGTGGTCGCCGAGCGTGTCCGAGAACACGCTCGTGCCGTCGCCCTTCGCGACGAAATAGAGCGCGCTCGTCGGTGCCGGATTGATCGCCGCCTGCAGCGCGGCGATTCCCGGCAACGCGATCGGCGTCGGCGGCAGGCCGCGTCGTGTGTAGGTATTGTAAGGAGTGTCGGCCTGCAGGTCGCGCTTGCGCAGGCGGCCGTCGTACGCGTCGCCGAGCCCGTAGATTACCGACGGATCGGTCTGCAGCGGCATCCCGATGCGCAACCGGTTCGCGAACACGGCAGCAACGAACGCGCGGTCAGCCGCGTGGCCCGTTTCCTTCTCGACGATCGACGCGATCGTCAGCGCTTCGTAAGGCGACTTGTACGGCAGCCCCGGCACGCGCGCGGCCCAGGCCTCGTCGAGGCGCGTCTGCATCAGATGGTACGCGCGCCGGTAGATGTTCAGGTCGCTCGTGCCCTTGTCGAACAGGTAGGTGTCGGGGAAGAACAGCCCCTCGCCGCTGCCGCGCTGTACGGCGCTGTCCGACGCGCCGATCGCGCGCAGCAGCTCGGCGTCGCTCATGGCGGCCGTCGTGTGTGCGAGATCGGGATTCCCGTCGAGTTCCGCGCGCATCCGCTTGAAGGTCCAGCCTTCGATGACCGTCGCGACGTACTCGTTAACGTCGCCGCGCGCGATCTTCTGCAGGACTTCATACGGCGTGATGCCCGTCTTGAATTCGTAGTTGCCGGACTTGAGCCGGCTCGACAGCCCGAGCACGCGCGTCATCGCGACGAAACCGAGCGGCTCGACCGGCACGCCGCCGCGCTTGAGCTGCAGCGCGACGCTCTTCACGGTGCTGCGCGGCTTGATCGTGACGTCGAGCGATGCCGAACCCAGCAGCAGCGGCCGGGTTGCCCAGTAATATCCGCCGCCCGCGCCGGCAGCGGCCACAACGACGGCCAGCGCCACGATCGTCGCGGCGCATTTCTTCAGTAGGGACATGGAAACGTGACTCAGGTAAGACCCATATAATACTTGTTCGCCTCCGTCAAAGTCAGGGTTGACTGTTCCCTCATTCCATGAGCACACCGTTCGCTTCACCGGCTGCCCAGGCCGCCCCCGCCTCGCTCCCCGTATTCCCCCGCCCGTCCGCCGCCGATTTCGACGCGCCGGGCGCCTGCATGCCGCTGCCGCAGTTCGGCGTGATCGACGTAGCCGGCGACGACGCCGCGACGTTCCTGCACAGCCAGCTGACCAACGACATCGAGCATCTCGATGCCGCGAGCGCGCGGCTGTCCGGCTATTGCTCGCCGAAGGGGCGCCTCCTCGGGTCGTTCCTCGCGTGGCGTGCCGGCCACGGCGTGCGCCTGCTGGTGTCGATGGACGTGCAGCCCGCCGTGCAGAAGCGGCTGTCGATGTTCGTGCTGCGCTCGAAGGCGAAGCTCACCGATGCGAGCGACGCGCTCGCCGTGGTCGGCTTCGCGGGCGACGTGCGCGACGCGCTGTCGGGCATCTTCGATGCACTGCCTGACGGCGTGCACGTGAAGGTCGACGGCCCGGCCGGCACGCTGATCCGCGTGCCCGATGCGGCCGGCCGCAAGCGCTATCTGTGGATCGGCCCGCGCGCGGAAGTCGATGCACGCCTCGCCGCGCTCGCCGGCACGCTGCCGGTCGTGTCGCCGGCCGTGTGGGACTGGCTCGACGTTCGCGCGGGCGAGCCGCGCATCACGCAGCCGGCCGTCGAACAGTTCGTGCCGCAGATGGTCAACTTCGACGTGATCGGCGCCGTTAACTTCCGCAAGGGGTGTTACCCGGGCCAGGAAGTCGTCGCGCGCAGCCAGTACCGCGGCACGATCAAGCGCCGCACCGCGCTCGCGCACGTCGCCGGCGAGACCGATACCGTGCATGCCGGCGTCGAGCTGTTCCACAGCGACGATCCCGGCCAGCCGTGCGGGATGATCGTCAACGCGGCGGCCGCGCCCGCGGGCGGCGTCGACGCGCTCGTCGAGATCAAGCTCGCCGCGCTCGACAACGGCACCGTGCACCTCGGTTCGGCCGACGGCCCGGCGCTCGCGTTCGACGCGCTCCCGTACGCATGGCCGACGGAAGCGTGACGCACTGACAACCCGTTCGCGCGCCGGCTCGCGAGTCGCAGCCGGCGCCCGATGTTTCCTGCGAGAGATTCGCCCGATGTGTCTGATTGCCTTCGACTGGCAGCCTGATGCCGCCGCCGGTCCCGTCTTTACCCTGACCGCCAACCGCGACGAGTTCTTTCGCCGCACGAGCGCGCCGCTCACCTGGTGGGAGGATGTACCGGGCGTGCTGGCCGGCCGCGATCTCGAAGCGGGCGGCACGTGGCTCGGCGTATCGCGCGACGGCCGCTTCGCTGCGCTGACCAACTACCGCGCACCGTTCGACATCCGCGCCGGCGCGCCGACCCGCGGCAAGCTCGTGTCCGATTTCCTCCGCGGCCCGTCCGTCGCGCCGCTCGACTATCTCGGGCAGCTTGCCGAGCATGCGGCCGTGTACAACGGCTTCAACCTGCTCGTCGGCGACTGGAAGCGGCGCGAACTCGCGTGGTTCTGCAACCGTGCGCCCGAGGGCGAGAGCGCCGTCGCCGCGCCCGTCGCGATCGCGCCCGGCGTGCACGCGTTGTCGAATGCGCGGCTCGATACGCCCTGGCCGAAAGTGGTGCGCAAGCGCGCGGAGCTCGGCACGCTGCTCACCGACAATCCGACCCCGTCGCTCGACGAACTGATCGATCTGATGCGCGACCCGCATGTCGCGGACGACGACGCGCTGCCGCACACCGGCATTCCGATCGAGCGCGAGCGCGCGCTGTCGGCCGCGTTCATCGAGACGCCCGAGTACGGCACGCGCGGCACGACTGCGCTGCGCGTCACGATGAAGGAAGGCGTGTGGCTGACGGTCGAGATCAAGGAGCGCTGCGACGACGACGGTTCGCACCGTACCGTCCGCCCGGGCGCGTTCGAGCGCGCGTTCACGTTCGACCTCGACGCAACGCGACCGCGCTGAACACGCATTCCCCGCGCTACGGCGCGCGCGTCATCTCGACGTGCGGCACGCCGGCTTCGACGAACGGTTCGCCGACCGCCGCGAAGCCGTGCCGCACATAGAACGACACCGCCGAATCCTGCGCGTAGAGCCGCACGACGGTTTCGCCGCGGCGCCGCGCGCCATCGAGCAGCGCGTTCAGCACGGCCGTCCCGACGCCCTGCCCGCGCGCGTCGGCCAGCACGGCGACGCGGCCGATCGTGCCGGACGGCAGCAGCCTCCCCGTCGCGACCGCGCGGCGTATTCCCGTCGCCGCGTCGATCCGGTACGCGACCGCATGGAGCGATAGCGGATCGTCGTCGTCGAGTTCCCATTCCGGCGGAATCTGCTGCTCGCGCACGAATACCGCGTCGCGAATCCGCGCAGCGTCGCCGCCCAGTACCGTCCAGTCGCCCGTTTCCACCACGCCGTCCGTCATCGCAGCCCTCCATGCGGCGCGCACGCCGTCAAACGTCGTCGAATGCGGCCTTCAGCGCCGCGACGGCATCGGCATGCGCGGCCCGCACCTCGGGCACGTAGCCGCCCATCTTGAAGAATTCATGGATCATCCCCGGATAACAGACCAGCGTAACCGCATTGCCGGCCGCGCGCAGCTTGTCCGCGTACGCGGCGCCCTCGTCGCTCAGCGGATCGTATTCGGCCGTCGCGATCCATGCCGGCGCGACGCCGGCGAACGACGGCGCGTCGCGCGTGCCGTCGAGCGGCGCGAAGCGCCAGTCGTCGCGGTCCGCCGGATCGCGCACGTATTGCGTGAAGAACCACTGGATCGTGTCCTGCGGCAGCAGGTAGCCGTTCGCGAGCCGTGCGTGCGATTCGGTGTCCTGGTAACCCGACACGCCCGGATAGATCAGCATTTGAAGCGTCAGGCGAATGCCTGCGTCGCGCGCGAGCACCGCGCAGACGGTCGCGAGCGTGCCGCCCGCGCTGTCGCCGCCGACCGCCAGCCGCGCGGCGTCGATGCCGAACGCGGCAGCCTCGCGATGCAGCCAGCGCAACGCGTCGTCGGCGTCGTTCACCGCGGTCGGAAACCTGTGTTCGGGCGCGAGCCGGTAGCCGACCGACAGCACCGCGCATTGCGCATCGTGCGCGAACATCCGGCACAGCGCATCGTGCGTGTCGACGCTGCCGACCGTGAAGCCGCCGCCGTGGTAGTAGACGAGCGCGGGCAACGGCTCCGCGAGGCTCGGCTCGACCGGCAGGTACAGCCGCGCGCCGATCGTGCGCCCGTCGCGCGTCGGCACGACGCATTCCTCGACCGAATGCATCGGCGCCGGCGCGACGTCGAGGATCGGCGCGCTCTTCTCGTACGCGGCGCGCGCCTGCTGCGGCGTCTGGTGGTGATAGGACGGACGTTTCGCGCGCTCGATCATGTCGAGCACCTGGGCGATCTTCGGATTCAGCGGCATCGGTGAGAACGACGCCTGCGCGGCGCCGTGAACGGACAAGCGTCACATGATGCCACGCCCGCGTCCGGCCAGCGCTACGCGCGGCTGCGTGTCGAAATCCCGGCCCCTCGGTGTCCTGTGACGCGCATCCGGCACGCAATCCCGCGCCGCCAAACAAAACGGCCCTGCCTGTGAAGAGGCAGGGCCGTGCGTCCGGGCGCTTACGCGTCGCTCGGGCCGGGCTGCGCGTCCGGCGCCGTGCGCGAGCGTTGCCGCTTGATGTCGCGGCCCACCGCGAGCCGCCGCATGTACTTGAACGTACCGAGCGCCTTCGCGACGAAGTTGCCGTCGCTGTCGCGCACTTCGCCTTCGCAGTAGGCCATCGTCGTCGAGCGATGCATCACGCGCCCGTACGCGCGCAACTCGCCGCGACCCGGCTGCATGAAGTTCACCTTCATCTCGACCGTGACGACGCCGACGCCGTCGTCGGTCAGGCTGCGCGCCGCCATCGCGAGCGCGATGTCCGCGAGCGTCATTGTCACGCCGCCGTGCGCGATGCTCCACGTGTTCATGTGCCGCTCTTCGAGCGGCAACACGATCTCGCTCGCGCCGTCCTTCGCGGACACGAGCTGCACGCCGAGCAGGTCGACGAACGGGCTTTCGATCGACGGGCCGTCCGTCGGGGATGCCGCGTCGCTCATCGTGCGCTGTCGACGATGTAGTCGACGCACTCGCGCGATTCGGCCACCGCGACGACGAATTTCTTCACTTCCTGGTGAACCGGGTGCACCTGGTACGCGTCGAGCGCGGCCTTGTCCGTGAAATCGGACACGAGCACGATGTCGGAGGTCGCATCGAGGCCGGGCGTCGCCACGCCGACGTCGATCTGCAGGATGCCCGGCACGAGGTCGCGGCAGCCTTCGAGCTTTTCCTTCAGTTTCAGCGCGTTCTGCGCGCGCGTCGCGCCTTCCGCCGATTCCTTCAACTTCCACATGACAATATGTCTGATCACTTCGGTTGCTCCTGTTCGTGTTGGTTCGGCGATTCGCCTGTAACCCTTGCCAGTTGGGCTTTCTACGCCCTTCCGCCGTTCGCTCGCGTTCGTCAGAGATCGCGCCGGGCCGGGAAAAAAGCGGGTAACAAAGCGGGCGTCATTTCAATCTTCCAACGACGATACCCGCTTTTTCACCGCACCACTTACCGACGTCAAGATCCGACAAGCGAAGGCAGGCGACAAGCCTACCAAACTTGCCGACGGCAATGGACTGTATCTGTTGGTGAATCCGTCCGGCTCGAAGCTCTGGCGATACCGATACAGGATTGCCGGGAAGGAGAATCTGTTCGCGATCGGCGAATGCCCCGCCATCAGCCTTCAAGACGCACCCGCGGCACGCGACGATGCCCGTGCGCTCGTCAAGAAGGGACTGCACCCGTCTCACGCGCGGCAGGAAGTGCTGTCCGCGCGCATCAACGAAGGCAAAGCAACTTTCCGCGTCGTCAGCGACGAGTGGCTGGAGAAGAAGCGGAAGACTTGGACCGAGCGGCACTTTGGCGAGATTCTGCGCATGCTCGAAGCCGATGCGTATCCGTACATCGGGAACCGCCCCATGCGCTCTGTTACCGCGCACGACGTGCTTGCTTTGATGCGTCGGGTCGAAGAGCGTGGCTCCCCTGCCGTAGCGATCAAACTGCGCCAGTACGTGTCCAACGTGTTCCAGTATGCGGTAATCACACTGCGAGCCGATACAGATCCCGCATCGGTATTGCGTGGATCGGTCGTAAAACCACCGACTGAGAACGCACGTGCGCTGAGTCGCGACGAGCTGAATGCGATATTCCGGCAGCTCCCAACCTACAAGAGCAAGCGAACCGTGATCGCGATACGGTTACTGATGATGCTCTTTCCCCGCACGATCGAGCTTTGTCGGGCGCGATGGGAAGAGATTGATCTGGGTGCTGCTGAATGGAAGGTCCCGGCGGAGAAGATCAAGTCTCGGCGGCTACACATCGTTCCGTTGCCTCGACAAGCATTGAGCCTGCTGCGCGAGTTGCAGGAGATGTATGGTAATCGCGGCTACGTCCTGCCGATCCTTCACCGCAACCGGAAGCTACCCCATATGAGTCGAGCGACGATCAACAGAGCGATCGACTATATGGTCCCTGATAACCCTCAACCGATTACGGGTCACGACTTTCGAGCAACCGCGTCCACACAGCTTCACGAAATGGGTTGGAAAGACGAAGTTGTTGAAATGCAGCTTTCACACAAGGACAAGGACAAGACGCGCTCGACATACAATCACGCGAAATATCTGCCGGATCGCCGAGAAATGATGCAAGTTTGGGCGACTTGCTTACTCAGCTCGAAACAGAGGCATTGGCCGGCGCGGCACTCAACGGGACTATAGACAATGCCCGATGATGCAGCAGTACCTCCGCCTTATGTGACAGGGCCTCACGACGGAAGTTACGCCAACGCCTACGCTGAAATGCACGAATTGGGTGCTTGCAGCCATGACGCCCACGTCTCTTTGTATTCGATTACGCTTGTGGGCAAGAGCCTGATAGCCCTCGATTACAATGCAAGCGTCGGTGAGCCATAGACACCATAATTCGGCCCGCTCCCGCTGACGGCGGCCTTCGACCTGTAGCCCGCGACGAAATGGCCGAGGATATATTTACCGCTGCCGCCAACAGAAGCGTCGATTTGAAACGCGGCGAACGCGACAATAGGTACGTAAGACTTTGTCGCGCTTTGCGCCACTACAGGCAATACCACGGTCGCACCAACGGGGACCGAATTGTAGAGAGCGGTCTTTGTACCGGGAGCGAGGTAGATGCTGTCGCCGATGCTCAGCGGTTCCGAGTTTCCCGTTTCCATTAGGCCGGCCAAGGTCGGCACATCGTTGGCATTGGTCGTGAATGACGTCCATGTACCCGCAATGCACGACGCGCCATACAATTGCCCGTTGGTTATCAGAAGCTCATAGGGACTGCCGGTCAGCGGGTTCACAAGCGGCTGGTTTGTCGCCGAGTTCCAGTACAGGCCGTACACGCACTGATCCACTGCAACGGGAAACACGCCCCCGGCGCCTATCGTGGCTGGCGATGTAACAACAGCCACGGCAGTCGCACTCCCGGACGCGCCGGGGATACCTAGCAGGCGCCCCAGAAGCAACGGAATCTGGCCGCCATTAACGTTCGCCGTACGAGAGATGGTGACTTGCACACCTGGCGCATCGTAAGTGCCTGGCGTAATCGCTGTTGACTGCATTCCATACGGGCTTCGTGTCAAATTCCAGTAGCCTGTGGTTATGGTCCCCGTTGACAGTGCTGCCCCAGCAGCCCGATTAAGCGCAACAGCATTATTGGCGGCGGCCGCAGCTTGCGACCAATTCAGCGCTGTTCCACCTGCAGAGGTCAGTTTGGCTGCGCCAGCCAGCGCGGCCGCATCCGCAGCGTTCTGCAACTCATTTTTGACAACAGAGATCCAGGCGATATCGATCGCCAGGGCGCCAAATGATAGAAGCGGTATGAGGAACAGAAGGAAGAAAAGCGCAACCGAGCCGTGTTGCGGCTGGCCTGTCCCAGGGCGTCGGGCAATAGAAATTGCTCTTCGGTGTCGCGATGCAGTACGTCGCATATGTCGCAATCCTCGTCCAATTCCGTTGTGAGTCAGCAGTACATTCGCCCCATCTGACATGCTGCCAAATAGAAAGCCATGGCGCACCTTAAGGCAGCTCGACACGTGACCGGGGAGGCTCGCTTCACATGCCTCTTGGCAAGCGTACCCTGAATATTGTCTAGTCCTCGAAAGACGCGCACAATCCGTGCGTCGATTGTCCGCTATCTTATGACCTGATCGAAACCCAGTCTTGCGAGCAGACGGCTAGGCCGAGCGAAGCTGGTGCCGCCGATCTAGAGCAACTGGTGCCAAGGCACGCTCCATGGTTACCCTTCACAACCGCCGGTCAACTCGACCACCAAAGCAACTTTCCCGGGCACATGGGCACACTTAGTGGCCAGGCCCGACACCGCAATATCAAGGAACCCAATATTGCAGCTTCGAGACCACGACAAGCAGTTCATCAGCACGATCTCGGAGCTTCAGGTGGTTGTAGCGTTCGGCCATAACGCGAATCGACTGAAGTCTCACGCGCCAATATACTGGATCGCCGATGACCGTCCCGAGCGGAAACTCGTCACGTTTCTCAGAAAGGGTTTGAAGGGCGCATGTCACATGCGCCAGTTCGTGTTCAATCGTTACGTAGCGATCATCCATGCTTACCCCTGTTCGTTCTTTTGATGATTTCCCGGTGCAGTTCAAAGGTTGACCGGGACATTCAATAACGTGGGTCAAAATTCGATGAAAACTACAGATTCAAGTCGATTACTATTCTAGGTGAACGTCAGCAGATTTATTTATAGACAAAAAGAGAGCCGTGCCCGGCACCCTCCCCCGGGACACGGCTCAACACGGGAATCCATTGATCCCGCGGGCCAACTGTGCAACCTTACGAGACGATAAGTTCACAATTCCGCGCGCTCGAAACGTAGTACATCATTGACGTACCATGCGCTCTCAACGTCGGCACCCGAAGCACAGCATCGGAACGCTCGGGACGCTTATCGGACTTTTCAAGGCTTCCTCTACGTATGGCAAGATCGGCCGCCAACAGTCCCAAATCGACAATCAGCACGATCACCAACGCCGTCACGAGTGCGGCCTTTCTGAAGCGTCGAGCCTTTTTCGAAGAGGCACAGTGAGGCAGACGCTCGGAGTCTCGCGGGCCCATCGACATGTCTTGGGTCTCCTTCAGTTCATTCGACCAGCCGTGCAGGCGTAAGCGCTCCATAGTAAGGCCCGACACCGCCCGCTCCTGATGTCTGGCATTTGTCCGGATTGTTGCTCATCTCCATTTGAATGTATTTCCCGCTTCCGCCGACTGCTTGGTCAATGTGCACACACGCAAATGCAAGGATCCGCTCGTAGGACTTTGTCGTGAGATCCTGAACAATCGGGACCATTACATATTCGCAAGCTTTATTGCCGGCCGCGCTACAGTCGTTGACGGACGTATACAGCGTCGTCTTCGTGCCGGGCTGGATATAGGTGCATGTTGCGTCTGGTGTCGAGCAAACACCACTTGGCGATCCAATTGATGCTGGATCCGGATTACCGTTGGATATCAAGTTGCGCACGGTCGGCACATCGTTGGCGGTTGTATCGAAAGTCGTCCATTGACCCGCCTCGCAGGGGCCAGCATGGTAGGACGAGGTCACATAAAAGGTGTACGGTTGTCCGACCGTTTGGTTTGGCTGCCCCGAGCCAGGTGGCGTCGTGGATGTTGCAACTTTGGGTTTTCCGTTCGTCGAATCCCAGTACTGGTCATACATGCATTTCGTCAGTGCAACCGGGAATAATGCACCGGAGCCAACGTTTCCGGGGTCCGAAATGACCGCGACAGCCACGGCGTTCTCGGGTACAGACTGGAAACCCCAAAGCCTCGCCAGAAAAGAAGGAACGCCGCCGCCATTCTTCGCTCCAGAGCGACTGACAACCACCTGCACTGCAGGCTTGCCGACGGCCGGCGAAGGCGGCATCGAGGTTTGAAGGCCCTTGACGTTACCAGTAACGTCCCAGTAACCGTACGAGACGTCGGACGTATATCCCGTCAGCGTTTTGTTCGACGACTTGTTTAACGAGACACCCTGCACGGTCTGCGCTTGGGCCGTTGCCCAATCCGGAGCCGTGGCTTTTGGATTACCGCATTGCGCCCGCGGGTAGAGACATGGCGCACCAGCCAGCGCAGCAGCATCGGCTGCGTTCTGAAGTTCATTCCGGACAACAAAGAGGTAACCGACATCGATTGCGAGGGCAGCAAAACCGAGCAGTATCGACATCAAGAAAGCGACGGTTATCGCTACCGCACCTCTCTGGTTTCGACGGCTCTTCAAAGCGCAGCGGGCGTACATCGTCTTTCGGGACGAGCAAGGTACCTGTACACGATGTGAGTGAGTGCGATCCATGACCGGCTCCTCATTCGTTGTTCATGACAGTGGTAGCCGTCAAAGTCAGCAGCTTGCTTATCGGACCGATCCAGGAACCCAAAGCCAGTCCAGTAAATTTGTACGTGACCGTAACAGTGAGCGGTGTGCCAAAACTGCCACCTTGACCCGACGGAACGGAGACAGTCGGCGCTGACGTGCTGCCCAAGCTGATCAGATGGCTTTGGCAGTAGTTGAGGGCGACGTTCTGAATATCGGTTGTGGTCGCTTTGGGGGTTTTAAGAACAACCCCTGCTCGCGCACCTTCACGGCTCGCGTTTGTGATAACGGCTTGATCGAACATTACAAGTCCGAACTCGATAATGCCGAACAGAATCAACAGCAGCAAAGGGAGAACCAATGCAAATTCAACTGCTGCAACACCCCGTTGCTTCTTCCAGTATTGTCGATTCATGATTTTTCTTCCCCGCGTAGAAAAATTGGCACACTGCTCAACGCCCTCAAAATTCTTCTCCAGACAGATCAAATGACCACCAATCCGCGCAGCATTTGATGCGGTCCGTCCTTTCCGATTGGTGCGACCGCATATGCACCGACGCTGCTCATGATTCCGTCGACATCGAACGCGCAAAGGGAAGTGCTCCCTAACCCTGCGCGACACAACTTGCTTCTTCCCACATGCACGCCCCCGTACACGATCAGCGAATAAGCAAAATGCGCACCATCGGTCGCCCTCGCTTGTGGCATGAGGGTGGCCAATTACATCGTGGCGAATTAAAATGGGGCAAGATGGGTAATGTTTCAGACTTGAATCGTGGAGCGTCGATTCCGTGCCGTCCATGCGATGCGCCTACAAGCTCATGCACACGGAAGACGGAAAAATTGGAGCAGATGATCCAATTCTGAAACGTCGAAGAACCCTGGGTATATGTGGCTCCTGTCGGTCGCCGAACGCTGCGACCCATGGAGAAAATGGTCTGCGCAGGCACGCATGTGATCCCGCGCCCAGCCAGAGCCATATAAAGCATAGCGTCCAGGCTGTTGCACACCATTGTCAAAGGCAGTGACGAGCCTGATGCTGTGAATATCGAATGCAGCAGCGGCCATTGATACAGCTTCCCCGTAGGAGTCCGAACTTCCTCGAAGATTCGTCCGCACCGTTCCAGGAACACCTCACCTTCGGACGTAAGACGGACGCTCCTTACGATGGAATCGAAACGCGGCTTGGCCCCTGGGGGATACCGGTCGCGCTTTTCCAAGCCCTGGGGCACTGAGTGACGGTATCGAACGTCAGGGTCACCATCATTTCGCCAATTGACCGCGCGGAGCCAGCGCGCCGGTTCTATCAGGAGAGGATTCATTAACACTACTGAACATCTCGACGCTTACCTCGAAGCCATGGGCAGGCGCGACGTCGAAGGGATCAAGGCCCACCTGGCAGATAACGTCATCCTCCGTAGCCCGATCGCTCCCGCTCCCTTCGAAGGGAAGGGGCGCGTCGCAGATGTCCTCACCCACCTTTTTGGCACTGTGGACGCCTTCGAACCGAGGTTCCTCATTCGCGAAGGTGCCGACTTTGTCGCTGTCTCCACTATCAGACTCGGCGACAAAGTCATCGATGGCGTGGACCACCTGCATCTAAACGATGAGGGCCTTGGCGACAGCGTGACCGTGGCGTGGCGCCCGCTTCCTGCGGTGGTGGCAATGCAGCAGAAACTTGCCCCGAAATTGGGTGGTAAGGCGATGATGCTGGTTCCCGTGGATCAATCTCCCTGAATCACTCGCCATTGCGATCACCAGAGCGTCGGTTGTGGCGCATCCCCGGATCGGATCGCGGCGCATGCTCATGGGCGGTATCCGAACGTTCAGTGCCCGTTTCGTAGCGTTCATTCGATCCGACGGAACGACCGCCACGGGCCCCCATGTCAACTCATGCAATTCGCATGCGATGACGCCAGGCTCGCTGGCGGGCGAACGGTTGAATCCGCAACTCTGAACGGCCGTTGACCTTCACGGCGGCTGAACGACGGCTTCTTGTAGTTCAGCGGACAAGCGGGAGCCAAAAACCTGCAGGGGAGACGGGCTATCTCTCCCCGCGCCGGGAACGCTCCAGTACGTTCGCGATTGCCCGTGAAAGACAATGTGCAGATCGTACGCTGCAGCAGCGTTGACCGGATCAACTTCCGGATCAACACAGTCTTCGGCTTGGTGAAGAGCTGGCGTCGTCTGGCCATCCTGCATCGATTGCGTAGACCAGTCGTCGAAGTCGAGCAGACCGGTCGCCTTGGCTTTGCAACCAAAGATTGGTCGATCATAGATGACGGTCGGCCACGGCTGCGATTTCAGGCGAACGCCGGCTGATTCTTGACGCTCGGGCGTTCCCGCATTCTCGTGTACCAAGCAAGAAGGGCTTCGCACTCTGCAGGCACGGGCAGCTTCACGATCGACGCAAAGACCAGGCCGCCAATGAGAGTGATGTCGGCCATCGAGAAGGCATCCCCGGCGACAAACAGCTGCTTTTTCAGAACGCCATCAAAGTAGCGCATGCCCCTCAGGGCTTTGTCGCGCTGACGAAACCCCCATTCGGCGTTCTGATAGAGCTCGACGTCGGGCCCAAGCCCTGGCGTGGCATGGTGGAAATAGACACTGATGGCATCGAGCACCTCCAGCTCGGCGCGCTTGCTCATCATGTGGATCACGCCCTTTTCGAGCGGTGTCCTGCCGGTCAGCGTCGGTGCGCCATCGAGCGTATCGAGGTATTCGGTAATGGCGGTGCATTCGGCGATGCAGGTTCCGTCGTTGAGTTCGAGGACCGGCAGCGTGCCCGAGTAGTTTTTCTCGGCGATGAACTCGGGCCTTTTGTGCTCTCCCTCGTAAAGATCGACCATCACGAACTCGACGCGCGATTGCAGATTTTTCTCGGCCAGGGCGATACGGACGCGTGTCGGATAAGGCCCTTCGGGAAAATCGTAAATCGTCATGATCGGGATCGTGGTGACGTCAAAATCAATGGTGCCGGAAGTCATGCTTGCCTCGCTGTGCGCACTGTTACATGGGATCGGACAAAATGGGGAGGTATTGTCCACATTGACTACCTAACGTTCGTTAGGTTTACGGTAGAGGCTATACTCCCCTATGTCAACAGTCATCCCCGTTTGCGGAGGCGGTAGTAGTGAAGAACGATTCAGGCTTGAACTCCAGGGAGCGAATCCTGGTGGCTGCCACCAAGATTGCGCAGGCGCACGGCTACAGCGGCTTGAATTATCGTGATCTCGCCGAGGATGTCGGCATCAAGGCTGCGAGCATCTACCATCACTTCGCAAGCAAGGCCGATCTCGGCGCAGCGGTGACGAGGCGTTATTGGGAGAACTCGGCAGCTACCCTGGATGCGCTTTTGGCCGAATCCGCGGATCCGATCGACTGCCTGCGCCACTATCCCGATACGTTTCGCAAGGCGCTCGAGAGTGGCAATCGCATGTGCCTCTGCAGCTTCATGGCCGCGGAATCTGATGACCTGCCGGAAACGGTGACGAAAGAGGTCCAGACCTTTGCCGATGTGAATGTTGCGTGGCTGAGCCGGGTGCTATCCGCCGCGGCCGTGGTCAGCTCCGAGGATAGCGAACCGCGCGCTCGCGCCATCTTCGCGGCCGTCGCCGGCGCTCAGCTCATTGCCAGGAGTCGCTCGGATATTTCTCTCTATGACGGGCTGATTGAAAGCTATCGCGTTGCTGGTCTTCTGCCCGCATAGCAGTAGCGAGAAACTCGGGCTATGCCGACTCATGTATCGGCGAAGTACGGACGGCCGCTTTTTCACAGGTGACGGACCGACGAACGTTGGATCAGGCGTCACCTTCAATGTCGCTTCATGGCCGACCGCAGACATCTGCCGTCGAGCAAGTCTCGCGAACACCGTCACCTGTTCGTTGGAATCCGTGCCGCGCCCGCCCTGGCACTCCACGATGCGCAATTTTTCGCCCGGAGCCACGCTCGGAAAAAGCGCGTATCGAATCGGCTATCGCCCGACCTTTCCGGCGACGATACGCACTTTTTCACCGCGTCGGCACTCGACGGCGCGATCCGCGCAAACGGCGGCCGGCACACACGCGACGATTCAATTCCTGTCAGGCATCAATCGCCGGATTGAAACGTCATTGCCAATTATTTCGCCACCGGATATCGCAATTCCATTATCCAACCTCATTAAATCGCATATTTTACCGACTCGTCGGGCAATAATTGCGACCACCATTTCAATCGAATATCAGAAAATCTCGAAAACATTATTGACTCCAACTTTCCCGCAAATTTAGAATCCCCTACGACGGCTTACGTTTTATTTTCTACCGCCGCACACGAATCGCCATTCGCCCGTGCGAAGGCCATCCCGGAGACTTTCCCCGCGCCGCACCGGGGAGACGCCCTCTGCCAGTTGAGTTTTCGGCACTGATCAGCCTCTCGCTTATTTGCCACGCAATTCGCTTATTGCAGAAGCACCGCATCCCGACTGATTTCGGGCATTCCCCGAATGTCCATAGCACATAACGAAACGGACAGAAGATCCGTTCATTCGACCATTCCGATAATAATCGCCAGTCACCAGGAGGGACATCAACATGCATCGTCTTGCGAAGTCGCTGTGTCTCGGGTTCGTCTGCGCCGGCCTGCTCGCCGCATGCCACGACGACGACGACATCCGGTCGAGCCGCACGCCGTCGAACCACGCCGCGCTGTCGTTCCGCATGGACACCGGCGGCCAGATCAATGCGTTCTACCGGCAGGACAAGGTCGCCGCGCACCTGCTGGCGCGCTCGTCGACGAAACCGCGCCTGCTCGTGGTCTTCCCTGCCGGCAACAGCGGCACCGGGCTGTGGTTCGACGACACCGCGCAGCCGGTGAACTGGAGCCTCGACACGCCGCCGTCCGCGCTGTCGGCTCCCGACACGCACGGCCGCCCGCTGTACGGTATCGGCGCCGACGTGTCGGTGGACACCGACACGCTGACGATCCGCCAGGGCGTACTCAGCAACGTGCGCTTCCTGCGCGACTTCAACGGCGGCGCGACGATTCCGCAGCAGATCGTCACGGCGCCGACGATCCAGGGCAGCGCCGCGCAATGGCAGCGCGACCGGATCGACGGCGCGCCCGGTTACGCGCTGCGGATCACGCTGCGCGACGGCGGCAGCATCGCGCCGGCAGCGGGCGGCAAGCTCGTGCTGCGCGCACCGGCGGGCTCGCACACGCTGAAGTTGCATGTCGATGCGTTGTCGGGCGAGACGCCGCTGTCGCCGATCACGCGCGCCGATCTTCTCGCGCCGTCCGTGAACCCCGATCCGGTCAGCCAGAACGTGCTCGAATTCCTGAGCTTCCACGACAAGCTGCTGGCCGGCTCGTGGCAGTACGACACGTACTTCGGCCGCGATACGCTGATCTCGGTGCGCATGCTGATGCCCGTGCTCGAACCCGCGGCGATCGAGGCCGGGTTGTCGTCGGTGCTGAGCCGCCTGTCGGTGGACGGCAAGGTCGCGCACGAGGAAGGCATCGGCGAATTCGCGCTGGTCGACAACCAGAAGAACGGGCGGCCGAACGATCCGACGCCGACCTACGACTACAAGATGATCGACAGCGACTACCTGCTCGCGCCGATCGCGGCCGCATGGCTGATCGACGATACGCGCGGCCAGGCCCGCGCGGCCGCCTATCTGGCGCAGCGCGGCAGCGACGGGCAGACCAACGGCAGCCGCCTGGTCGTCAACCTGCTGCACGTCGCGGCGACCGCGCAGCCGTTCGCGCAGCAGCCGTCGGTCGCGAACCTGATCCACCTGCGGCCCGGCGAGATCGTCGGCAACTGGCGCGACAGCACCGACGGGCTCGGCGGCGGCGTCTACCCGTACGACGTCAACGCGGTGCTCGTGCCGGCAGCGTTGCGCGCGGCGAACGCGTTCCTCACGCGCGGCCTGCTCGATCCGTACCTGGATGCCGGGCAGCGCGCGGCGCTCGCCGACACGGCGAACGAAGCCGCCAGGTGGGAAACTCAGGCGCCGCCGCTGTTCCAGGTCAGCGTACCGGCCGCGCAGGCGGCCACCGACGTGTCGGCCTATGCGCCGTCCGCCGGCGTGCCGGCCGGTGCCGCGCCGAGTGCGCCGCTGTCGTTCTACGCGCTGTCGCTCGATCAGCAGGGCAACCCGATTCCGGTGATGAATTCCGACGGCGGCTTCGCGCTGCTGTTCGGCACGCCGCCGGACGACGC
Source organism: Burkholderia pyrrocinia (assembly GCF_001028665.1). Lineage (NCBI taxonomy): Bacteria > Pseudomonadati > Pseudomonadota > Betaproteobacteria > Burkholderiales > Burkholderiaceae > Burkholderia > Burkholderia pyrrocinia. The sequence continues at coordinate 3,440,246 of NZ_CP011503.1, forward strand.
GCTCCAGCGAATCGTCACCGACGTCACGCGGCCGTTCCCGACCGGGCTCGTGACCGATGCCGGGATGCTGATCGCGAACCCGGCGTATGCGAACCCGTCGCTGTGGCCGAAGTTCACGAGCTCCGCGTATCACGGCACGGTCATCTGGTCGTGGCAGCAGGCGATGTGGGTGGCCGGGCTCGATCGCCAGCTCGCGCGCCAGGATCTGTCGGCGACAACCCGGGCGTTGCTCACGCAGGCGCGGCAGACGATCTGGCAGGTGATCTCGAACGGACGCGACATGCGCACGTCGGAGATGTGGACGTGGTCCTACGTGAACGGCCAGTACCGGACCGATGCATTCGGCACGCGCAGCGCGGATGCGACCGAAGCCAACGCGGCGCAGCTCTGGAGTACGACGTATCTCGCGATCCGCGATCCGCAGCAGCGCGCGGGCAAGTACTGGTGGCAGGCGTCGCAGCGGATGCAGGACGCGCAGCCGACCGGCACGGCGGCCGTCGCGTCGCGATAGCGCATCGCACGCGGAACACGCAAAAGCCCCGGGGCCGTCTCATCCCGGGGCTTCGGTGCGTGCGACGCCGCTCAACGCATCCGCACGACCACCTTGCCGAACGCGCCGCGTTCGAGATGGTCGAGCGCGGCCGGCAGCGCATCGAACGCATACTCGCGCTCGACCACCGGCTTCAGCTTCAGCCAGTCCACCGCGCGCACGAGATCCTCGAGTGCGCGCCGGTGCGCGACGCCGATCCCCTGCACGGTCGCACGCCCCGTCAGCAGCGGATACACGGACGTCGTCAGCGCATCGCCGCCCAGATTGCCGATCACCGACACGCGGCCGCCCTGCATGAGCGACGACAGCGAACGCCCGAAATTGTCCGCGCCCGCGAGTTCCAGCACGTGATCGGCGCCGCGTCCGCCGGTCAGCGCGCGCACTTCGGCGGCCCAGTCCGGCGTCCGCGTGCGGTTGATCCCGTCGTGCGCGCCGAGCCGCTTCGCGCGCTCGAGCTTCTCGTCGCTGCCCGACACGACGATCACGCGCGCGCCCTGTGCGCTGGCGATCTGCACGGCGAACAATGCAACGCCGCCCGTGCCGATCACGACCACCGTATCGCCCGGCCGCGTCGTCGACGCATCGGCCAGCGCATACCACGCGGTCAACCCTGCGCAGGTGAGCGTGCTGGCCTGCGCGGCGTCGAGCGTGCGCGGCGCGGCCACCAGCGAATCGGCGCCGAGCACCACGTACTCCGACAGCATCCCCGGCCCCGGCACGCCGAGCGGCACGCTGCCGCGCGGCTGGAGGCCGTCCTGCCAGCCGGTGAAGAACGTGCTGATCACTGCGTCGCCGGGCGCGAAATCCGTCACGTCGGCCCCCGTCGCGACGACCTCGCCGCGCATGTCCGAACCGGGCACCAGCGGGAACGGCACGGTCATCCCCATCCCGTCCCGCAGCACCAGCAGGTCGCGATAGTTCAGCGCGACCGCGTCCACGCGCACCAGCACATCGCGCGGGCCCGGCGCCGGAACGGGCACGGTCGCGAGTTGCAGGTGTTGGCGGCCGAATGCCGGCGATTGCCAGCGATACATGAGTGACGACATGGCGACTCCGATAACGAAAACAGTGGAATCGGCAGGATAATGATTCCCGCAGTCACCATGTGGCGCGAATTAATCGACCTATAGTAGACAAAATGGAACCAATCTCGCACGACAGGCTGGCCGGCATCAGCGCGTTCGTCGCTGCCGTCGACGCCGGCAGCTTCGCGCAGGCGGCCGCCCGGCTCGGACAGACCCGCTCGGCAGTCGGAAAGGCGATCGGCCGGCTCGAAGCGCGGCTCGGGACGCGGTTGTTCGTGCGGACCACGCGCAGCCTAGCTCTGACCGACGACGGCCACGCGTTCTACGAACGGTGCGCGCAGGCGCTGGAGGAGCTCAATGCCGCGCAGCACGTGCTCGAAGCGGGCCGCAACGAGGCGACAGGGCGGATTCGCGTGAGCGCGCCCGTCGTGTTCGGCCGCCATCACGTAACGCCGCTGCTGCTCGATCTGGCGGCGCAGCATCCGCAACTGCAGGTCGAAGGGCATTTCACCGATCGCGTCGTCGACTTTGCGGACGAAGGCGTCGATCTCGCCATTCGCAGCGGTGCACTGCCCGACAGCGATACGCTGATCGCGCGGCCGCTCGGCATGCAATCGATGGCGGTCTGTGCGTCGCCCGCGTACCTGCGCACGCGGGGCACGCCGCGCAGTACGGACGAACTTGCCGCCCATCGTTGCATCGTCTACCTGCACGGCGGCCGCGCGAATCCGTGGACGCTGGCCGGGCCGGACGGTCGTGTCGTGCAACCCGCGCTGCATTACCGGCTCGGCTTCGACGACATCGACAGCCTGGTCGCGGCCGCCATGCGCGGCGCGGGGCTCGTTCACCTGCCCGAATGGCTCGTGCGCGACGCGTTGCGCACGGGGGCGCTGGTGCGCGTGCTGGAACACGTGCCGTCGGCCGGCACGCCGATGCATGTGGTGTGGCCCGCGACGCGGTTCCTGCCGTACAAGCTGAGGGTGGCAATCGATGCGATGCTTGCGGCGATTCCGCCGTTGCTCGCACCGTAGGCAGCCGACTTCGACGGGCCGTGCGCGACCCGTCCCGATACCGCACGCGTCACCGCGACACGACCCGGTTCCGCCCTTCCCGCTTCGCCTGGTACAGCCGCTCGTCGACCACCCGCAGCAACGCATCGACCGTGCTGCCGTCGACCCCGTATTGCGCGACGCCGACGCTGACCGTCACCTGCACGCGCTTGAAGTCCAGCCCGAACGGCGAACTCGCGATCGACGAGCGCACGCGCTCGGCCGTCATCCGGGCGCCCTCGAGCGGCATCTCCGGCAGCAGCGCCATGAACTCTTCGCCGCCGACCCGCGCGAGCCCGCCCGCCGGGCGGATCGCCTCGAGGCACTGGCGCACGACACCGCGCAGCACCTCGTCGCCGATCTGGTGCCCGTACGCATCGTTGATGTTCTTGAAATTGTCGAGATCGAGCGCGAGCAGGCAAAACGGCGTGCCGTCGCGCTCGGCCCGGACCATCTCGCGCTCGACCTGCGCGATGAACTGCCGGCGGTTCGATGCGCCCGTCATCGGATCCGTCGCGGCCATGTACTCGAGCTTCTGGTTCGTGCGCCGCAGTTCCTGCAGCGCGCTCTCGGTGCGCGCCATCGATTCCGACAGCCGGCTCATCAGGTCTTCCTGGCGGTAGATCGCCGAGAACGAGCGCGTCGTCTGCAGCGCCTGCACGACGCCATAGCTGAGCAGGAAGAAGCCGCCCGCGAAAATCGCATGTGCAAGCCACCACATGTGATTCCACGGCTTGCCGAGGATGAACGCGAGCGACGACAGCGCGAACGCCATGATCGACACGCCGTAGATCACCATCAACGGCGAGCGGATCCGCCGCGCGAGCAGCACGCCGACGTTCAACAGCGAGAACACGAGCGCGCCGCCCTCCATCGACAGCCGCGTGCCCAGCGCGCCCGCAACCGGCGAATACGCGATGTACGCCACGGCCACATTGACGATCAAGAAGAATACGATCCACGGCAGCCACGTCCGCACGCTCGTGCGCTTCTCGATGCGATCGGGCGGAAGCGAATAAGACATCAGGCCCGTGAGCAGCAGGATCGACATCACGAGCCGCGACGCGGGCCCGTACAGCAGGAACAGCCAGATATTGTGGTGCGCCATCCCGGTGAACGCACCGTGCAGCGAATAGATCATCGCGAAGCCGAGAAAGCCGAGCGTCAGCCAGCGCAGCAGCGGCTCGCCGGACGACCGGTAGCACACCCACGTCACATAGGTGACGAACGCGCCCTCGAGGGTCGCTGCCGCAATCGCGATTTCATGGAACGCGTGGCTCTCGAACACGACGTGCGGGTCGCTGAAGAACCACAGATAGGCGATCAGATAGGCAGGCAGCAACGCGAAACCGATCAGCAGGCATTTCGCGTAGAGCCTCGCGGCCGCGCTGACGACGCGCGGCGGTTCCCCGGCTGCATAGGTCGTACTCATTCGGTCCCCGGTCGGTCTGCTGCGTTGGTTCGAACCTTCGCGGCACGGATCGTGCGAAGCATGATCCTGCCCATCGTGCCGAAAGGCAAATGTCAGAGCAAGTATAGGTGGGGCAATTCGTTTGACAAGTAAGGGGAAACGGCATTGCCGAAAGCATGCTTTTGCTTCTCGACTGTTCGGAATGGCAGTCCTGCCACGCCGATTCGCGTCGCGGCCGCGAGCCTCGCCGAAGCGAAACCGCGGCCGCCACCGGCCAAAAATCAGATGATTTCGAACAGGCCGGCCGCGCCCTGGCCGCCGCCGATGCACATCGTGACGACCACGTACTTCACGCCGCGGCGCTTGCCTTCGATCAGCGCATGGCCCGTCAGGCGCGCGCCCGACACGCCGTAAGGATGGCCGACCGCGATCGCGCCGCCGTTCACGTTCAGGCGGTCCTCAGGAATCCCGAGCGTGTCGCGGCAGTACAGCACCTGCACCGCGAACGCTTCGTTCAGTTCCCACAAGCCGATGTCGTCGACCTTCAGCCCTGCCTGCTTCAGCAGCTTGGGCACCGCGAACACGGGGCCGATGCCCATCTCGTCCGGCTCGCAACCGGCCACCGCGAAGCCGCGGAACACGCCCAGCGGCTGCAGCCCTTCGCGCTGCGCGGCGTCGGCGCTCATCACGACGCACGCCGACGCGCCGTCCGAGAACTGGCTCGCGTTGCCGGCGGTGATCACGCCGCCCGGCACGGCCGAACGGATCTTCGACACGCCTTCGAGCGTCGTGTCGGGACGGATGCCTTCGTCGGCCGATACGGTCACTTCCTTCGTGAACAGGCGGCCCGTCGCCTTGTCGGCGATACCCGCGAGCACGGTGATCGGCACGATCTCGTCGCGAAAGCGCCCGGCTTCCTGGGCGGCCGCGGCCCGCAGTTGCGACTGCACGCCGTACTCGTCCTGCCGCTCCTTCGAGATCCCGTAGCGCTTCGCGACGTTCTCGGCCGTCTGCAGCATGTTCCAGTAGATCTCGGGCTTGTGCTCGACGAGCCAGCTCTCCTGGACCATGTGCCGGTTCATCTCGTTCTGCACGCACGAGATCGATTCGACACCGCCCGCGACATACACGTCGCCTTCGCCCGCGATGATCCGCTGCGCAGCCAGTGCAATGGTCTGGAGCCCCGACGAGCAGAAACGGTTCACCGTCATCCCGGGCACGGTCACCGGCAGCCCCGCGCGCAGCGCGATCTGCCGCGCGATGTTCGCACCGGTCGCGCCTTCGGGGTTCGCGCAGCCCATGATCACGTCCTCGACACGCGCGGGGTCGAGCTTCGCGCGTTCGAGCGCGGCCGCGACCACGTGGCCGCCGAGCGTCGCGCCGTGCGTCATGTTGAATGCGCCGCGCCAGGATTTCGCGAGCGGCGTGCGTGCGGTCGATACGATTACGGCTTCGGTCATGCGAGTCTCCTTCGGTCCTGCTTCATGTCCTGAATCGGATGGGGAATGCGCTACGCCGTCGGGCGCGCGCCCGCGGACGTCACATGTGCGACGCCCGCTGCCTGCATCTGCTGCCATGCGTGCGCGAGCGACCCGTTCAGGTCGATCGCGCGGCACGCATCGTTGATCACCGCGGCTTCGAAACCGGCCGCGCGCGCATCGAGCGCCGACCACGCGACGCAATAGTCGGTCGCGAGCCCGCAGCACCACACGCGCTTCGCGCCGAGTTCGCGCAAATAGCCCGCGAGCCCCGTGCGCGTCGTGCGATCGGCTTCGACGAACGCGGAATAGCTGTCGACCTGCGCGTCGCCGCCCTTGCGGATCACGAGCCGCGCCTGCGGGATGTCGAGGTCGCGATGCAGCGCCGCGCCGTCGGTGTCCTGCACGCAGTGCACGGGCCACAGCACCTGCTCGCCGTACGGCAGTGCGAGCGTCGAGAACGGCTCGCGGCCCGGATGGTTCGCCGCGAACGACACGTGCTCGCGCGGGTGCCAGTCCTGCGTCAGCACGACCTGGTCGAAGCGCTGCGCGAGCGCGTTGATCACCGGCACGACCGCGTCGCCGTCCGGCACCGCGAGCGCGCCGCCCGGCATGAAGTCGTATTGCACGTCGATCACGAGCAGTACGTCGTCGGTGCGTTTCATCGCGTTTCTCCTGGTGGAATCGGTCGCACCGTCGTGCGACATCGTCAGCCGTTGAACCCGCGGCCGGCCTTCGCGAGCTCCGCGATCGACGGCGCGAGCTGCCATGCGTCGCCGTTCGGCGCGGCCGCGTAGCGGCGAATCGCGCGCTCGACGTTGTAGAGGCCGACCATGTCCGCGTACAGCATCGGGCCGCCACGCCACAGCGGGAAGCCATAGCCGGTCAGGTAGACCATGTCGATGTCGGACGCCTTCGACGCGATCTTCTCTTCGAGGATCTTCGCGCCTTCGTTGACGAGCGCGAACACGAGCCGCTCGACGATCTCGTCGTCGCCGATCTTGCGCCGCTCGACGCCGCGCTCCTTCGAATACGCGACGACCATCTCGTCGACCAGCGACGACGGCTTCGCCTTGCGCTCGCCCGGCACGTAGTCGTACCAGCCGGCGCCCGTCTTCTGGCCGAAGCGGCCCTGCTCGCACAGGCGGTCGGCGATCTTCGAATACTGCAGATCGGGCTTCTCGACGTAGCGGCGCTTGCGAATCGCCCAGCCGATATCGTTTCCGGCGAGGTCGCTCATCCGGAACGGCCCCATCGCAAAACCGAACTTCTCGATCGCGCGATCGACCTGCGCGGGCAGCGCGCCTTCCTCGAGCATGAAGAGCGCCTGGCGGATGTACTGCTCGATCATCCGGTTGCCGATGAAGCCGTCGCACACGCCCGACACGACCGCCGTCTTGCGGATCTTCTTCGCCACCGCCATCACGGTCGCGAGCACGTCCTTCGAGGTCTGCGCGCCGCGCACGACCTCGAGCAGCTTCATCACGTTCGCCGGGCTGAAGAAGTGCATGCCGACGACGTCCTGCGGACGCTTCGTGAACGCCGCGATCTTGTCGACGTCGAGCGTCGACGTGTTCGACGCGAGGATCGCACCCGGTTTCGCGACTTCGTCGAGCTTCCTGAACACCAGCTCCTTCACGCCGAGTTCCTCGAACACGGCCTCGACGATCAGGTCCGCATCCTTCAGGTCGTCGTAGGACAGCGTCGGCGTGATCAATGCCATGCGCGCGTCGAGCTTTTCCTGTGTGAGCTTGCCCTTCTTCACCTGCGCGTCGTAGTTCTTGCGGATCGTCGCGACGCCGCGCTCGAGCGCGTCCTGTTTCGTCTCGAGCAGCGTGACGGGCAGGCCTGCGTTGACGAAGTTCATCGCGATCCCGCCGCCCATCGTGCCCGCGCCGATCACGCCGACGCGGCGAATCTCGCGCAGCGGCGTATCGGCCGGCACGTCGGGAATCTTGCTCGCCGCACGCTCGCCGAAGAATGCATGGCGCAGCGCGCGGCTTTCCGGCGTCATCATCAGCGCGACGAAACCCTCGCGCTCGGCGATGCTGCCCTTGTCGAAACCGTTCAGCACGCCGGCTTCGATCGCGTCGATGCACTTGTGCGGCGCGGGGAAGTTCGGCGCGGCGGCCCGCGCGGAATTGCGTGCGAACTGGATGAAGCCTGCAGCGTTCTCGTGGACGATCTTGCGATCGCGCACGCGCGGATGCGGCCCCTTCTGCGCACCGACCTTGCGCGCGAACGCGACGGCCGCATCGAGCAGGTCGCCGTCGGCCATCTCGTCGAACAGCCCGCTCTTCGCAAGCTGCTCGGACGGCACGGGCGCGCCCGACACGATCATGTTCAGCGCGGTTTCGAGCCCGACCGCGCGCGGCAGGCGCTGCGTGCCGCCCGCGCCCGGCAGCAGGCCGAGCTTCACTTCGGGCAGCGCGACCTGCGCGCCGGGTGCCGCAACGCGGTAGTGCGCGCCGAGCGCGAGCTCGAGGCCGCCGCCCATCACGACGCTGTGCAGCGCCGCGACGACGGGCTTCGCGCTCGCTTCCACCGCTCGGATCACGGTGTGCAGCGTCGGCTCCTGCAGCGCCTTCGGCGTATTGAATTCGGTGATGTCGGCACCGCCCGAGAACGCGCGGCCCGCGCCGGTCAGCACGATGGCCGTGACCGACGGGTCCTGCGCGGCGCGATCGAGCGCGTCCATGACGCCCTGGCGGGTCGACAGGCCGAGCCCGTTGACGGGCGGATTGTTGAGCGTAAGGACGGCCACGCCGTCGCGAGTCGAGTAATCCACTGCCATCTGCCTGCCTCCATGCATCGCGCGCCGGGGTGGCGACGCTTCATTGTGCGCGGTCGAACGGCCGCATGTCCGGATCGAACGGAGGCAGCATACAACGGAAAAGCACGGTCGTTCAATTTGAATTTTTATCCCGACCCGGGGACGGATCGGGCGACCGGATCCCGGGCCGTCGCCGGCCCGGGCCTCAGCCTTACGGCTCGCACACCGCCGTCGGCAGCACGTAATCGCGGAACGTCTCGCGCAGCTTCAGCTTCTGCAGCTTGCCGGTCGCCGTGTGCGGCAGCGATTCGACGAACACGACGTCGTCGGGGATCCACCATTTCGCGACCTTCCCTTCGTAGAACGCGAGCAGCGTGTCGCGGCTCAGGTTCGCGCCTTCGCGCGGCACCACGACGAGCAGCGGGCGCTCGGTCCATTTCGGGTGCGCGCATGCGATGCATGCGGCTTCGGCCACACCCGGGTGCGCAATCGCGACGTTCTCGATGTCGATCGAGCTGATCCACTCGCCGCCCGACTTGATCACGTCCTTGCTGCGGTCGGTGATCTGCAGGAAGCCGTCGGGGTCAATCGTCGCGACGTCGCCGGTCGGGAACCAGCCGTCCGACAGCGGCGACGCGTCGCCGCGAAAGTAGTGATCGATCACCCACGGCCCGCGCACCTGCAGTTCGCCGAACGCGACGCCGTCCCATGGCAGCTCGGCGCCGTCCTCGCCGACGATGCGCATGTCGACGCCGCAGATCACGCGCCCCTGCTTCTCGAGCAGCCGGCGCTGCGCGTCGAGCGGCCGCTGCGACTGCGCCCAGTTGAGCTTCGCGAGCGTGCCGAGCGGCGACAGTTCGGTCATCCCCCACGCATGAATCACGCGCACGCCGTATTCGTCCTCGAACGTGCGCAGCATCGCGGGCGGGCACGCGGAGCCGCCGATCACCGTGCGGTTCAGCGTCGAGAAGCGCACGCCGGCTTCGCGCATGTAGTTCAGCAGGCCGAGCCACACGGTCGGCACGCCCGCGGAGAACGTCACGCGCTCGGCCTCCATCAGCTCGTACAGCGATTTCCCGTCGAGATCCTTGCCGGGCAGCACCAGCTTGCCGCCGGTGAGCGGCACCGCGTACGGCAGCCCCCACGCGTTGACGTGGAACATCGGCACGACGGGCAGCACCGCATCCATCGCGGACAGGTTCATCGCGTCGGGCAGCGCGGCGCCGTACGCGTGCAGCACCGTCGAGCGGTGCGAATACAGCACGCCCTTCGGATTGCCGGTCGTGCCCGACGTGTAGCAGAGCCCCGACGCCTGCTGCTCGTCGAGGCGCGGCCAGTCGTAACGGCCGTCCTCCGCTTCGACGAGCGTTTCGTAGCAGAGCAACGGCGTCGCGCAGGACGGCAGGTGCGCGGCGTCCGTCATCGCGACCCAGCCCTTCACGTGCGGGCATTGCGGCGCGATCGCGTCGATCAGCGGCGCGAAATTGATGTCGAAGAAGACGTAGCGGTCTTCCGCGTGATTGACGATGTACGCGATCTGCTCGGGGAACAGGCGCGGGTTGATCGTGTGGCATACGGCGCCCATCCCGCCGATCCCGTAATACGCCTCGAGATGCCGGTAGCCGTTCCACGCCAGCGTGCCGACGCGGTCGCCGGTTTCGACGCCGAGCCGCGCGAGCGCCTGCGCAAGCTGCTTCGCGCGGCGTTCGCAAGCGCGGTACGTGTAGCGATGCACATCGCCCTCGATGCGCTTCGACACGATCTCGGTATCGCCCGCGTGACGCGCGGCATGCGCAATCAGCGAGGACACCAGCAACGGCACGTCCATCATCTGGCCCAGCAACGGCTTACCCATCGTCTTGTTCTCCCGGAAGGACGCGAATCGGTGACCAGCCCGGCGGCTGTTTCCATCAGGAACACACATGCGTTGTCGTGAGACCGGCGTGCGCCCGTCAGCGGCCCGGACGGGCGTGGCGCACGGTGCGCGGGCCGCCATGCGGGCGGCGCTGCGCCGCCTTACAATATCGGCTTACCCAGAGGCGCTCAACATGTCGTTTTCCCGAAGCGCAGCCGATCCGGCTGACACCCTTCCCGACCTCGCCGCCACGCTCGGCGCGCCCGCCGAAGGCGCGTTCGTCCAGCTCGGCGACGCGTTTCATACGCGGCTGCCGGCCGCGCCGCTTGCCGCGCCGTACGTCGTCGGCTTTTCCGACGAAGTCGCGCAACTGCTCGAACTGCCGGCGTCGATCGCCGCGCAGCCCGGCTTCGCCGAACTGTTCGCCGGCAACCCGACGCGCGACTGGCCCGCAACCGCGATGCCGTACGCATCGGTGTATTCCGGCCACCAGTTCGGCGTGTGGGCCGGCCAGCTCGGCGACGGCCGCGCGCTGACGATCGGCGAGCGAGCCGGCACGGACGGCCGGCGCTACGAACTGCAACTGAAAGGCAGCGGTCGTACGCCGTACTCGCGAATGGGCGACGGCCGCGCGGTGCTGCGCTCGTCGATCCGCGAATTCCTGTGCTCGGAAGCAATGCATCACCTCGGCATCCCGACCACGCGCGCGCTGACGGTGATCGGTTCCGACCAGCCGGTGGTCCGCGAGGAGATCGAGACGTCGGCCGTCGTCACGCGCGTGTCGGAAAGCTTCGTGCGCTTCGGCCACTTCGAGCACTTCTTCTCGAACGATCGCCCCGACCTGCTCCGCCAGCTCGCCGATCACGTGATCGACCGCTTCTATCCGGATTGCCGCGACGCGGACGATCCGTACCTCGCGCTGCTCGAAACCGCGACGCTGCGCACGGCCGACCTCGTCGCGCAATGGCAGGCCGTCGGCTTCTGCCACGGCGTGATGAACACGGACAACATGTCGATCCTCGGCGTGACGATCGACTACGGCCCGTTCGGCTTCGTCGACGCGTTCGACGCGAACCACATCTGCAACCACTCCGATAACAGCGGCCGCTACGCGTACCGGATGCAGCCGCGCATCGCGCACTGGAACTGCTACTGCCTCGCGCAGGCGCTGCTGCCGCTGATCGGGCTGCAGCACGGCATCGCCGATGACGATGCGCGCGCCGAGCGCGCGGTGGACGACGCGCAGGCCGTGCTCGCGAAATTTCCGGAACGCTTCGGCCCCGCGCTCGAACGCGCGATGCGCGCGAAGCTCGGCCTCGAGCTCGAACGCGAGAACGATGCCGAACTCGCCAACCAGCTGCTCGAGACGATGCATGCGAGCCACGCGGATTTCACGCTGACGTTCCGCCGGCTTGCGCAACTGTCGAAGCACGACGCGAGCCGCGACGCGCCCGTGCGCGACCTGTTCATCGATCGCGACGCGTTCGATGCATGGGCGAACCTCTACCGTGCGCGGCTGTCCGAGGAAACGCGCGACGACGCGGCACGTGCGGCCGCGATGAACCGCGTGAACCCGAAATACGTGCTTCGCAACCATCTGGCCGAAGTCGCGATCCGGCGCGCGAAGGAAAAGGATTTTTCGGAAGTCGAGCGGCTCGCGCAGATCCTGCGCCGGCCGTTCGACGAACAACCGGAGCATGAAGCATACGCGGCGTTGCCGCCGGACTGGGCCGGGTCGCTCGAAGTGAGCTGCTCGTCCTGAAGTACCCAACCCGCGCGTATCGACCGACCGATCAGGAGAACCCCACATGTCCCACGATTCCGACGACAAAACCTTCCCGTACCAGAAGGACGACGCCGAGCTGCGCCGCCGGCTCACGCCGATGCAGTACGAAGTCACGCAGCATGCGGCGACCGAGCGCGCATTCACCGGCGAATACACCGACACCGAAGATGCCGGCATCTACAAGTGCGTCGTCTGCAGCACGCCGCTGTTCGAATCCGGTTCCAAGTTCCACTCGGGCTGCGGCTGGCCCAGCTACTTCAAGCCGCTCGAAGGCGAGGTGATCGACGAGAAGGTCGACTACTCGCACGGCATGGTGCGCGTCGAAGTTCGCTGCAACCATTGCGGCGCGCATCTCGGCCACGTCTTCGAGGATGGCCCGCGCGACAAGACCGGTTTGCGGTACTGCATCAATTCGGCTGCGTTAAACTTCGAGTCCCGACCCGAAAACGAATGAGCGGCGCCGGGCGGATCGGCGGGGCAACCCTCGCCGGGCGGCTACCCTCGGGCGGGCCGCCCCCGATCCGCGACGGCGGTGCCTGGCGGGTCCCTACAACGGTGAAAGGCCGCGCAAGCGGCCTTTCACGCAGCTGCGAGCGCCATGAAATTCCTGTTCGATCTGTTTCCGATCATCCTGTTTTTTGTCGCCTTCAAGGTCTGGGGCATCTTCACCGCCACCGCCGTCGCGATCGTCGCGACGCTGGCCCAGGTCGCGTGGGTCGCCTTCCGGCACCGGAAGGTCGACACGATGCTGTGGGTCAGCCTCGGCGTGATCGTCGTCTTCGGCGGCGCTACCCTCGTCCTGCATGACGAGAAATTCATTCAATGGAAACCGACTGTGCTGTACTGGTTGTTTGCGGTCGGGCTGCTTGCCGCGCGCTATGCGTTCGGCAACAACCTGATCGAGAAGATGATGGGCAAGCAGCTCACGCTGCCGCACCCCGTGTGGGACAAGCTGAACGTCGCGTGGGCGCTGTTCTTCGCGGTGCTCGGCGTCGCGAACCTGTACGTGGTGCACAACTTCACCGAATCGCAATGGGTGAACTTCAAGCTGTTCGGTACGACGGGCGCGATGGTCGTGTTCATCATCCTGCAGAGCTTGTGGCTCACGAAGTACCTGAAGGACGAATGACATGACGGACGCCTTTCTCCACGCGTCGCCCGACGAACGCATCGCGCTGATCGAAGCACGCCTCACCGCGTCGCTCGCCCCCGTGTCGCTCGCCGTGCGCGACGACAGCGCGCAGCACGCGGGCCACGCCGGCGCGGCCTCCGGCGGCCACTACACGGTCACGATCGTGTCGGCCGCCTTCGCGGGCAAGCCGCGCGTCGCACGGCACCGGCTGGTGTATGATGCGCTCGCTGATGCGATGCAGCGCGGCATTCACGCGCTCGCGATCGTGGCTTACACGCCCGAAGAATTCAACGAATCTTCTATCTAGTCTCATTAGGAATTCCCGATGATCCTGAAATCCCCCCGCCTGTGGGTCGCGGCGGCTGCTTTCGCAGCGGCACCGGCATTCGCCCAGAACATCGCCGTCGTCAACGGCACGCCGATTCCGAAGTCGCGCGCCGACGCGATGGTTGCTCAGCTCGTCCAGCAAGGCCAGACCGACAGCCCGCAACTGCAGCAGGCCGTGCGCCAGGAACTCGTGAACCGCGAAATCCTGATGCAGGAAGCGATCCGCGAAGGCATCCCGAACCGTCCGGACGTGAAGGCGCAGGTCGCCGTCGCGCAGCAGACCGTCGTGCTGCGCTCGATGATCGAGAGCTTCCTGAAGAAGAACCAGCCGACCGACGCCGAAGTGAAGACGCGCTACGACGAACTCGTCAAGGGCGCCGGCGGCAACCGCGAATATCACCTGCACCACATCCTCGTCGACAACGAGCAGCAGGCGAAGGACCTGATCGCGAAGATCAAGGCCGGCGCGAAGTTCGAGGATCTCGCGAAGCAATACTCGAAGGATCCGGGTTCGGGCAAGAACGGCGGCGATCTCGACTGGTCCGACCCGAAGGCGTACGTGCCGGAATTCGCGGCAGCCGCGCAGACGCTGCAGAAAGGCCAGATGACCGACGCGCCGGTGAAGACGCAGTTCGGCTGGCACATCATCCGCGTCGACGACATCCGCGACATCGCGCCGCCGCCGTTCGACCAGGTGAAGGCGCAGATCGCGCAACAACTCGTGCAGCAGAAGCTGCAGGCGTTCGAGGAAGGTCTGCGCCAGCACGCAAAGATCCAGTAACGCAGGCGCACGTCGCCCGTGCATCGGAAAGCCGCTCTTCGGAGCGGCTTTTTCATTTGGCGTGCGGGATCGCGCGCATCGCGAGGTTTCGGCAGCCGGTCGACGCGCGATAAAAAAGGCTGCTCCAGGAGCAGCCTTTTCTGTGCCGGACATCACCCGCGCCGCCGCGTTCCCTACGCGGGATAGAACACGTCGTGATAGCGCGCTTCGCCCGACGGCAGCGGCGCCGATGCGTCGAACGACAACGCGAGGAAATACTCGCGCGGTACGTCCGGAAACACGATGTCGCCGGACGGCTCGAACCCGAAGCGCGCGTAGTACGCGGGATCGCCGAGCACGACGCAGCCGCGCGCGCCGAGCCGGCGCAACGCGTCGAGCCCCGCGCGCACGAGCCCCGCGCCGACGCTCTGCCGCTGGCAGTCGGGCAGCACCGCGAGCGGCGCAAGCCCGTACCACTGCTGTCGATCCGCCGGTTCGCCGCCGATCGCGACCGGCGAGAACGCGACGTGGCCGATGACGCGCCCGTCGCGCTCCGCGACGAGCGACACGCTCAGCAAACCGTCCGCGCGCAGCGCGTCGACGATCCGCCGCTCGAACTGCCCGCCTTGCGGCTCGCCCGCAAACGCCGCGCCAATCACGCGGCCGATCGTGTCGACCTCACTCTTGCGCTCGTCGCGCAGCGTGACGACCTCGACCGGCGCATTCGGGTCGAACATCATCCGGATCAGCCGATCCAGCGGCGCGCGTTGCGGAACACGCGCATCCACGGGCTCGCCTCGCCCCAGCCTTCCGGGTGCCAGCTCATCGCGACCGTACGGTGCACGCGCTCCATGTGCGGCATCAGCACCGAGAAGCGGCCGTCGGCCGTCGTCACCGACGTGATGCCGGCCGGCGAGCCGTTCGGGTTGAACGGATAACGCTCGGTCGCTTCGCCGCGGTGGTCGACGAAACGCATCGCGACTGCCACGCGGTCGATATCGCCCTGCTGCGAGAAGTCCGCATAACCTTCGCCGTGCGCGACCGCGACCGGGATCCGCGAGCCTTCCATCCCCGCGAAGAAGATCGACGGCGACTTCTCCACTTCCACGAACGAGAAGCGTGCCTCGAACTGTTCGGACTTGTTGCGCGTGAACTTCGGCCATGCTTCCGCGCCCGGGATCATCGACGCGAGGCTCGACAGCATCTGGCAGCCGTTGCAGATGCCGAGCGCGAACGTGTCCGGACGCGCAAAGAACGCCGCGAACATGTCAGCGAGGTTCGCGTTGAAACGGATCGTCTTCGCCCAGCCTTCGCCCGCACCGAGCACGTCGCCGTACGAGAAGCCGCCGCACGCGACCGCACCCGCGAAATCGGCCAGCGTCGCGCGGCCCGCGAGCAGGTCGCTCATGTGCACGTCGTGCGCGTCGAAGCCCGCACGGTCGAACGCATAGGCCGTTTCCAGATGCGAGTTCACGCCCTGCTCGCGCAGGATCGCGACGCGCGGCCGCGCGCCGGTCGCGATGAACGGCGCGGCGATGTCGTCGGCCGGATCGAAGCTCAGCACCGGCGAGATGCCCGGATCGGCCGCGTCGAGCAGCGCGTCGTATTCGGCATCCGCACATGCGGGGTTGTCGCGCAGGCGCGCGATGCGCCAGCTCACTTCGCCCCATGCGCGATGGAGTTCGGTGCGCGGAGCGTCGAAGATCTTCTTCGCGTCGCGGTACACCTCGATCACGTCGCGGTCGTTGACCGAGCCGATCACGTGCGAACACGCCGACAGACCGAACTCGCGCAGCGCGCCGAGCACCGCGTCGCGGTCGGCCGCACGCACCTGCACGACGGCGCCGAGTTCCTCGGAGAACAGCGCGCGCAGCGTGCGATCGTCGCGGCGGCCGCTCGTCTGCTTCGCCCAGTCCTTTGCGTCGCCGTAGTCGGATTCATGCTTCTCGTCGAGCGTCAGCATGTCGACGTTCAGCGACACGCCCGCGTGGCCCGCGAACGCCATTTCGCACACCGTCGCCCACAGGCCGCCGTCCGAGCGGTCGTGGTACGCGAGCAGCTTGTCCTGCGCATTGAGCGACTGGATCGCATTGAAGAAGCGCTTCAGGTCTTCCGCATCGTCGACGTCCGGCGTCGTGTCGCCGACCTGCTGCGTGACCTGCGCGAAGATGCTGCCGCCCATCCGGTTCTTGCCGCGGCCGAGATCGATCGCGATCAGCACGCTGTCGCCCGCGTCGGCGACGCGGCGCAGTTGCGGCGTCAGGTGACGGCGCACGTCCTCGACCGGCGCGAACGCGGAGATGATCAGCGACACCGGCGAGACCACTTCCTTCGCGACGCCCTGCTCGTCCCACTTCGTCTTCATCGACAGCGAGTCCTTGCCGACCGGGATGCCGATCCCGAGCGCCGGGCACAGCTCCATGCCGATCGCCTTGACCGTGTCGAACAGCGCGGCGTCCTCGCCGGCCGTGCCGCACGCGGCCATCCAGTTCGCCGACAGCTTCAGCTTGTCGAGCGACGCGATCGGCGCGCTCGCGATGTTCGTGACTGCTTCGCCGACCGCCATGCGGCCCGATGCCGGCGCGTCGATCACCGCGAGCGGCGTGCGCTCGGCCATCGTCATCGCCTCGCCCTTGAAGCCCGCATAGTCGAGCGCGGTGACCGCGCAGTCGGCCACCGGCACCTGCCACGGGCCGACCATCTGGTCGCGCACCGACGTGCCGCCGACCGAACGGTCGCCGATCGTGATCAGGAACGACTTGCTGCCGACCGTCGGGTGCTTCAGCACGTCGACGGCGACTTCCGACAGTGCGATGCCCGTCACGTCGACCGGCGCGCGCTCGGTCGCCACGCGTGCGACGTCGCGGTGCATGCGCGGCGGCTTGCCGAGCAGCACTTCCATCGGCATGTCGACCGGATATTCGTCGCCCCCCGTCGCTTCGGCGTCGACGAGCTGCAACTGGCGCTCGTCGGTTGCAACACCGACCACCGCGAACGGGCAGCGCTCACGCGCGCAGATCGCCTCGAAGCGCGGCAGGTCCGCCGGCGCGATCGCGAGCACGTAGCGCTCCTGCGCCTCGTTCGACCAGATCTCGCGCGGCGACAGGCCCGATTCCTCGAGCGCGACCTTGCGCAGTTCGAAGCGCGCGCCCTTGCCCGCGCCGTCGACGATCTCGGGGAACGCGTTCGACAGGCCGCCCGCGCCGACGTCGTGGATGCTCAGGATCGGGTTTTCCGCGCCGAGCTGCCAGCAGCCGTTGATCACTTCCTGCGCGCGACGCTCGATTTCGGGGTTGCCGCGCTGCACCGAGTCGAAGTCGAGCTCGGCCGTGTTCGCGCCGGTTGCCATCGAGCTCGCCGCGCCGCCGCCCATGCCGATCCGCATGCCGGGGCCGCCGATCTGGATCAGCAGCGAGCCGGCCGGCACGTCGTGCTTGTGCGTATGTTGATCCGCGATGTTGCCGAGGCCGCCCGCGATCATGATCGGCTTGTGATAGCCGCGCACCTGGCCGCCGACGTTCTGCTCGTACACGCGGAAATACCCGCCGAGGTTCGGGCGGCCGAATTCGTTGTTGAACGCGGCGCCGCCGAGCGGGCCGTCGATCATGATCTGCAGCGGCGACGCGATGCGGTCCGGGCGGCCGTACGGGCCGTGCGCATCGTTCGGGTTGCGCTCGCCGACCGGCTGCGCCGCGTCGCGCGCGTTTTCCCACGACTGGCGTGCATCGGGCAGGTCGAGGTTCGACACGGTGAAGCCCGTGAGGCCGGCCTTCGGACGCGCCCCGCGGCCCGTCGCGCCTTCGTCGCGGATCTCGCCGCCCGCGCCGGTCGCCGCACCCGGGAACGGCGAGATCGCCGTCGGGTGGTTGTGCGTCTCGACCTTCATCAGCGTGTGCGTGAGCTCGGTGTGGCGGCCATAACGCTCGCCCGGCTCGCCGGCCGCGCCTGCGTTGCGCGGGAACCAGCGCTCGGCCTCGGCGCCGACCATGATCGACGAGTTGTCCGAATACGCGACGATCGTGCCCTGCGGGTTCAGCTTCTCGGTGTTGCGGATCATCGCGAACAGCGACATGTCCTGCGCTGCGCCGTCGATCGTCCACTGTGCGTTGAAGATCTTGTGGCGGCAGTGCTCGCTGTTCGCCTGCGCGAACATCATCAGTTCGACGTCGGTCGGGTTGCGTTCGAGCTTGCGGAACGCATCGACCAGGTAGTCGATTTCGTCGTCGGCGAGCGCGAGGCCCAGCTCGACGTTCGCGCGCTCGAGCGCGCCGCGGCCGACGCCCAGCACGTCGACGCTCGCGAGCGGCTTGGCCGGCAGTTCGTCGAACAGGTGCTTCGCGTCGTCGCGCGCGGCGACCACGCTTTCGGTCATCCGGTCATGCAGCGCGGCGGCAACGGCCGCACGCGCGTCGTCGGACAGCGCCTTCTTGCCGCCGAGCAGGCCCGACTTCAGCGTGACCGTGAATTCGACGCCGCGCTCGATGCGGCGCACCTGCGTGAGGCCGCAGTGCTGCGCGATGTCGGTCGCCTTGCTCGCCCACGGCGAGACCGTGCCGAAGCGCGGCAGCACGACGAAGGTCTCGGCCGCCCCCTTCTCGGCCGCCGGCTCGAACGGCGCACCGTAGTGCATCAGCGCGTCGATGCGCGCGCTGTCGTCGGCCGACAGCGGCTCGGCCGCATTGACGAAGTGCAGGAACTGGCCGCGCACCGCGACGATGTTGGCGTCGATTTGCCTGAGCGTGTCGAGCAGACGGGTTTGACGGAAATCGGAGAGGGCCGAAGCGCCGGGAAAACACGAGAAGTGAGCCATGGGCTGGACTGACGTCGATGAGTCGCGCAAGGTGGCGACGTGGGGCGAAAGGAAGGCCGTAATTATACCCGGAAGTCGGTCGCCCCAAACCGGCCGATCGGTAGTCCGCATGCACCGCAACGGTGCCGCGGCGCGCGCCGCGCACGGCCGCCCGCCGGGCCGGCCCGCGCGGACGCGGCAGCCGGCGGCCGCGGCGCGGCCGCACGGTACGCGCGCGTCCGACGTCGGTTACCGCGATTTTGGCGCTATCATTCCGGGTTCACCGGGCCGGGGCCCTCTGCGAATTCTCACCGGGTGGCGTGCGCGCCGCCCGTCATCGAAGCAATCCATGGATGTCATCGTCATCGGCGGCGGAATCAGCGGCGTCGCCACCGCCTACCAGCTGCGCGCGGCCGGCCATCGCGTGTGCGTGGTCGAACGCCACGCGACCGTCGCGCAAGGCGCGACCTACGGCGACGGCGGCGCGCTGCTGCCGAGCCCGCTCGACGTCTGGTTCGGCCCGACCTTCATGCGCCAGCGCCAGCCGCGCGACAGCGGCATCGTTTACAAGCCGGGCTTCAACGGCGGCGTGCGCCGCTTCGTCAAGCAGCTCGCCGCGCTGCGCGAGCCCGACGTGTTCGCCGCGCAGTACGCGCGGCTGCGCCCGCTGATCGACGCGTCGCGCGACACGCTCGCCGACATCGAGGCGCGCCTCGAACTCGAATTCGAACAGAAGCCCGGCATCCTGCACGTCGTGCGCGATCCGCGCGACTGGGAAGCGATGCAGCCCGCGCTCGACCTGCTGCGCACGCTCGACCAGCCGTACCGCACGCTGAGCGCCGACGAATGCGCGGCACTCGAACCGTCGGTGCCGGCCGAGCCCGGCTTCGCCGGCGGCGTGCTGCTCGAGACCGAGCGCACCGGGAACTGCCCGCTGTTCGCGAAACTGGTCAAGCAGACGCTCGACGAGCACGGCGTGCAGTTCCGCTTCGGCGCCGACGTTGCCGCGATTCGCGTCGACACCGGCCGCACCGCGGTCGAACTCGTTCCGTCCGGCCACCGGAACGCAGCGAAGGCGCACGAAGTCGACGTGATTTCCGCCGACGCGATCGTGGTCGCCGCCGGCGCCGGCAGCCTGCCGCTGCTCGACCGGCTCGGCTGGCGCCTGCCGCTGCACCCGGTACGGGTCCATACGCTCACCGCGCCGGTCGCGTACGAAGAGCACGCGCCGCACCTGAGCGTCGTCGATTCGATCAAGCGCATCTCGATCACGCGCACCCACCAGCGACTGCGCGTCGGCGGCGGCGCCGTGCTGCAAAGCCTGCCCGACACCGCGAAGCCGCTCGCCGAGCCGCTGTCCGAGGCTGCGCTCGCGCTGCTCGGCCAGGCCGTCCACGACTGGGTGCCCGGCGCCGCCCGGATCTCGGCCGCGCTGTCGTGGCAAGGCACGCAACTGCTGTCGCCGGACGGCCTGCCCGTCGTGGGTCCGACCCCGCATCCGCGCGTATTCGTCAATTTCGGGCACGGCCCGACCGGCTGGGGGCTCGCGTGCGGGTCTGCTAAAGTGGTGACCGACTATCTGGGCGGCGACGTGCAGCACTGGCCCGCCGACACGCTCGCCGCGCTGCGCGCCGAGCGCTTCACGACCTGACCGCCGCGGGATCGTCCCGCGGCAGCATCCTTGCCAGCCGCCACGATCCCGCGATGACCGCTACCCACCCGTTTCCCGATTCCGATCCGATCGCGCTGCTGCGCGTCGCCGACTTGCGCGCGGCCGAAGCCGACGCAGCCGCGGCGCTGCCGCCGCACACGCTGATGGGCCGTGCGGGTGCCGCCGCCGCGCGCTGGCTGTCCGAGCGCGTCGCGGGCGAGCGCCCCGTGTGGTTCGCGGTCGGCCCCGGCAACAACGGCGGCGACGCGCTGGTGACCGCCGCGCAGCTCCAGCAGCTCGGCGTCGCGACGCAGGCGTGGATGCCGGTGCCGGTCAAGCCGGACGACGCACAATGGGCGCTCGGCCTCGCGCGCGCGGCCGGCGTACCGCTGTCGGCCACGCCACCCGCGTCGCTGGACGGTTATGCATGGGTCGTCGACGGGTTGTTCGGCATCGGTCTCGGCCGCGCGCTCGACGGCGCGTTCGCCGAGCAGGCCGCGCGCATTGCCGCGCATGCACGGAGCGGCGGCCGCGTGCTCGCGCTCGACGTGCCGAGCGGCCTCGACAGCGATACGGGCCGGATCGTCGGCGCGGGCGTCGCCGTCGCGGCCACGCATACGCTCACCTTCATCGGCGCGAAGCCGGGCCTCTACACGGGCGACGGCCGCGACCTCGCCGGCGAGATCGACATCGAGTCGCTCGACGTCGCGCCGCCCGCCGCGCCGGCCATCGTACTGAATGCGCCCGCGCGATTCGCCGCGGCCCTGCCCGCGCGCGCGTTCGCGTCCCACAAGGGCACGTTCGGCAGCCTCGCGGTGCTCGGCGGCGACACGGGCATGTGCGGCGCGCCGATCCTGGCCGCGCGCGCCGCGCTGTTCGCGGGCGCCGGCAAGGTGCACGTCGGCTTCCTCGGCGCCGGCGCCCCGCCGTACGACCCGCCGTTCCCCGAACTGATGCTGCATCCGGCCGACGGCCTCGACCTCGGCGCGATGACCGCGATCGCGGCCGGCTGCGGCCTCGGCACGCGCGAGGCCGCGGCAACGCTCGTGCGCGACGTGCTCGCCCATGATGCCGCGACATTGCTCGATGCCGACGCGCTGAACCTCGTGGCGACGCATGCGGACCTCGCGGCCGCCGTCGCCAAGCGCGGCGCGCGCGGCAATCCCTGCGTGCTGACCCCGCACCCGCTCGAGGCCGCGCGGCTGCTCGGCAGCGACACGGCAACGGTGCAGCGCGACCGCGTCGCGGCCGCGCAAGCGCTCGCCGCGCGCCATGCGGCCATCGTCGTGCTGAAAGGCTCGGGCACGGTGATTGCGGCGCCCGACGGCCGCGTGACGATCAACCCGACCGGCAACGCGGCGCTCGCCACCGGCGGCACCGGCGACGTGCTCGGCGGCCTGATCGGCGCGCTGCTCGCACAGCGCGTCGCGCCGTACGAAGCGGCGCTCGCGGGCGTCTACCTGCACGGCCTCGCGGCCGACACGCTGACCGCGCACGGCACCGGCCCGGCCGGGCTCACGGCCGGCGAACTCGCGCCGATGGTGCGCACGCTGATCAATCGCCTTTTTTATCCGTCGCCGCGCGCCGACACATAACGCCGCTATACTGACTGCCCCGCCGCACGGCGGGCCCTCTCGTCCGCCGGCCTTCCGATCCCGATGAGCCGGCGCGGCATTCCTCCCGATTCACGCTTCACTCGAACTGCCATGACGCTGAATTCGCTCCCCGCCTGGACTGCCCTTCAATCCCACTTCGAACAGATCCGCCACGCCCGGCTGCGCGACTGGTTCGCGCCGGAAAACGACCGCGCGCCGACCCGCGCCGAACGCTTCACGATCCCGGGCGGCGGTCTCGCGGCCGATCTCTCGAAGAACCGCATCAACGACGAAACGCTGCGCCTGCTCGTGCAGCTCGCGCGCGACGCAGGCGTCGAAGCGCGCCGCGACGCGATGTTCGCGGGCGAGATCGTCAACCCGACCGAAGGCCGCGCCGCGCTGCACACCGCATTGCGCGCGACCGACCCGCAAGCGCCGTTCCACGCACAGGTGAGCGCCGAGCGCGCGAAGATGGCGACCTTCGCGCGCGCCGTGCGCAGCGGCACGTGGACGGGCTACACGGGCAAGCGCATCCGCCACGTGATCAACATCGGCATCGGCGGCTCCGATCTCGGGCCGAAGATGGTCGTGCATGCGCTGCATCACGTCGCGACACCTGAAATCTCGACCCACTTCGTGTCGAACGTCGACGGCGCCGATCTTGCGCGCGTGCTCGAACAGGTCGATCCCGAGGAAACGCTCGCGATCATCGTGTCGAAGACCTTCACGACGCTCGAGACGATGACGAACGCACGCTCGCTGCGCGACTGGTTCGTCGCGCGCGGCTGCCCCGAGGAAGCGCTCGCGAAGCACTTCGTCGGCGTGTCGGCGAACCCGGCCGAAGTCGTGAAGTTCGGGATCGCCGCGGACAACGTGTTCGAAATGTGGGACTGGGTCGGCGGCCGCTATTCGCTGTGGTCGGCGGTCGGTCTGTCGATCATGATCGCGATCGGCCCCGAGCAGTTCGACGAACTGCTGGCCGGCGCGAACGACATGGACCGCCATTTCCGCGAAGCGCCGCTCGAACGCAACCTGCCGGTACTGCTCGGCCTGATCGGCATCTGGTACCGGAATTTCTTCGGCTCGCAGAGCTATCTCGTCGCGCCGTATTCGGAAGCGCTGCACTACCTGTCGTCGTACCTGCAGCAGCTCGAAATGGAGAGCAACGGCAAATCCGCGCGGCTGGACGGCACCTTCGTCGATTACCCGACGTCGGCCGTCACGTGGGGCGAGCCGGGCACCAACGGTCAGCACGCGTTCTTCCAGATGCTGCACCAAGGCCCGACGATCGTGCCGATCGACTTCATCGCGGTGCTGACGCCCGAGCATCCGCTCGCGAGCCATCATCCGAAGCTGCTCGCGAACTGCTTCGCGCAAAGCGAGGCGCTGATGCTCGGCCGCACGCTCGACGAAGCGCGCAAGGTCGCCGGGCCCGGCAACGAAGCGCTCGCGCCGCACCTGACGTTCCCCGGCAACCGCCCGACGACGACGCTGCTCGTCGAAGCGCTGACGCCGCGCACGCTCGGCGCGCTGATCGCGCTTTACGAGCACAAGGTACTGGTGCAGGCGACGGTGTGGGACATCAATCCGTTCGACCAGTGGGGCGTCGAGCTCGGCAAGATTCTCGGCAAGGTCGTCGAAGCCGACCTGTCGGCCGAGTCGGTCGATCCCGCGAAGCACGACTCGTCGACCACCGCGCTGATCGAACGCGCCCGCGCGGCGCTCAAGCGCTGACGCGACGGCGTCATGCGCACGCCAGCCGCGCAGCACAACCCGCGCGGCTGGCAGAAAAATTCAGGCGCCGCGCTGCGCCGCGTGCGGCTCGACGATGCGTCCGGTGTCGAGCGTCACGGTCGTCGCGCAGCGGCGCGCGAGTTCGGCATCGTGCGTGACGAGCACGAGCGTTGCGCCGTGCGTGCGGTTCAGTTCGAACATCAGGTCGATGACCGCGTGCCCCGTCGCCGCGTCGAGGCTGCCGGTCGGCTCGTCGGCAAACAGGATCGCCGGGCGCGTGACGAAGGCGCGCGCGAGCGCGACGCGCTGCTGCTCGCCGCCCGACAGCAGCTTCGGATAATGCGCGGTGCGTTCGCCGAGACCGACCTGCACGAGCAGCGCCCGTGCGCGATCGGCCGCATCGCGCGCGCTGATGCCGCCCCGCAGTTCGAGCGGCAGCATCACGTTCTCGAGCGCCGTCAGGTGCGGCATCAACTGGAAAGACTGGAATACGAACCCGACTGCGCCGTTGCGCAGCGCGGCGCGCTCGTCCTCGTCGAGCTGGTCGAGCGCGCGGCCGAGCAGGCGAACCGTGCCGCTCGTCGCGCTGTCCAACCCCGCAAGCAGGCCGAGCAGTGTCGACTTGCCCGACCCCGACGCGCCGACGATCGCGAGGCTGCTGCCCGGCCGCACGGCGAGCGTGATGCCGTCGAGGATCGTCAGCTCGCCCGTTGCGTCGGCGACCCGCTTGCACACGTCATGGACTTCGATGATCGGATCGGTAATCTTGAACATGGACACGACATTTCGCTGGAAAAGACGCGCGGCGCTCGCCGCGCTGCTGGGCACCCTGCTGGCCGCAACCGCGCCCGCACGCGCCGTGACGGCGCCGGCCCCGACATCGGGCCAACCGGTGATCGTCGTGCTCGGCGACAGCCTGTCGGCCGAATACGGGCTGCCGCGCGACACGGGCTGGGTTGCATTGCTGCGGCAGCGGCTCACGACCGAGCGAATCGATTATAGCGTCGCGAACGCCAGCGTCAGCGGCGACACCACGAGCGGCGGCCGCGCTCGGCTGCCCGCGGTGCTGCAGCGGCTCAAGCCTTCGATCGTCGTCGTCGAGCTCGGTTCGAACGATGCGCTGCGCGGCGTGCCGCTCGCGACGACCGAACAGAACCTGCGCGACATCATCGCCGGCGCGCGGCGCGCGCAGGCAAAGGTCGTGCTGGTCGGCATGTACGTGCCGCCCAATTACGGGCCCGACTACACGCAGAAGTTCCACGCCGTCTATACGCGGTTGTCGAAGGATCTCGGCGTGCCGCTCGTGCCGTTCCTGCTGGCCGGCATCGAGAACAAGCCCGAGATGTTCCAGGCCGACCAGATGCATCCCGCGCAGCAGGCACAGGGCATTCTGCTCGACAACGTCTGGCCGGCACTGAAGCCTCTGCTCGGCAAGCCTCGCAGCTGACGACGCAGCCCCGCCGGAAAACAAAAAGCCCCGCTTCGTGCGGGGCTTGTTATTGTTGCATGCGAAACGATGCTCAGTTGCCGCCGTCCTGCGACTGGCTGGTCGTCGTCCCGTACAGCTTGACTTTCGAGCGATCGCGCAGCGCGGCGAGATACGCTTCGCCCTCGCTTTGCGCGTCGACCTGCGCCATCTGCTGCTGCGCCGCCGCCAGTTGCTGCGGATCGACGGCCGTACCCGGGATCACCGCGTTCACGCGGTAGATCGCATAGCCGTCCGCGCCGAGATCGACCCCGACGTAAGCCGGCAGCGTCTTCGGATCGACCTTGTAGACGGCGCTCAACGCGGCCGGCGTCAGGCCCTGCGACTGCGTGCGCGACACCTTCTGCACTGCCGTGAACCCGTCGGCCGACTTCGACTTCTGCAGCCCGGCCAGCTTCGCCGCACCGTCCTTCTGCGCGAGTGCCGCGGCCTGCTCGGCGACGACCTTCTGGCGTACGACGTCCTTGATCGCGTCGAGCGCGGGCACCGCAGCCGGCTTGTAGTCGGTCACGCGCGCCGAGATCAGCGTGTTGTTGCCGACGTCGATCGCCTGCGTGTTGTTCTGGTTCTTCACCGAGTCGTTCGCGAACACGGCGGCCAGGAACTTCGGATTGTTCAGCGGGCTCGTCGGCGGCAGTTGCGGATTCGGCGTCGGCGTGACGCTGGCCGTCTGGATCGTCAGCTTGTACTTGTCCGCGGCCGGCTGCAGCGTCTTCGCCTTTTCGTAGACGGTCGACGTGAAGCCTTCCGCGTTGTCCGTGAACGCCTTCGACGCGTACTGCCGCTTCAGGTCGATCGCGATCTGGTCCTTCACTTCCGCGAACGGCTTGACGGCCGCCGGCTTCACTTCGGTCGCCTTCAGGATGTGGAAGCCGAGATCCGACTGCACGACACCGCTCACGTCGCCCTGCTTGAGTGCGAATGCGGCATCGTCGAACGCCTTGCCGCCTGCCGTCGAGCCGCGCGTAATGAAGCCGAGGTCGCCGCCCTTCGCAGCCGACGGCGCGTCCTGCGAGCTCTTCTGCGCGATCTGCGCGAACTGGTCCGGATGCGCCTTCACGTCGGCGAGCACCTGTTCGGCCTTCGTCTTCGCGGCCGCCTTGTCGGCCGCGCTTGCGCTGCCCGCCGCGGCGATGAAGATGTGGCTCACGCGCACCTGCGCTTCGGTGCGGAAGTGCGTCGGGTTGTCGTCGTAGAACTTCTTGATGTCCGCATCGGTCGGCTGTGCGCCTGCGGCCGCCGCGGCCGGCGAATAGACGAGGTACTGGATCGTTGCGGTCTCCGGCGTCGCGAAGCTCTGCTTGTGCGCGTCGTAGTA
Organism: Burkholderia pyrrocinia; assembly: GCF_001028665.1. Classification (NCBI taxonomy): domain Bacteria; kingdom Pseudomonadati; phylum Pseudomonadota; class Betaproteobacteria; order Burkholderiales; family Burkholderiaceae; genus Burkholderia; species Burkholderia pyrrocinia. The sequence continues at coordinate 3,466,965 of NZ_CP011503.1, forward strand.
CGCGGTGAGTTGCGCGTCGGTCGGCTGGACCTTCGATGCGAAATCGCTCGTCTTCAGCACCAGCGCCTGCACTTCGCGCTGCTGCGCGGCGAGTTCGGACAGGTGTTGCGCGAGGCTCTTCGGCGTGAACGCGCTCGACACGATGCTGGCCGGAATCTGCTGCAGCGCGAGGCTGTAGCGCACGCGCTCCTGGTACTGCTCGGGCGTCATCCCCTGGAACGACAGCAGTTGCGCGTAACGCTCGACGTCGATCGAACCGTCGGGCTTCTTCAGCGACGCGATCATCGGGTCGCTCATCAGCGCATCGCGCACCGCATTGTCGGACGCGGTCAGGTGCAGACGCTGCGTTTCGTCGGCCAGTACGCGTTGCTGGATCAGGCCGTCGAGCACCTGCTTGCGATGCTCGGGCGTATCGAACATCTTGACGTCGAACTGCCCGCCGAGCGCCTGACGCGCCTGGTCGATCTGCTGGCGGAACGCGCCGTCGAATTCGACCCGCGTGATCTTGTGCCCGTTGACCGCTGCGGCGTTCGCACTATCGTCGAAGAAGCCGCGGAAGCCTTGGATCCCGACGAAACCCAGCCCCGGCAACACGATCAGGAGCAGGAGCGCCATCATCAGGCGCTGGTGATTACGGAAGAAATCGAGCATGCTTGACGGGAAAATTGGACAAAACGACCGATATTACAACATACGGGGTGGGACGGGAGAAATCCAGACGTGCTGCGAGCAGCCGCAACCGGAAACGCAAATGAAAAAGCCCGCACGAGGCGGGCTTTTTCATTTTCTGGCGGAGCGGACGGGACTCGAACCCGCGACCCCCGGCGTGACAGGCCGGTATTCTAACCGACTGAACTACCGCTCCTTGGTCTGGCTGAATCAGGAAACTGGTGGGTGCTGAGGGGTTCGAACCCCCGACCTACGCCTTGTAAGGGCGCCGCTCTACCAGCTGAGCTAAGCACCCGTTTCCGATTCGTTCTGGCTGCGATCTGCGTTTCCGCATCAACAACCAGCGAGCCCGCAAGTTTAATTCATCCCAGATCATTTTGCCAAGCCCGGATGCGAATTTTTTCTGCAGCGTCCGCTCGCGATCCCGCACGCATAAAAAAACCCGCGGACACGCCGCGGGTTTCGTGAACAACCGTCAGGAAGAACGGCGCTCGGGTACTCAGTGCTTGACGACTTCCGTCGAGCCGGCATCCTTCGCCGCCTCGCCGACCGGCGCCGCTGCCTTCGCTTCTTCTTCCGGCGGCAGCGGAGTCGGCGAACGCTCGAGCGCGAGCTCCAGCACCTTGTCGATCCAGCGGACCGGCACGATCTCGATCGCGTTCTTCACGTTGTCCGGAATGTCCGCGAGATCCTTCACGTTCTCTTCCGGGATCAGCACGAGCTTGATGCCGCCGCGATGCGCAGCCAGCAGCTTTTCCTTCAGCCCGCCGATCGGCAGCACTTCACCACGCAACGTGATTTCGCCCGTCATCGCGACATCGGCACGCACGGGGATACCCGTCAGCACCGACACCAGCGCGGTCGTCATCGCACCGCCGGCGGACGGACCGTCCTTCGGCGTCGCGCCTTCCGGCACGTGGATGTGGATGTCCTGCTTCTCGAACGCTTCGTCCTTGATGCCCAGACGGCGCGAACGCGAACGCACGACCGAACGTGCAGCCTCGACCGACTCCTTCATCACGTCGCCGAGCGAACCCGTGCGGATCACGTTGCCCTTGCCGGGCATCACCGCGGCTTCGATCGTCAGCAGGTCGCCGCCGACTTCCGTCCACGCGAGGCCCGTCACCTGACCGACCTGGTTTTCCTTCGCCGCGAGGCCGAAGTCGTACTTGCGCACGCCGAGGAACGTATCGAGGTTCTCGCCATCGACCTTGATCGCGCCCGATGCCTTCTTCAGCAGCAGCATCTTCACGACCTTGCGGCAGATCTTCGACACTTCCCGCTCGAGCGAACGCACACCGGCTTCGCGCGTGTAGTAGCGGATGATGTCGCGGATCGCCTGTTCGGCGACGTCGATCTCGCCTTCCTTCAGCCCGTTGTTCTTCTTCTGCTTCGGCAGCAGGTAACGCTGCGCGATGCTGACCTTCTCGTCTTCCGTGTAACCCGACAGACGAATCACTTCCATCCGGTCGAGCAGCGGCGGCGGGATGTTCAGCGAGTTCGACGTCGCGACGAACATCACGTCAGACAGGTCGAAGTCGACCTCGATGTAGTGGTCGGCGAACGTGTGGTTCTGTTCCGGATCGAGCACTTCGAGCAGCGCCGACGACGGATCGCCGCGGAAATCCATGCCCATCTTGTCGACTTCGTCGAGCAGGAAGAGCGGATTGCGCACGCCGACCTTCGTGAGGCTCTGCAGGATCTTGCCCGGCATCGAACCGATATACGTACGACGGTGGCCGCGGATCTCGGCTTCGTCGCGCACGCCGCCGAGCGCCATCCGGACGAACTTGCGGTTCGTCGCACGGGCGATCGACTGGCCGAGCGAGGTCTTGCCGACGCCCGGGGGCCCGACGAGGCACAGGATCGGCGCCTTGACCTTGTCGACGCGCTGTTGCACCGCGAGATACTCGAGGATCCGTTCCTTGACCTTCTCGAGGCCGAAGTGATCCTCGTCGAGCACCTGCTCGGCGTTCGACAGGTCGTTGTTGACCTTGCTCTTCTTGCGCCACGGCAGGCCGATCAGCGTGTCGATGTAGTTGCGCACGACGGTCGCTTCCGCCGACATCGGCGACATCAGCTTCAGCTTCTTCAGCTCGGCATCGGCCTTCTTCTTGGCTTCCTTCGGCATGCGCGCGGCATTGATGCGCTTCTCGAGTTCCTCGAGATCGGCACCCTCTTCGCCTTCGCCCAGTTCCTTCTGGATCGCCTTGACCTGCTCGTTCAGGTAGTACTCGCGCTGGCTCTTTTCCATCTGGCGCTTCACGCGCCCGCGGATGCGCTTTTCGACCTGCAGGATGTCGATCTCGGCTTCGAGCTGCGCAAGCAGGTGCTCGAGACGCTCGATGACCGGGAACATCTCGAGGATGTGCTGCTTCTGGTCGAGCTTCAGCGGCAGGCGCTCGGCGATCATGTCCGCGAGGCGGCCTGCTTCGTCGATGCCCGACAGCGACGTGAGGATCTCCGGCGGGATCTTCTTGTTCAGCTTCACGTACTGGTCGAACTGCGACACGATCGCGCGGCGCAGCGCTTCCGTTTCAGCGCTGTCGGCATGATCGGGCTCGAGCGGCATCACGTCGCAGGAGAACTGCGTCTCCTGTTCTTCGATCGACAACGCCTTCGCGCGCTGCAGGCCCTCGACGAGCACCTTCACGGTGCCGTCCGGCAGCTTCAGCATCTGCAGGATGTTGGCGATACAGCCGACCTCGTACATGTCCTTTTCGGTCGGTTCGTCCTTGGCCGCGGTTTTCTGGGCGACGAGCATGATGTGCTTGCCGCCTTCCATCGCTGCTTCGAGGGCCTTGATCGATTTCGGCCGGCCCACGAAGAGCGGAATCACCATGTGCGGGAAAACGACGACGTCCCGCAGCGGCAGCAGCGGGAGCGTGATGCGTTCCGGCGGGAGAAGTTGGGTGCCTGACATTTCATTTCCCCATGAGTGGAATCAATTGTTCGGTAATTGAGGCCGCCACAACGAATTGCAAGCCTTCAAGTGCGGGAAATATTCGGTAAGAAAGTAACCACCGCGTGTCGAGTCAGAGTTACCCACAAGATAAACGAAAAAAAGCCGCCCACGGTCTCATGAACGGCCTTTTTCGCAGAACATCGTCGGCAAGCCGGTCAGTTCGAACCCGCCACCTTCGGCGTGTCCTCGTAGATCAGCAAAGGCTTGCCGTCCCCATCGATGACGTTCTCGTCGATGATGACCTTGCTGACCCCTTTCATCGTCGGCAGCTCGTACATCACGTCGAGCAACGCCTGTTCGATGATCGAACGCAAACCGCGCGCGCCGGTCTTGCGGCGGATCGCCTTGCGGGCGACTGCCTGCAACGCGCCCGGCCGGATCTCCAGCTCGACGCGCTCCATCGCGAACAGCTTGTGATACTGCTTGACGAGCGCGTTCTTCGGCTCGACCAGGATCTTCATCAGCGCGGCTTCATCGAGCTTGCCGAGCGTCGCGACCACCGGCAGGCGGCCGATCAATTCGGGGATCAGCCCGAATTTGATCAGGTCTTCCGGTTCCGTTTCGCGCAGCACTTCGCCCGCGTCGCGCTCCTGCTTGCTCTTGACCGTCGCGCCGAAGCCGATGCCGGTTTTCTCGGTGCGATCGGTGATCACCTTTTCGAGACCGTCGAACGCGCCGCCGCAGATGAACAGGATGTTGGTCGTGTCGACCTGGATGAAATCCTGGTTCGGATGCTTGCGGCCGCCCTGCGGCGGCACCGACGCCATCGTGCCCTCGACGAGCTTCAGCAGCGCCTGCTGGACGCCCTCGCCCGACACGTCGCGCGTGATCGACGGGTTGTCACACTTGCGGCTGATCTTGTCGATTTCGTCGATGTAGACGATCCCGCGCTGGGCCTTGTCGACCTCGTAGTTGCAGTTCTGCAACAGCTTCTGGATGATGTTCTCGACGTCCTCGCCGACGTAGCCGGCTTCGGTCAGCGTCGTCGCATCGGCGATCACGAACGGCACGTTGAGCAACCGCGCGAGCGTCTGCGCGAGCAGCGTCTTGCCGGAGCCCGTCGGGCCGATCAGCAGGATGTTGCTCTTCGACAGCTCGACGTCGTCCTTCTTGTCGAGATGCTTCAGGCGCTTGTAGTGGTTGTACACGGCCACCGCGAGGATCTTCTTCGCGCGCTCCTGGCCGATCACGTACTGATCGAGGATGTCGCGAATTTCCTGCGGGCTCGGCAGATCCGACCGGGACAGGCTGGCCTCGACGCCGGCGGCAGCCGCCTCGTCGCGAATGATCTCGTTGCAGAGGTCGATACATTCATCGCAGATGAACACCGACGGGCCCGCGATGAGTTTTTTCACCTCATGCTGGCTCTTTCCGCAAAACGAGCAATACAACAGCTTCTCGCTGTTCGAACCTTTTTTGTCCGCCATGAATGTAGAGCCTCCGGACAGGTAAATGACATGATACGCCGAATGCTCCGAACGCCGCGCCTAGGGCGCGACCGGAGCCGGCCGGATGCGCTTGCCGCAGAGGCTCGGGGCGTGCGGAACATAGCAGGGGCGCCGCGCGAATCGGGGCGGCACCCCACTTAACTTTACGGGCGCTTCAGCAGCACCTGATCGATCAGCCCGTACGCCTTCGCGTCCTCGCTCGACATGAAGTTATCACGGTCGGTGTCGCGCGCGATGCGCTCGACGTCCTGGCCCGTGTGCTGCGCAAGCAACTGGTTCAGCCGCTCCTTCAGGTAGAGGATTTCGCGCGCCTGGATCTCGATGTCGGATGCCTGGCCGCGTGCGCCGCCGAGCGGCTGGTGAATCATCACGCGCGAGTTCGGCAGCGCGAAGCGCTTGCCCTTCGCACCCGACGCGAGCAGGAACGCGCCCATGCTGGCCGCGAGCCCCATGCACAGCGTCGACACGTCCGGCTTGATGAACTGCATCGTGTCGTAGATCGCCATGCCCGCCGACACCGAGCCACCCGGGCTGTTGATGTACAGGCTGATGTCCTTGTCGGGATTCTCGCTCTCGAGGAACAGCAACTGCGCGACCACGAGGTTCGCGGTCTGGTCGTTCACTTCGCCGACCATGAACACCAGGCGCTCCTTCAGGAGACGCGAATAGATATCGTACGAACGCTCGCCGCGGCCGCTCGTTTCGACGACGATCGGCACCAGCCCCAGTGCTTGCGCCTCGAAACCCTGCGGCGCGTTCGAAGCAAGCATGTCCAGCAATTCAGCGCGAGTGATCATTCAATGAACCTTGTTCGAATGGAAAATTGAACGGAGGGAAGCCGCCCGCTCAATCGCCATATTAATGGCAACCGTGCGCTTGACGTAAAAACGGCGTGCAGGCCGTCGCTCCGACAGCCGGCACGCCGCTAGAGCGACACTTACGCTTGCGCCGATGCGCTCGCGAGTGCCTCGAAGCTCACTTCCTTGTCCGTCACCTTTGCCTTGCCCAGCACGAAATCGACGACGTTGCTTTCAACGACGAACGCTTCCATCTCGGCGAGGCGCTGCTGGTTGGAATAATACCAGCGGACCACTTCCTTCGGGTCTTCGTAGCTCTTCGCGAACTCGTCGACTTCCGCACGGATCTGTTCCGGCTTCGCTTCGAGGCTGTTCGACTTCACGAGCTCGGCCAGCACGAGGCCCAGCTTCACGCGACGCTCGGCCTGCTCGGCGAACATCTCGGCCGGGATCGGTGCGTCCTTCGCGTTCGGCACGCCGCGCTGCGCCAGATCCTGACGAGCCATTTCGACGAGACGTTGCTGGTCCTGCTCGATCAGCGCCTTCGGCACGTCGAGTTCGGAAATCTTCAGCAGCGCGTCCATCACCTGGTTCTTGACGATGGATTGCGTGCGGCGCTTCGCTTCGCGCTCGAGGTTTTCCTTGATCTCGCCGCGCATCTTCGTGAGGTCGCCGTCTTCGATGCCGAGCGACTTCGCGAATTCGCCGTCGATTTCCGGCAGGTGCGGCCACTCGATCTTCTTCATCGTGACCGTGAATTGCGCGGTCTTGCCCGCGACGTCGGCACCGTGGTAGTCGTCCGGGAACTTCAGGTCGAACGTGCGCGCTTCGCCGGCCTTCAGGCCCAGCGCCGCGGTTTCGAATTCCGGCAGCATGCGGCCTTCGCCGAGCACGAACGGGAAGTCTTCAGCGGTGCCGCCCTGGAACGCGACGTCGTCGATCTTGCCGACGAAGTCGACCGTCACGCGGTCGCCGTTCTTGGCTGCGGTATCCGCGCCGCCGTCGCCATGGTCGCCGGCTTCGCCGCGTGCGTGGAAGTGCACGCGCTGCTTGCGCAGGATGTCCAGCGTGCGGTCGATTTCGGCGTCGCCGATCGACGTCGTCGAGCGCTCGACTTCAGCCGTCGCCAGATCGCCGATCTTCACTTCCGGGTAGACCTCGAACGTCGCGTCGAACGCGTACGCATCTTCAGCCTGCTCCTGCTTCGGCTCGAAGCTCGGCTGGCCGGCAACGCGCAGGTTTTCCGCGCGGCTGATCGTGAAGAATTCCTGGCCGATCTTGTCGCTCAGCACTTCCGCCTCGACCTGACCCGCGTACTGTTGCGCGACCATCTTCAGCGGCACCTTGCCCGGGCGGAAACCCGGCATGCGCACGTTCTTCGCGAGTTTCTGGATACGGGCGTCGATTTCCTTCTGTACCGTGTCTTTCGGCAAAGAAATCGTCACGCGGCGTTCAAGCTTGCCGAGGTTCTCAACAACGTTAGCCATGGCTTCAATCGTCCTAAAATTATTCGAGCGAATCGGGTTTTCCTTGCCGTGCCTGCCTGCGGCGCTACTGCGACACGCATACACGCCGCGCCGGAGCGCCACGCCATCCCTGCACGCGCCGGATGGCTAGCGCAAGCGGCTCGGAGCACGGCTTTGGCCGGAAGAATCGACTATTCTAGCAAACAATTTTCCTCGCACCGCCAGTTCGGCTCGACGCGCATGCGTCCCCGCCGTGTCGGCAGCCCCTTGCACGGCGATGCGCGCGGATCGCCGCTATGCCGAACGCCGTATCCACCGCGGGCCCGCCATCCTGTAAGCTCCGATTGAGGGTGCGCCGTCGTCGCGCCCCATTAATTCTTCACACCAATCACGCCTTCCGGAGACACCATGCCGCAACACCCGTCCGCGCCTGTCGTCGTCATCGCGCCCGATTCGTTCAAAGGCTCGCTTTCCGCCGAGCAGGTCGCGGACGCGATCGCCACCGGCATCCGCCGCGCCCGCCCCGACGCGGTCGTGCGCTGCTGCCCGATGGCCGACGGCGGCGAAGGTACGCTCGACGCGATGCTGGCAGGCGGCGGCACGCGGCGCTCGCTGCGGGTGGCCGGCGCGTCGCTCGCGGCACGCGACGCGGCGGTCGGCGTGATCGACGCGCGCACCGCGATCGTCGAGACGGCCGAGATCGTCGGCATTACGGACCCGGTCGGCATGAGCGTGCCGGTCGACGCGCGCAGCACGCGCGGGATGGGCGAGGCGATCCGCGCGCTGCTCGACGACGGCGTGCGCCGCTTCTTCGTCGCGCTCGGCGGCAGCAGCACCAACGACGCGGGCGCCGGGCTGCTCGCGGGCCTCGGCCTGCAATGCTTCGACGCGGGCGGCCAGCCGGTCGAACCCGTGCCGTCGCGGCTCGCCGACATCGCGCGCATCGACGCGTCGGGGCTCGACCCGCGCCTGAAGGAAACGGAATTCGTCGGCATGTCCGACGTCGACAACCCGCTGACGGGCGCGCACGGCGCGACCGCCGTGTTCGGCCCGCAAAAGGGCGTGACGCCCGCGCAGGTTGCGACCCTCGACGCCGCGCTCGGCCATTTCGCCGACCTGCTCGAGGCCGCGCTCGACCGGCGCGCGCGCGACCTGCCCGGTGCCGGCGCCGCGGGCGGCCTCGGTTTCGCGCTGCACATGCTCGGCGCGCAGTTCGAAGCCGGGGCCGAAGTGGTCGCGCGGCAGGTCGGACTCGATGCGGCGCTCGCCGGCGCCGACTGGCTGATCACCGGCGAAGGCCGCTCCGACGTGCAGACGCTGCACGGCAAGGCGCCGTTCATCGCGTGCCGGCACGCGCAGACCGCCGGCGTGCCCGCGTCGCTGCTGTCCGGCACGGTCGACCCGGCCGCGCTGCCGCGCCTGTCCGAACATTTTTCCGGCTGCTTCTCGCCGGCTCCCGGGCCGATCACGCTCGACGTCGCGATCCGCGACGCGGCGAACCTGCTCGCGAACGAAGCGGAGCAATTGACGCGCCTGAAATACGGCGCACACTGACCGTTGACCCGAGCGCGCGATACAGGAACAATCGGGCCCGCCCTTTTTCTTCAGGATTCGACATGAAAGGCCGTCAAGCCGGGCTCGATCAGTATCTGACCTATCGCCTCCACGCGCTCACGAAGCGATCCGACCGCGGGATCGGCGAGGTGTACCGGCACAAGCTCGACATCTCGCTGCCCGAAGCGCGCGTGATCGCCGCCGTCGGCGCGTTCGGTCCGTTCTCGATCATGGATCTCGCGCGCCACACCAATCTCGACAAGAGCCAAGCGAGCCGCGCGGCCGAAGCGCTGCTGCGCCAGGGGCTGCTCGAGCGCAGCGCGAGCGACGAGGATGGCCGGATCGTGCTGATCGCGCTGACCGCCGACGGCCGCGCACTGCATCGCAAGATCATGCCGATCGTGCGCAAGTGGAACGACGGGTTGCTCGCGTGCCTGTCCGACAGCGAACGCCAGACGTTCGAGCGGCTGCTCGACAAGGTCGTCGCGCACGCCACCGAGCGGGACGACTGAGCCGCGTGACGGGCTCGGCACCGCCAGACGGGCGAGCCCTGCTGCCAGCATTGATCCGACGAATTCGACAGGCCGCCCGGGTCGCGTAACCAGCGACCCGGGCGGCCCGTTTTTGCATTGGGCAGCGGCACCCCGCAAGAATCGCGCTTTACCGCCTTACCGGCAACCGCGAATCCGCCAGTCACGCACGCGTTACAGCCCGCTGTTCGCCGCACGCTGGCGCAATAGCCCGAGCACCGCGTCGCTATACGGGGTCGGCACGTCGAGCTTGCGCCCGAGCTCCGGAAACACGCCGAGGATCGGCCCGATCTCGAGCGAACGCCCCGCTTCGAAATCCTGCAGCATCGACGTCTTGAACGCACCGAGCTTGCGCGTGACCGCGATCCGCTCGGGCCCGCTCATCCCCGTCGTCAGGCCGAGCTTCGCGCCGATCGCGGCAGCCTCCTCCATCATCCGCAGCGCGAGTTCCTGCGTGAACGGATCGTCGAGCAACTGCTCGGCCGTCGACCCCGTCAGCGCGCTCAGCGGATTCATGTTCATGTTGCCCCACAGCTTCGTCCAGATCTCGGTCCGGATCGCGGGCGTCGACTCGACGTCGAAACCACCCGCCGCGAGCGCCGCGGCGAACCGCGCGGTGGCCGTGTCGAGCCGCGGATCGGGCGCACCCACGATCAGCCGGTTGCCGCGCCCGCGACGCACGATGCCCGGCCCGTCGGTGCTCGACGACAGGTGCACGACGCAGCCGATCGCCTGCGCGGGCGGCAGCGCCGCCGACACCGCGCCGGCCGGATCGACCGCGTCGAGTGGCACGCCGTCGATCGGCCCTTCGAGCCCGTGCGTGAACCACCACGGCAGCCCGTTCATCGCCGCGACGATCACGGTGCCCGGCCCGACCAGCGGCGCAATGCGCGCGGCCAGCGCCGGCAGCGCCTGCGCCTTCAGCGCGATCACCACGTAGTCCTGCACGCCCAGCGCGGCCGCATCGTCGCTCGCGCGCACCGGCACCGACGATGTGACGCCCGCCTCGTCGATCACGCGCACGCCGTGCGCGTTCAGCGCGTCGAGCGTCGCGCCGCGTGCGTACGCGCTGACGGTCATGCCGGCCCGCGACAGCGCGGCCGCGAGCAATCCGCCGATCGCGCCGACACCGACCACCGCCGCGCGCACCGACCCTGAATTCGTGTCGTTCATGATGGAATTCCGTCTCCTGGGAGCTGACGAGCATAACGCTCAATGGTTGCGGACACAACCATCATGGCGGAAGCATGCCGGACGCCCGCGTTCGCGCGCTTCAGCGCGGCTCGCCGCCCGCTTCCACCGGTTCGTCGTCGGTCGCGCCGCCCGTCGCGCCGAGCACGCCCGCGATCTGGCTCTTGTCGTGCATGCCGAGCTTGCGGTACGCGCAGCGCAGGTAGTGGCGCACGGTCGTCGGCGAAATCGCCATCTGTTGCGCGACTTCCTTGTGCGAACGGCCAGCGCCGTAATAACGGATCGCGGCCAGTTCGCGCGGGCTCAACCGGTCGAGCAGCGAGCGCGGCCGCGCTTCGATCTGGAACAGCCCCGCGACAGGTACGCACTGGATGCGCAGCGCGTCGCCGACGAACGGCTGGCCCGACTGGCGCCGCAGGTGCGCGACGAGCGGCTCCGGCACACGCGTGCCGGCCCATGCCGGCCATTCGGCGCGCAGCACGTCGTCGAAACCGTGATCGGCGTGATGGAGCACGCCGAAGTTGTCGCACAGCGCACGTGCGGCCGGTGCGGCCGTATCGCCGCGCTCGCGCGTGAACTGCGCGGCGCGATTGATCGTGAGCGCTGCAGCGAGATGCGGAATCACTTCCTCGAAACGGCGCGCATCGTCGTCGCCGAACGGGCGATTCAGGCCCTGGCGATAGATCGACATGAACGTCGTCAGGCCGAAGCGACGATCGAGCGTGCACACGCACATCAGTTGCGCGAGCCCGTACTTCACGCACCAGTCGCGAAACCGCGCATCGAGCCCGGGCTCGACGACCGACAGCCGCACCGCGCGTCCGTGTGCGCCGCGCAACGTGCGGTGCGCGAGCGGATCGCAGTCGCGTACGCGCTTCCAGTCGCTGAAGAACGCGTGCGGCAGGCGGTACAGGAAGCTGTTGTGCATCACGGGGCCGGTGGACGCGTGCGTCGCGACGCCGGTCCATGCGGCATCGAACGGGACGAGCGCCTGCAGCAGCGAAAAGAAGCGGTATTCGAATTCGCCGATGCCGGACTGCGCGGCGACCGCGTACAGGTCGAGCAGCATCAGCCCGAGTTCGCGCTGCGATGCGTCGCCGCGCGCGACACCGCTGAAATCGGCGCGACGCGAAGGCAGCGGCGGCCACGCGAATTCGTCGAGCACGATGGCGGCCGGCACGTCGCGCAGCGCTTCGAGATCCTGCCCGGTATCCGTCGTGATCCTCACCTTCCGCTCCCCTGCCCGACCGGGCCGCTGATGCGCGCAACGCAGTCCGCCGATTATAGCGAGCGGCTTTTTTGGCGGGCCACGGTGCCGGAACCGGCGGCAACCCCATCCATTTGAACGGTGCACGGTACGTTGCTGCTCCGCAGCACGCCGCGCTACGGCATCGCATCGCGTTCATGCCGCGCACCGCGGGTTTTCCGCACCGTTCATCTGTACGACTGTTCGAAGGTTTTCCCGCTGCGGACACTGCGTCGCGACAACACCAACGACAAACCGATGCAGGACGGTATGGAGAACCCCACGTGACGAAACCCCGCTTCATCCGCACGGCCGCGGCCGCCGCGACGCTCGCCGTGTGCAGCGCCTCGCACGCGCAGTCGACCCTCACGCTGTACGGCGCGCTCGACGCCGGCGTGCAATACCTGACGCACGCCGACGGGCGCCACTCGGCCGTGCAGTTGCAGAACTACGGCATCCTGCCGTCGCAGATCGGGCTGAAGGGCAACGAGGATCTCGGCGGCGGCTGGCGTGCGCTGTTCAAGCTCGAACAGGGCCTCAACCTCAACGACGGCACCGCGACCGCGCCCGGCTACGCGTTCTTTCGCGGCGCGTACGTGGGCATCGCGGGGCCCGCCGGCACCGTCACGCTCGGCCGGCAGTTCAGCGTGCTGTTCGACAAGACGCTGTTCTACGACCCGCTCTGGTACGCGTCGTACAGCGGCCAGGGCGTGATCGTGCCGATGAACGCGAACTTCATCGACCACTCGGTCAAGTACCAGTCGCCGACGTTCGCCGGCTTCGACGTCGAGGCGCTCGCCGCGACGGCCGGCGTCGCCGGCAATACGCGCGCGGGACGCGTGCTCGAACTCGGCGGCCAGTACACGAGCAACGGCCTGTCGGTCAGCGCGGTGCTGCATCAGGCGCACGGCGACGTGGCGGCGGCCGACGACGCGTCCGCACGCCGCCGCGAACTCGGCACGCTCGCCGCGCGCTATGCGTTCGCGACACTGCCGCTCACCGTCTACGCCGGCGTCGAACGCCTGACAGGCGACCTCGACGCGGCACGCACGATCGTCTGGGGCGGCGCGCGCTATCTGACGTCGAACGGAATCGGACTGAACGCAGGCGTCTACCACACCGACTCGCGCACGCCGGCGATCGGCCATCCGACGCTGTTCATCGCGAGCACCACGTACGCGCTGTCGAAACGCACAGTCGCGTACGTGAACCTCGGCTATGCGCGCAACAGCGGCCAGAGTTCGCAGACCGTCTACGAATACGACCCGACGCCGCTCGCCGGCGCGTCGCAGTTCGGCGCGATGGTCGGCATGTACCACCTGTTCTGATTCCCCTGACGAGATTCCGCCATGAAAACCCTGTCTCCGGATGCCGCACTCTCGCCCGACGGCCACGCGCCGACGTTCGCGCGCTCGACACTCGTCGCACTCGTCGTGTTCGCGGCCATCACGCCGCTGCTGCTGCTCGTGGCGCCGGCCGTCGCCGGCCAGCTCGCGACGCAACTCGGGCTGTCCGCATCACAGATCGGCACTTATTTCTTCGTCGAACTCGGCGCGTTCAGTCTCGCGACCGTGCCGTCATACCTGTGGCTCGGCCGTGTCGACGCGCGCCGCGTCGCCGCGTTCGCGATCACGCTGTTCGGCGCGGGCAACCTGCTGACCGCGCTGTGGATGCCGGGTTTCGCCGCGTTGCTCGCGCTGCGCGCCGTCACCGCGCTCGGCGGCGGCTCGCTGATGGTGCTCTGCATGACGAGCGCGGCGACGAGCAGGAACAGCGACCGCGTATACGGCCTCTGGGTCGTCGGCCAGTTGATCGCGGGCGCGATCGGCCTGTTCGTGCTGCCGCACGTGTTTGCCGCGTTCGGGTTGCGCGCGCTGTACATCGCGATCGCCGCGCTCGCGCTGCTCGCGGCACCGCTGTCGCGCGGCTTTCCGTCGTCGCTCGGCACGCGGGCGACGCCCGCGCACGCCGCGCGCGGCGCCGCAACGCAAACGCCGCGAAGCTTCGTCGTGCTCGCAATCGGCGCGGTGCTGACGTTCTATCTCGCGATCGGCAGCGTATGGACGTTCGCGAGCCGCTCGGCGGCCGAGGCCGGGCTCGATCCGCAGTCGACCGGCAACGTGCTCGCGATCGCGAGCGTGATGGGCATCGCCGGCGCGGCGCTCGCGTCGTGCGCCGGCGGCCGGCTCGCGCGGCGCGCGATGCTGGCCTCGGGTTACGCGCTGCTGGCGGCCTCGCTCGTCGCGCTCGCGGCGATGCGGCACGCGGGCGGCTACAGCGCAGCGATCTTCGCGTTCAAGTTCGCGTGGACCTTCGTGCTGCCGTTCATCCTCGCGACCGTCGCGCAGATCGACACGTCGGGCCGCCTCGTCGCGACGCTCAATTTCGTGATCGGCGCCGGCCTCGCGGCCGGCCCGCTACTGGCCGGGCTGATGCTCGACGCCGGCGGCACGATGCGCGCGCTGTTCGCGGCCGCGACGGCCGTCGCGATCGTTTCGTTCGCCGCGCTGCGCCATATCGATCGCCGCACGCGCCCTTCCGTTTCCTCCCAACCGTGACAGGTCACGCACATCCATGAATCGCACTGCCTTCTTCACCGACGAACGCACTTTCTGGCATACCGGCGGCACGCACGCGCTGTTCTTCCCGGTCGGCGGCTGGGTCCAACCGCCGTCGAGCGCGGGCTATGCAGAATCGCCCGATTCGAAACGCCGCTTCCTGTCGCTCGTGCAGGCGTCGGGCCTTGCCGCACAACTCGACCTGCGCGGCGCCGAGCCGGCCTCGACCGCCGACCTGCTGCGCATTCACCCGGCGCACTATCTCGACGCGTTCCGCGCACTCAGCGACGCGAACGGCGGCGACCTCGGCGATCTCGCGCCGTTCGGCAAAGGTAGCTACGAGATCGCCGCGCTGTCGGCCGGCCTCGCGATCGCGGCGGTCGACATGGTCGTCGGCGAGCGCGCAGCCAATGCGTTCTCACTGTCGCGGCCACCCGGCCATCACTGCCTGCGCGACCGCCCGATGGGCTTCTGCATGCTGGCGAACATCCCGATCGCGATCGAGGCCGCCCGCGCGAAACACGGCATCGAGCGCATCGCGGTGATCGACTGGGACGTGCATCACGGCAACGGCACGCAGTCGATCTACTACGACGATCCGGACACGCTGACGATCTCGCTGCACCAGGACCGCTGCTTCCCGCCAGGCTACAGCGGCGCGGACGATCGCGGCGAAGGCGCGGGTGTCGGCGCGAACCTGAACGTGCCGCTGCTCGCGGGCAGCGGCGACGACGCGTATCGCTACGCGTTCGAGCGGATCGTACTGCCGGCGCTGGAGCGTTTCCGGCCCGAACTGATCGTCGTTGCGAGCGGCCTCGACGCGAGCGCGGTCGATCCGCTCGCGCGCATGCAACTGCATACCGACAGCTACCGGTTCATGACGCATGCGGTGAAGGATGCCGCGCAGCGCCATTGCGGCGGGCGGCTCGTGATCGTTCACGAAGGCGGTTACTCGGAGGCGTACGTGCCGTTCTGCGGGCTCGCGATCGTCGAGGCGCTGGCCGGTATTCGCACCGACGTCGCCGATCCGATGCTCGACCTCGCGATCGCACAGCAGCCGGGCGAGCGGTTCGTTGCGTTCCAGCGCGGACTGCTGGATGAACTGGCTGCGTCGTTCGGGTTGTAACGCGCGGGAATCAACGTGACGGGGCCGGCATGCGCCGGCCCTTGCGCGATCCGTGCGGATGGGGTTTCCTGTGCGTTTACCCCTGTTCCGGCCCGAGGCCGCACTCTTCCGATGAAATCGTCCCCGCGCGATAACAACGAGAATGCCAAAACGCGCCGCCAGCCTTCGAAGCTGGTCCTGAACATCGCCGCCGTGACGGTCGGCCTCATCACGTTCGCGATCGGCGCGGCGTGGGTGATCTATAGCTGGATCGTCGATCGCGAAGCGCAGTATTTCGCGATCCCGCTGGTCTTCTCGGTGCCGGTGATCGTGGCGGTCGCGATCCGGAGCTTCTGGGAATAGGCGCGCCTGAAACGACAAAGCGCCGCGGTCGGGCGACGCGCGGCGCTTGTTATCCGGCTTGTTTCAGTCGAAGCGGCGATCCCTGCGGTTCGCTTGCGAGCCGGTCAAAGACCGGGGCGCGGGCACGGATTGGGGGCTGCGCCCTGATATCCGCCGGCGACGGCACCCAGTGCAGCGCCGGCCAGCGACGTGCCGAGCGCTTTCAGCACGGTTTCCGTCGACAACGGCTCACCGCTCGACATCACCCGCCCCGAGTAGGCAGAGCACGCTGGCGACGCTGCAACCGTCTGCACGGGCTTCGCACTCCATGCGACGTTGTCGGCAGGCGTCGCGGCAAAAGCCGGCGCGGCCAGCATCAGCGCGAAAATGGAAATCGGCAAGCGTACGGTGCTCTTCATCGGTGGCCCCTCGGTTTATGTGCTGCTTGTATGAATCGTGGTCACGATATTACACGCGCCCGAATTTCCCGTGCGCTCGTACGGGCCCGCATGCCGGGAACGATGGCCATAAACAAAAAAGCGCTGCGGTCAGCCGACCGGCAGCGCTTTTCGGGAACGTCACCCTGACGGGTGCTTGTCCGACTTCTGGTGCGTGAGGCCGGACTCGAACCGGCACACCCTTGCGGGCGTCAGGACCTAAACCTGGTGCGTCTACCAATTTCGCCACTCACGCGCATTTTCTGTCGCCTGACCGCGCGGCACGCAAGATGCGTTCTCCACGCGCCCGGAACGTCATGCCGGCCCGAAAACCGGCACGCCCGATCAGGCGAGCGCGAGATTCTACCCGATCCGTGCGGCCTTGTCTCGCCCTGCCGGCGCCCGTCGTGCAGCGGTGCTAGAATGCC
Source organism: Burkholderia pyrrocinia (assembly GCF_001028665.1). Taxonomy (NCBI): domain Bacteria; kingdom Pseudomonadati; phylum Pseudomonadota; class Betaproteobacteria; order Burkholderiales; family Burkholderiaceae; genus Burkholderia; species Burkholderia pyrrocinia. The sequence continues at coordinate 3,483,701 of NZ_CP011503.1, forward strand.
GCGCTCGACGTTTCGGCACCGCGCCGCCGCGCGTCCCCCGAACCCGCCCCCACCCGATTCCGCCCGTGAACTTCGACGACTACTGTCAGCAAAAGGCCGCCCCCGCGGGCTCCAGCGTCTATTACGCGTTGCGTCAGGCGCCGCTCGCCACGCAGCCGCGCCTGACGGCGCTGTTCGCGCTGCGCCGCGAACTCGAGGAAACCGTCAAGGAAACCAGCGACCCGACCATCGGACACACGAAGCTCGCGTGGTGGCACAAGGAACTCGCGGCACTGGCCGACGGGCAGCCGTCGCACCCCGTCACGAAGGCGCTCGCACAGCATCATCCGGCGATCGCCGCCGAAGCCGACACGTTGCGCACGCTCGTCAATGGCTACGGGATGGACCTCGAACAGGCGCGCTACCTCGACTTCGCGAACCTGCAGCGCTACATCGCGCAGGTCGGCAGCACGTTCGCTTCGCTGGTCGCGCGCGCCAGCGCCGCGAACCCGGCCGACCCGCAGCCGTGGGCCGCGGACGCCGGCCGCGCGCTGATGCTCGCGCAATTCGTGCAGGAACTCGGCAACGACGCGCGCCACGGCCGCATCTACCTGCCGATCGACGAACTGCAGCGCTACAACGTGACCGCGGCCGATCTGCTGAACCGCCGCTACAGCCCGGCCTTCACCGAATTGCTGCAATTCCAGACGGCGCGTGCGCGCGAAGCGCTCGCGGCCGCCGACGCAGCGATCCCCGCATCCGAACGCCGCACGCAGCGCACGCTGCGCGCGCAGATCGCATTGGCCGGCGCGCTGCTCGACGAAATCGGGCGCGACGGCTACCAGGTGCTGCACCAGCGCATCGCGCTGACGCCGATCCGCAAGCTGTGGATCGCGTGGCGCGCCGCACGCCGGCGCTGAACCCGACGCATCACGCCTTCAACAGCGGCAGCGTGTCGAAGCGCTGCTGCAGCACGCGCGTCGCGTCGAGCCCCCACCACGGCCCCAGCACGGTCGCGTAAAGCTGGCGGAAATCGACCGCGACCGGCAGGTTGCCGTTGCCGTCGAGCCGCCCGAGCGCGGGCGGCGCCCCATACAGCCCGCCGGCCACACGGCCGCCCATCACGAAATGCGGCGCGGCCGTCCCGTGATCGGTGCCGTTGCTCTGGTTCTCGCGCACGCGCCGCCCGAATTCCGCATACGTCATCACGAGCGTCTGGTTCCAGCGCCCGAGTTCGATCAGCGCGCCGCGCATCGCGCTCATCCCTTCCGCAAACTGCTTGAGCAGCGCGGCCTGCTGCCCCGGCTGGTTCTGGTGCGTGTCGAAGCCGTTGAGCGTCAGGCGCAGCACCGCGACGCCATCCTGCGCACCGGGCCCGGACGCTTCGCATGCGGCCAGCACCTGCATCGCGGTCTTCACCGACGTGCCGAACGCGCCGGCCGGAAACGCCGTCCTGAATTCACGCATCCCGCCGCGCGGGCGCAGCCGGTCGGCCGCCTTCACGATGTCGTTCTCGACGTCGATGATGTGCGCGAGCGCCGGGTTCTGCTCGCGCAGCGACGACGGCTCGGCGAGCCGGGCCGCACGGATGAACTGTGCGGGATTGACGAGCGCGATCGCGCGCGCGCCGTTCGCGAGCGGCCCCATCTCGGCGCTGCCGAGCACGACGCCGTCCGCCGCGAAACCGGGCGGCACCGGTGCCTGCGCAAACGTGCGCGTGAGCCAGCCTTCGTGCAGGTACTGGTCCGAACGCGACGCGGTATCCCAGATCTCGATCGAACGGAAATGCGACAGGTTCGGCTGCGGATAGCCGACCCCCTGCACGACCGCGACCTGCCCGTCGCGCCACAGCGGCATCAGCGGCGCGAGCGACGGATGCAGCCCGGTGTGCGCGTCGAGCTGCAGCACCTGCTCGCGCTTGATGCCGATGCTGCGCCGGAACTGGTAGTACAGCGGGTCCGCATACGGCACCACCGTGTTGAGGCCGTCGTTGCCGCCCTTCAGCTCGACGAGGATCAACACGTTCGCGTACCCGGCCGCCGGTTGCCGGCCGGCCGGCGCCACCGATGCCGCCAGCGCGGGCGACTGCCACATCGACACGCCCGCAGCAGCCGCGGCACCCGTCAGCGTCAGAAAATCACGTCGGTTCATCGCGCATCCTTTGGTTCGCCGCCCGGCACCTTTGCCGCACCGGCGCTCCGATTCTTCGTCGTTTGCATCATTTCAGTTGATAGGCCGGATCCATCAGCAGCGCCTCGAGATACGCGCTGCCGGTCGAATCCGTGTCGATCGCCGCGACCGGCGACACCGGCAGCACCGCGTGCTGGAGCTGAAGCTCGGTCGACAATCCCGCGATCGCCTGCGGCCGTGCACGATATTGCGCAAGCCAGCGCTCGAGATCGAAACGCAGGCCGCCGCGTGCGGGCTTGGCCGGCGCGCCGCGCATGCCGGCGGCGGACGCCGCGTCGACCACCGGCATCGCGTGCGCACGCGCATTCGGCGGCGGCGCCATCGGTTGCGCCGGCGGCCGCATGCCGGCCGTCTCCGTCGCGCGGAACAGTTGCTCGACGAACTGCTTGCGCGCGAGCAGCGTGGTGCTGTTGATCCACAGCGCGCCGCCCGGCCAGCCCTTCACGTTCGGCGGATAGAACAGGTTCTGCCCGAGCGTGCGCACGGTGTTCGCGAGCATCTGCGGATCGCCGTACGCGACGTCGAACAGCCGCACCGACCCGACGACGAACTCGGCCGGCGACTTGATGAGCACGCCGCGGTTGCGCGGATCCCAGAACGCGTCGGTCGACCACAGCGCGGCGAGCGCCGCGCGAATGTCGTAGCCGCTCGCGCGAAACCGCTCGGCCACGAGATCGAGCGCGCCCGCGTCGGGCGTATCGGACACGAACTCGCGCCACAGCTTGCCGACGATGAAGCGCGCGGTGCCGGGCCGCTTCAGCAGGATGTCGAGAAAGCCGTCGCCGTCGAACGGCCCCGTCTCGCCGAGAATCGTCTTGTCGCCCGCATCGTGCAGATCCGGCCGCACCTGGAAGCGCAGCGTATCGGGATCGATGGTCCAGCCCGTCATCGCGCGCGCGGCTTCCGCCACGTCGTACTGCGTGTAATGCCCTTCACCGAGCGTGAACAGCTCCATCACCTCGCGCGCGAAGTTCTCGTTCGGGCGCCCCTTGCGATTGCTCGCGCCGTCGAGATACTGCAGCATCGCCGGGTCCTTCGCGACCGCATGCAGCAGCGTGCCGAAGTTGCCGAGCGCCTCGCGGCGAAACAGCGCGTTCTGCGCGGCCATCGTTTGCGGATAAGGCACCTTGTCCTGCCCCGACGTGAAGTGCCCGTGCCAGAACAGCGTCATGCGTTCGGTCAGCGGCGACGGCGTCACGACCATCTCGTTGACCCACGCCGCGCGCAACGCATCGTAGCGGCGATCGCGCTCGCGCTGCTCGTCGCGCCGCATGTCGGGTGTCAGCGCCTGGCGCTGCGCGCGCGTCGGCGGCAGCTCGGCGATCCAGTCGGGCCACGCCGTGACGGGTTCGCGGCGAACGTTGCCGAGCGTGTCGGCCACGACCTGCGCGCGCGTCATGCCGACGATGCGCGCGACGTCGGCGGGTGCGGGAGAGAAACCGGTGCGGCTCAGGAAAAACAGCGCATCGTCGGCGTCGAGCGCCGACTGCATTGCGGGCGACGGCGCCGGTGCGGCAGCGTTCGCTTTCATCGTCATGGACTCCCGGAGCGCACCGGCGGTGCGGATGCCGGTACAACGGCAATCGGCAGGCGAAAGTTGACGGAAAAAGTGCTACGAATTTTTTCCGCGCGGGGTGTTCCGCGCAGGACGACGACGGCACGCTTCAGCGCTTGTACAACTCGCGAACGGCGTCTTCGATGTGCTGGCGCAAAATGTGGCGCTCCTCGGGCGTCATGTGCCCGTCGCGGCGGCGCTGTTCGAGATCGGGAGGCACGGCGGAACGGACCGTCACATCGGCGGCTCGGTCGGGCTGCGGCGCCTTGCCGCGCGGCAGCTTGCGCGACGGTGCGCCCTGCTCGGGGCGCTGCGCATACGAGAAGTTCGACGCATACGGACCGGCAAGCGCGATCGTCAGCATCAGTGCAATCCGGGCAGATCGCATGACCGTCCTCGCTTCTTTGGTCGATTTGTTCCCTTCGTCACGCGGCAACCGGCTACCTCTGGTACTTGAAAAACCCTGCGGAATTCGGGTGTGCAAAGATGAAAGATGGAGTGCAGGGGAGTATCTACCGAATTTCGGCTTCGAGTAAAGGAATCTCTATAGCCTGCCTTTACTCGGCGCGACACTACGGGTAAATTTTGTAACCGACTGTAACGCACGAAAATACGCGGCCGTGCGCCAATTCCCATTCGCGATAAGATGCCGATCATGGAAACGAAAAACCCCTCCAAGATTCTCGTCGTCGACGACGACCCGCGCCTGCGCGATCTGCTGCGCCGCTATCTCGGCGAGCAGGGTTTCAACGTATATGTCGCGGAGAACGCGACGGCGATGAACAAGCTCTGGGTCCGCGAGCGTTTCGACCTGCTCGTGCTCGACCTGATGCTGCCGGGCGAAGACGGCCTGTCGATCTGCCGCCGCCTGCGCGGCAGCAACGACCGCACGCCGATCATCATGCTCACCGCAAAGGGCGAGGACGTCGATCGCATCGTCGGCCTCGAGATGGGCGCCGACGATTACCTGCCGAAGCCGTTCAACCCGCGCGAACTCGTCGCGCGCATTCATGCGGTGCTGCGCCGCCAGGCGCCGGCCGAACTGCCGGGCGCACCGTCGGAAACCACCGAGGTGTTCGAGTTCGGCGAGTTCTCGCTGAACCTCGCAACCCGCACGCTGACGAAGTCCGGCCAGGAAATTCCGCTGACGACCGGCGAATTCTCGGTGCTGAAGGTGTTCGCGCGCCATCCGCGCCAGCCGCTGTCGCGCGAGAAGCTGATGGAGCTCGCGCGCGGCCGTGAATACGAAGTGTTCGACCGCAGCCTCGACGTGCAGATTTCGCGCCTGCGCAAGCTGATCGAACCGGATCCGGGCAGCCCGCGCTTCATCCAGACCGTCTGGGGCCTCGGCTACGTGTTCATCCCGGACGGCGCCGCCTGATTTTTTCTTTTCCGGTTTCGCCCGCCCACGGCCCGTCCCATGCGTATTGACCGGCGCCTCCTGCAGCTCGCGTTCGGCGGGCTGTTCTGGCGCACCTTCCTGCTGATCGCGCTGCTGATCTCGGTCAGTCTCGCCGCGTGGTTCCAGAGCTTTCGCGTGATCGAGCGCGAGCCGCGTGCGCAGCGCGTCGCGCTGCAGCTCGTCGCGGTCGTGAAGCTCACGCGCACCGCCCTGCTCTATTCCGATCCCGATCTGCGGCGCGCGCTGCTGCAGGATCTCGAGAGCAACGAGGGCGTGCGCGTTTACCCGCGCGAGAAAACCGACAAGTTCAAGCTGCAGCCCGACGAATCGCTGAACCGCCTGATCGAGCACGACATCCGCAGCCGCCTCGGCGACGATACCGTGATCGCGCAGTCGGTCAACGACATTCCCGGCGTGTGGATCAGCTTCAAGATCGACGACGACGATTACTGGGTCGCGCTCGACCGCGACCAGCTCGACAACGTCACCGGCCTGCAGTGGGCCGGCTGGGGGCTGTTCGCGCTCGCGCTGTCGCTGTTCGGCTCCGCGTTCATCACGAGCCTCGTGAACCGGCCGTTCTCGCGGCTCGCGCTCGCCGCGCGCCAGGTCGGCTCGGGCCAGGCGCCCGAGCTGCTGCCCGAGCGCGGGATGGGCGTCGCGGCCGACACCAACCGCAGCTTCAACCAGATGGTGCGCGACCTCGAACAGCTCGAGGCCGACCGCGCGCTGATGCTCGCGGGCATCTCGCACGACCTGCGCACGCCGCTCGCGCGGCTGCGCCTCGAAACCGAGATGAGCCCGTCCGACCAGGCGACCAAGGACGCGATGGTCGACGACATCGAGCAGATGGACCGCATCATCGCGGCCTTCATCGACTACGCGCGCCCGTCGCAGCGCAAGCCCGAGCCTGTCGACCTGTCGTCGATCGCGCAGGAAGTCGCCGCGCGCGCGTCGGGCGAGGACGGCGTCGAGATCCGCACACGGCTTGCGCCGAGCGCGGTCATCGAAGCCGACGAGACCGACATGCGCCGCGTGATCGGCAACCTCGTCGAGAACGCGCGCAAGTACGGCCAGAGCAAACAGGACGGCATCTCGCGCATCACGCTCGAGACGCGCGTGTCGCACACGCGCGTCGAGCTGTCGGTGAGCGACGAAGGCCCCGGCATCCCCGAAGATCAGTTGCCGCTCGTGATGCGGCCGTTCTATCGCGTCGACACCGCGCGCACCAAGGCGGACGGCACGGGCCTCGGGATGGCGATCGTGCTGCGGCTCGTCGGCCGCTATCGCGGCGCGCTGCGCCTGCGCAACCGCAACCCCGACGCGGGCCTCGAAGTCACCCTCGAATTCCCCGGCGCCGGCAAGGCGCGTGCGACTGCGTGACGCGCTCGCGCACGCCTCCTCCGCTTCACACTATCGATCCGGTTGACAAAAACTATGGGGATCGTTAGTCAAAATCTATTGAAGCGCTTTACTAATAGTGCTACAGTCTCCCCCATGCTGTCACACCATCGTTGCAGCACCGAGGTAGCTTGACTCAGTCTTCTTCCCAACTCATACAGGAGTATCCGCATGAAAACCGTGGGCGATAAACTCGAAGCTTTCACCGTCGTAGCCGCGAAGCCGGGCTTCAATCATCACGAGGAAAACGGCCAGTCGGCGTTCGAGACCGTCACCGAAGCGTCGTTCCCGGGCAAGTGGAAGATCATCTACTTCTATCCGAAGGATTTCACGTTCGTGTGCCCGACGGAAATCGTCGAGTTCGCGAAGCTCACGAAGCAGTTCGAAGAGCGCGACGCCATCCTGCTCGGCGGCAGCTCGGACAACGAATTCGTCAAGCTCGCATGGCGCCGTGAGCACAAGGACCTGGACAAGCTGAACCACTACGCGTTCGGCGACGTCAAGGGCGAGCTGATCGACCAGCTCGGCGTGCGCGACAAGGAAGCCGGCGTGGCCCTGCGTGCAACGTTCATCGTCGATCCGGACAACACGATCCAGCACGTTTCGGTGAACAACCTGAACGTCGGCCGCAGCCCGGCAGAAGTCCTGCGTATTCTGGACGGCCTGCAAACGGACGAACTGTGCCCGTGCAACCGTGCAGTCGGCGGCGCAACGCTGTAAGCGCATCGATGCACGAAGCCCGCAGCGCACTTGCTGCCTGCGGGCTTTTTTAACGGCCAACCCATAGGAGATATCAATGGAATTCATCGACTCGATTAAGGCACGCATCCCCGACTACGCGAAGGACATTCGCCTGAACCTCGACGGCACGATCTCTCGCTCGTCGCTCGAAGGCACCGACGCGGTCGGCGTCGCACTGGCGGCGGCGATCGCGGCGAAGAGCACGGTGCTCGTGAAGACGATCCGCGAAGCCGGCGTGCTGTCGCCCGAAGAGACGAACGCCGTGCTGACTGCGGCCGCGCTGATGGGGATGAACAACACCTGGTATCCGTATGTCGAGATGGCCGACGACGCCGACCTGAAGACGCAGCGTGCCGAGCTGCGGATGGGCGCGTATGCGACGCACGGCGGCGTCGACAAGCGCAAGTTCGAGATGTACGCGCTCGCCGCGTCGATCGTCGGCAAGTGCCACTTCTGCGTGAAGTCGCACTATGCGCTGCTGAAGAACGAGCAAGGGATGACCGTCACGCAACTGCGCGACGTCGGCCGCATCGCGTCGGTGATCAACGCCGCCGCGCAGGTGATCGCCGCCGAAGGCGAGTAAATGGCTGCATGAGCGGTTTCGCCGCGCGACCGGCAGCCATGCCGGAGCGGCCATCGCTCCAAACGGAAATGCCACGCTGACGCGTGGCATTTTTCATTTCCGCAGCACGGCGCGCGGAACGAACCGCGCGCCGCCACCGCCGGGCGTCAGCCGCCCTGCCTGACCAGCAGCGCGGCGGCCTGCGCCTCGATGCCCTCGCCGCGGCCGAGATAACCGAGCTTCTCGTTGGTCTTTGCCTTCACGTTCACGCGATCGAGCGGCAGCCCGAGATCGGCCGCGATGTTCGCGCGCATCCCGTCGATATGCGGTGCGAGCTTCGGCGCCTGCGCGATCACGGTGCTGTCGACGTTCTGGATCGTGAAGCCGGCCGCCTGCACGCGGGCGGCACACTCGCGCAGCAGCACGCGGCTGTCCGCGCCCTTGAACGCCGCGTCGGTGTCGGAGAAATGGCGGCCGATGTCGCCGAGCGCCGCCGCGCCGAACAGCGCGTCGGTGATCGCGTGCAGCAGCACGTCCGCGTCCGAGTGGCCGAGCAGGCCGCGCTCGTACGGAATCGTCACGCCGCCGATGATGAGGGGGCGCCCCGGGACGAGCTGGTGCACGTCGTAGCCTTGTCCGATTCTGAAATCCATGCGTGTTCCGATTGAGATGGGGTGAAAGTCAGGAAGCGTTCGCGGGGCGTGCGAGGATCGCTTCCGCGAGCGCGAAATCTTCCGGGTACGTGACCTTGAAGTTGCGCAGGCTGCCCTGCACGACGCGCGGCGTATGGCCGGCCCATTCGATCGCGCTCGCTTCGTCGGTCAGGTCGTGCCCTTCGCGCTGCGCGCGCAGGATTGCCTCGCGCAGCATGCCGATGCGGAACATCTGCGGCGTCTGCGCCTGCCACAGCGCGTCGCGCGATTCGGTACGCGCGATCGCGTCGCCGCCGGCCGGCACGCGCTTGAGCGTATCGGCCACCGGCAGCGCGACGATGCCGCCGACCGGGTCGTCCTTCAGCGTCGCGACGAGCGTGCGGATCAGCTCCGGCGTGATGCCCGGGCGCGCGGCATCGTGCACCAGCACCCAGTCGTGGTCGGTCGCGCCGAATTCGGTCAGCTCGAGCAGCCCGTTCAGCACCGACGCCTGGCGCGAACCGCCGCCGCAGCGGCGCACCGCGAAGCGCAGGCCCGCGAAGCGGCGCGCGTCGAAATGGGAATCGTCGGGCGCGAGGACGACAAGCGTCTGCGCGAATTCGCTGCACGCGTCGAACGCGGCGAGCGTGTAATGCAGGAGCGCGCGGCCGGCCAGCGTGCGATATTGCTTCGGCACGGCCGAACCGGAACGGCTGCCCGTGCCGGCGCAGGGAATCAGGGCGAAAAGTCGGGGAGTCACGAAAGGAAACGCCGGAAAGATGAAATCGAGAAGCGGATTTTATAATAGGTCTTTCGTCTCGACCGGCGCACCGCGATGCGCCCGTGCACGCCACCCCTGCCGTCCCTATGCCAGATAACGATTCCAACCCGTCCGCCTCGCCCGTTGCCCGCGTCAAACCCGGCCAGCGTTTCGCCTTCGACGGCGCGCACGGTTCCGCCGACGCGCTCGCCATCGCCCGTTATCTCGCCGACAACCGCCAGGACGTGCCGCTCCTCGCGGTGATCTGCGCGAACGCGGTCGACGCGCAGCGGCTCTCGCAGGAAATCCGCTACTTCTCGCCCGACGCGCGCGTGCGCCTGCTGCCGGACTGGGAAACGCTGCCGTACGACACGTTCTCGCCGCACCAGGACCTCGTGTCCGAGCGGCTCGCGACGCTGCACGACCTCGGCGAAGGCCGCTGCGACATCCTGCTCGTGCCCGCGACCACCGCGCTGTACCGGATGCCGCCCGCGTCGTTCATGGCCGCGTACACGTTCGCGTTCGCGCAGGGCGAACGGCTCGACGAGGCGAAGCTGAAGGCACAGCTCACGCTGGCCGGCTACGAGCATGTGAGCCAGGTCGTGCGCCCCGGCGAATACTGCGTGCGCGGTTCGCTGATCGACCTGTACCCGATGGGTTCGCCGCTGCCGTACCGGATCGACCTGTTCGACGACCAGGTCGACTCGATCCGCGCATTCGACCCCGACACGCAGCGCAGCCTGTACCCGGTGCGCGACGTGCGGCTGCTGCCCGGCCGCGAGTTTCCGTTCGACGAAGCCGCGCGCACGGCCTTCCGCAGCCGCTGGCGCGAGACTTTCGAAGGCGATCCGAGCCGCGCGCCGATCTACAAGGACATCGGCAACGGCGTGCCGTCGGCCGGCATCGAGTATTACCTGCCGCTGTTCTTCGACGAAACGGCCACGCTGTTCCACTACCTGCCGCAGGACGCGCACCTCGTGTTCACCGGCGATCTCGAAGCCTCGATCCGCCGCTTCACGGCCGATACGAAGCAGCGCCACGCGTTCCTGTCGCACGATCGCGAGCGGCCGATCCTCGAGCCGCAGCGCCTGTTCCTGTCCGACGAGGATTTCTTCGCATTCGCGAAGCCGTTCGCACGCGTCGTGCTGCCCGCGCAACCGGCCGGCGGCTGGGCGACCGCGCTGCCCGAGCTCACCGTCGACCGGCATTCCGACGATCCGCTCGCGTCGCTGCGCACGTTCGTCGAATCGTCGGGCAAGCGCGTGCTGCTGACCGTCGAATCGGCCGGCCGCCGCGAGACGATCCTGCAACTGCTCGCCGAGCATCACCTGCGCGCCGCGTCGAACGACCACTTCGCGGGCTGGCTCGCGAGCGACGAACGCTTCGCACTCGGCGTCGCGCCGCTGTCGAGCGGCTTCGCGGTGCCGGGCGAAGGTTATGCGATCGTCACCGAAACCGAGCTGTACGGCGCGCTCGGCCGCCGCGCGGGCCGCCGCCGGCAGGAACAGGCCAGCAACGTCGACGCAATGGTGCGCGACCTGTCGGAGCTGAAGGTCGGCGACCCGGTCGTCCACGCGCAGCACGGCATCGGCCGCTACATGGGCCTCGTGTCGATGGATCTCGGCGAAGGCGAGACCGAATTCCTGCATCTCGAATACTCGGGCGACAGCAAGCTCTACGTACCCGTCGCGCAATTGCACGTGATCTCGCGCTACAGCGGCGCCGATCCCGACAGCGCGCCGCTGCACGCGCTCGGCTCCGGCCAGTGGGAGCGCGCGAAGCGCAAGGCCGCGCAACAGATCCGCGATACGGCCGCCGAGCTGCTGAACCTGTACGCGCGCCGCGCGGCCCGCGAAGGCCATGCGTTCGCGCTCGACCCGCGCGACTACGTGAAATTCGCGGAAAGCTTCGGCTTCGAGGAGACGCCCGACCAGGCCGCGGCAATCGCGGCCGTGATCGGCGACATGACGAGCGGCAAGCCGATGGACCGCCTCGTGTGCGGCGACGTCGGGTTCGGCAAGACCGAGGTCGCGCTGCGCGCCGCGTTCATCGCGGTGATGGGCGGCAAGCAGGTCGCGCTGCTGTCGCCGACCACGCTGCTCGCCGAGCAGCACACGCAGACCTTCGTCGACCGCTTCGCGGACTGGCCGGTGCGGATCGTCGAGCTGTCGCGCTTCAAGACCACGAAGGAAGTGAACACGGCGATCGCGCAGATCAACGAAGGCAGCGTCGACATCGTGATCGGCACGCACAAGCTGCTGTCGTCGGACGTGCAGTTCAAGCGCCTCGGCCTCGTGATCATCGACGAGGAGCACCGCTTCGGCGTGCGCCAGAAGGAAGCGCTGAAGGCGCTGCGCGCGGAAGTCGACGTGCTGACGCTCACCGCGACGCCGATCCCGCGCACGCTCGGGATGGCGCTCGAAGGGCTGCGCGATTTCTCGGTGATCGCAACCGCGCCGCAAAAGCGGCTCGCGATCAAGACCTTCGTGCGCCGCGAGGAGGAAAGCGTGATCCGCGAGGCGATGCTGCGCGAGCTGAAGCGCGGCGGCCAGGTGTATTTCCTGCACAACGAGGTCGAGACGATCGAGAACCGCAAGGCGATGCTCGAGGAACTCGTGCCCGAGGCGCGCATCGTGATCGCGCACGGCCAGATGCACGAGCGCGAGCTCGAGCGCGTGATGCGCGATTTCGTCGCGCAGCGCGCGAACGTGCTGCTGTGCACGACCATCATCGAAACCGGCATCGACGTGCCGAGCGCGAACACGATCATCATGCACCGGTCGGACAAGTTCGGCCTCGCGCAGCTCCACCAGTTGCGCGGCCGCGTCGGCCGCTCGCATCATCAGGCCTATGCGTACCTGCTGGTCCACGATCCGCAGGCGCTGACCAAGCAGGCGCAGCGGCGGCTCGAGGCCATCCAGCAGATGGAGGAACTCGGCTCGGGCTTCTATCTCGCGATGCACGACCTCGAGATCCGCGGCACCGGCGAGGTGCTCGGCGACAAGCAGTCGGGCGAGATCCACGAGATCGGCTTCCAGCTTTATACGGACATGCTGAACGACGCGGTGAAGGCGCTGAAGAACGGCAAGGAGCCCGACCTCACCGCGCCGCTTGCCGCGACGACGGAAATCAACCTGCATGCGCCCGCGATCCTGCCGGCCGACTACTGCGCGGACGTGCAGGAGCGGCTGTCGCTGTACAAGCGTCTCGCGAACTGCGAGCACGGCGACGCGATCGACGGCATCCAGGAGGAACTGATCGACCGCTTCGGCAAGCTGCCGCCGCAGGCGCACGCACTCGTCGAGACGCACCGGCTGCGCATCGCCGCGAAGCCGCTCGGCATCGTGAAGATCGACGCGAGCGAGGCCGCGATCGGGCTGCAGTTCGAGCCGAATCCGCCGATCGATCCGATGCGGATCATCGACATGGTGCAGAAACACCGGCACATCAAGCTCGCGGGCCAGGACAAGCTGCGCATCGAAACGCGCTCGCCCGATCTCGCGATCCGCGTGTCGACGATCAAGGAAACGTTGCGCGCGCTCGCGCCGAAGCAGGGAGCGGCCGCCGCGGCGCGCTGACGGGGCGGCGATGCTGCACCGCATCGCGCCCGGCGCAGGCGGGCCGACGCGTTTTTGAGTATGATTTTCCCATTCATCAGACGGAGTTTTGCCATGTCCACTCTCGACGCGACGGCGCCGTCCGCCGCAACCCAAGGCGACGCATCGCTGGTCAGCCTGCCCTGGGTCAAGCAACTGGTGTCGATGGACACGACGAGCCGCGTGCCGAATCTCGGCCTGATCGAAACGGTGCGCGACGCGCTCGCCGCGCAAGGCATCGCGTCGACGATCACGCACGATCCGCGCGAAGGCTGGGCAAACCTGTTCGCGACGGTGCCCGCGCACGACGGCTCGACGAACGGAGGCATCGTGCTGTCGGGGCATACCGACGTCGTGCCGGTCGACGGCCAGCAATGGGACAGCAACCCGTTCGCACCTGAAATCCGCGACGGCCGCCTGTACGGTCGCGGCACCTGCGACATGAAGGGTTTCATCGGCACAGCGCTCGCGCTATTGCCCGAGATGCAGGCGTCGAAGCTCGCGAAGCCGATCCATTTCGCGCTGTCCTACGACGAGGAAATCGGCTGCGCGGGCGCGCCGCTGATGATCGCCGATCTCGTCAAGCGCGGCGTGCAACCGTCCGGCTGCATCGTCGGCGAGCCGACCAGCATGCGGCCGATCATCGCGCACAAGGGCATCAACGCGTACCGCTGCTGCGTGCGCGGCCACGCGGCGCATTCGTCGCTGACGCCGAAGGGGCTCAACGCGATCGAGTACGCGGCGCGCCTGATCTGCCACATCCGCGACATCGCCGAGCGCTTTCGCGCCGAAGGCCCGTTCGACGAGCTGTACGACGTGCCGTTCACGACCGCGCAGACGAGCACGATCCAGGGCGGCAACGCAATCAACACGGTGCCGGCCGAATGCCGGTTCGACTTCGAGTTCCGCAACCTGCCGACGCTCGATCCCGAGCAGATCTTCACGCGCATCGAAGCGTATGCGCAGGAAACGCTGCTGCCGCAGATGCTTCGCGAGCATCCGAATGCCGCGATCGAGTTCTCGAAGATCGCCGCGGCGCCCGGGCTCGACGCGACCGAACAGGCCGCGATCACGCAGCTCGTGCGCGCGCTGACGGCCGACCAGGACAAGCGCAAGGTCGCGTACGGCACCGAGGCCGGCCTGTTCGAACGCGCGGGCATCCCGAGCGTCGTGTGCGGGCCCGGCAACATCGAGCAGGCGCACAAGCCGAACGAATATGTCGAGCTCGCGCAGCTCGCCGGCTGCGAGCAGTTCCTGCGCAAGTTCATCCGCAGCATGTCGGTCGACGCGCACTGACTGCCTCCCGCCACGCCGGCCCGCGTGTGCGGGCCGGCCCACTCCGCCACCCGCCACGTCATGTCGACTGACCAACAGGGCACTGCCCATACGACGATCGACGGCGAGCCGATTCCGACGCTCGACGAAATCGCCGCGCAGCATTTCGCGTTGTCGCCCTGGGTCGCGCGCACGCCCGTGTTCGAACGCGCCGACCTGCCGTCCCTCGAGGGCACGCACGTCAACTTCAAGTTCGAACTGCTGCAGGTGAGCGGCAGCTTCAAGGCGCGCGGCGCATTCACGAACCTGCTCGCACTCGACGAGGCACGCAAGAATGCCGGCGTCACGTGCGTATCGGCCGGCAATCATGCGGCGGCCGTCGCGTATGCGGCGATGCGGCTCGGCAGCAGCGCGAAGGTGGTGATGTTCCATACCGCAAGCCCGACGCGCATCGCGCAGTGCAAACAGTACCGCGCGGAAGTCGTGCTCGCGGGCAGCGCATCGCAGGCGTTCGATCTCGTGCGGCGGATCGAGGCCGAGGAAGGCCGCTTCTTCATCCATCCGTTCAACGGCTATCACACGATCCTCGGCACCGCGACGCTCGGCTACGAATGGGCGACGCAGACGCCCGACCTCGACGCGGTGATCGTGCCGATCGGCGGCGGCGGGCTCGCGGCCGGCATGGCGACCGCGCTGCGGCTCGCGAATCCGCGCGTGCACGTGTACGGCGTGGAGCCGGAAGGCGCCGACGCGATGAGCCGCAGCTTCGCCGCGAATCACACGATCAAGATGAGCGCGATGCAGACGATCGCCGATTCGCTGATGGCACCGCATACCGAGGAATACAGCTACCAGCTGTGCCGGCGCCACGTCGACCGCATCGTCACCGTGTCCGACGACGCGCTGCGCGCCGCGATGCTGTTCCTGTTCTCGCACCTGAAGCTGTCGGTCGAACCGGCATGCGCCGCCGCACTCGCCGCGCTGCTCGGCCCGCTGCGCGAAACGCTGCAGGGCAAGCGCGTCGGCGTGCTGCTGTCGGGCACGAACACCGACCCCGGCACGCTCGGCATGCATCTCGCGCACGCGAAACTGCAGCACTGACCGCGCGCCGGGCGCACGTGGACAAACCTAGGGTTATCCCCAGATTATGTTGACAGCCCTGTTGATAACCCGCCGGACAAGCACGCAAGTGGTTGAGCGCGCAGCGTTTTGCGCGCGCGAAGGTCGATCGACACGAATTGGGCAGATGCGGCCGCCATGGGCTGCAATGTGGCGGCACCGCGCGCGGCCGTTGATCGCCGCCGTGGCAATAGCGCTGCTCGCCGGTTGCGCGGCGCCGCCCTCGCCCGTCGTCAGCGCGCAGCCGGCCTGCACGCAGCCCGGCGAAAGCCGCATGCTGCAGGCCGACCTGCTGTTCGGGCGCGACATCGCGGGGCGCGGCCCCGTTACCGATGCGGAACGCGCCGCATTCCTCGCCGACACGGTCACGCCGCGTTTCCCCGACGGCCTCACCTACTGGGACACGCACGGCCAGTGGCGCGACCGCGCGACCGGCGGGATCACACGCGAAGACAGCTTCGTGATCCGTATCGTTGCCGACGATACGCCCGACACGCATGCGCGGCTCGCCGCGGTCCGGCAAGCGTACGTGCAGCGATTCCGGCAGCAATCGGTCGGCATGACGCTTGCGCCGACCTGCGCGTCGTTCTGATTCCGCTTTTCCCGCTGCCGGCACCGCGCAAAAAAAACGGGCGCCCGAAGGCGCCCGTCGCATACCGGAACAGCAGCGTACCGCTTACTTGTTCTCGAACATGTCCATGATCTGCTGCTTCTCCTGCGCCGTGACAGGCGGCGGCGCGAGCCCTGCCGCGCCGGCCGAGCCGAGTGCGTCGTTCGCGCTGATCGCATTCTCGGCCGGGTTGATGTCGACATTCGCGACGAAGCCGTTGCCCGGCGTGCGATCCGCATAGAACAGTTCGCCGTCGATCGAGGTCAGGCCGTCCGGCATCGGCATCTGCTGCTCCGGCACGCCGTTCAGCGCGGTGCGCATGTAGTTCACCCAGATCGGCAATGCGAGCTGCGCGCCGAATTCACGGCTGCCGAGGCTCTTCGGCTGGTCGAAGCCCATCCACGCGACCGCGACGAGCGACTGCTGGTAGCCGGCGAACCAGCCGTCCTTCGCGTCGTTCGTCGTACCCGTCTTGCCCTGCAGGTCGCTGCGGCCCAGTGCGTTGCTACCCGCGCCCGTGCCGGCCGTCGCGACCGAATGCAGCAGGCTGTTCATCACGTACGCGTTGCGGCCTTCGATCGTGCGCGGCGCCGTGCTGCCCGCGATCACCGGCTGCGACTTCTGCAGCGGCTGGCCGCGCGCGTCGTCGACTTCGGCGATCAGGTACGGATCGACCTTGTAGCCGCCGTTCGCGAACACCGCGTAGCCGGTCGCGAGCTGCAGCGGCGTCACGAGGCCCGCGCCGAGCGCCATCGGCAGGTACGGCGGCGTCTTCGCGGGATCGAAGCCGAAGCGCTGCGTCACGTACTGCTGCGCATACTGCGTGCCGATCGATGCGAGGATCCGGATCGACACGAGGTTCTTCGAACGCTGCAGGCCGGTGCGCATCGTCATCGGGCCGTCCGGCTGGTCGTCGTCCTTCGGCTCCCACGCGGTACCGCCCGGCACGCTCGGCGGGAAGTACAGCGGCGCGTCGTTGATCATCGTCGCCGGCCCCATGCCCTTGTCGAGCGACGCCGAATAGATGAACGGCTTGAACGACGAGCCCGGCTGCCGCCATGCCTGCGTCACGTGGTTGAACTTGCTCTTGTTGAAGTCGAAGCCGCCGACGAGCGAGCGTATCGCGCCGTCCTGCGGCGCGATCGCGACGAGCGCGCCTTCGACCTGCGGCAACTGTACGACCTGCCAACCCGTCTTGCCGTCCTTCAGCACGCGCACGATCGAGCCCGGCTTGATGCGCAGCGCGTCGTTCGCACGAGCCCCAAGCGCGGCCGACACGAAGCGCAGCCCGGCCGGGCCGATCGTCGTCGTCGCGCCGCCGACGAACTGCACCTCGACCGCGTTCGGCGAGGCCGACAGCACGACTGCCGACTGCAGGTCGCCGTTGTCCGGGTGATCGGCGAGCGCGTCGTCGATCGCCTCGTCGCGGTCGTCGCCGGCCGCGGGCAGGTTGATCGACGCTTCCGGCCCGCGATAGCCGTGGCGGCGCTCGTAGTCGAGAATGCCGCGACGCACGGCTTGGTACGCCGCTTCCTGGTCGGCCGAGTTGATCGTCGTCGTGACGGTCAGCCCGCGCGTATAGGTTTCGTCCTTGTACTGCTGGTACATCATCTGCCGCACCATCTCGGAGACGTACTCGCCGTGCACCGCGTACTGGTTGCCCGGCGTGCGCACGCGGAGCTCTTCCTTCACGGCCGCGTCGTACTGCGGCTGCGTGATGTAGCCGACCTCGAGCATGCGCTTCAGGATGTATTCCTGGCGCACCTTCGCGCGCTTCGGATTGACGACCGGGTTATACGCGGACGGCGCCTTCGGCAGCCCCGCGAGCATCGCCGCTTCCGCGAGCGTGATGTCCTTCAGGTCCTTGCCGAAGTACACGCGCGCAGCGGCCGCGAAGCCGTACGAGCGCTGGCCGAGATAGATCTGGTTCATGTACAGCTCGAGGATCTGGTCCTTCGTCAGGGCCTTCTCGATCTTGTACGCGAGCAGCATCTCGTAGATCTTGCGCGTGTAGGTCTTCTCGCTCGACAGGAAGAAGTTGCGCGCGACCTGCATCGTGATCGTGCTCGCGCCCTGGCGCGCACCGCCGTGCATCAGGTCGGCGACGCCCGCCCGCAGGATGCCGACGAAGTCGACGCCGCCGTGCTCGTAGAAGCGGTAGTCCTCGATCGCGAGCACGGCCTTCTTCATCACGTCGGGAATGTCCTGGAAGCGCACGAGGCTGCGGCGCTCCTCGCCGAACTCGCCGATCAGCACGTGATCGGCCGTGAACACGCGCAGCGGCACCTTCGGCTGGTAGTTGGTCAGCGCATCGAGCGACGGCAGTTGCGGCGCCATCACGACCAGCGCGTAGCCGACGATCAACGCGCCGACGATCGCCAGCGTGACGAACAGGCCGACGAACCACAGCGCGACGCGCGAGCCGAACGAGCGACGGCCCCCGCCGCCGCCGCTGCGCTGTGCGCGGCGGTCGTCGTTGCGATGGTCGCGATCGTCGTCATCGGGGTAATAGGCTCCGGACGGCGAACGGCGCAGCGTGTAGTGGGGTTCGTTCCTGTCGGAAGGAGAAGGCGGTCGTTTGATAATTGGCATGTCGGAATGGCGGGCGTACGTGGCGCCCTCGGACGCATGCGGAAATGCAAGCGGATGGATCAGAGCGGGTGCATCGAGATGCACTGTCACGTCGACAGACCCCGCCGCGCGGCGATCCGTTCCCGCGACGTGACAGCGCATTTTAATGAAATCGACCGGGTGACTTCGCGATTTTTTGTAAAAATCCCCGCAACGCCGTGATTTGCGGAACGTATTGTCGGCATCCTCGGCCTATCATGGACACGCAATATGGCGCGCGCGGCCGATTTTCTTTCAATCGCGAAAGGTTTGGCATCCTGATACGCAAGCCGCTTGAACTCCAGCGTTTAAGCCGTATTTAAGTGAACCGGTGGTGTAATATCCGCCGGCTCACGCGGGTCGCAACCGGCTCGCGGCGGGCACTGCCGCGGCCACGCGGCGCCTTTCAACCACGGAGGATTTCATGTCGCTTTTCGACTCTGTTTCGCGCACGATCAAAGGCCTGCTGAACGATGCTGCCGATTCGGTACAGGATCCGTCGCGCGACGCACGGCAGATCGTGCGGGAGCTCGACGACAGCATCGGCCGTGCCGAGAATTCGCTGATCGAGATCGAGGCACAGGTCGCGACCCAGCGTAGCAAGCGCGATGCGGCCGACGACAAGGTGAAGAAGTACGAAGACGGCGCGAAGCGCGCGCTGCAGTCCGGCGACGAAGCGCTCGCACGCGAGGCACTGGCCGCGCAGTCGAACGCGGAAGCGGAGCGCGACGCGCTCGCGGCCGAGCTGACGACGCTCGAACCGTCGGTCGACAAGCTGAAGGGGCAGATCGCCGACATGCGTCAGCGCCGCAACGACCTGAACGCGCGCTCGAACATCCTGCAAGCCAAGCAGGAAATCGCGCAGGCGAAGGATGTCGCGGCCAGCGCCCTGGGCGGCATCGGCGGCAAGAACCTGTCCGAGGATTTCCAGAAGCTCGAGGACAAGGTCGCGCTGCAGAACGCACGCTCGGACGCGCGCCTCAACTCGGCCGACGCGTCGAGCGGCAAGGCGCTCGACGACAAGCTCGCCGCGCTGAACAAGGGCCCGTCGGTCGAGGATCGCCTCGCCGCGCTGAAGAAGCAGCTCGACACGCCCGCGCAGTAACGGCAACCGCGGGCAACCGCGCCGCGGCCCGCCCGGGCGCGCGGCGCGAACCGATCGTCAGGAGACGGGCGCCTGCGCCCGGTTCGACCATGAAGAAATCTCTCGCCGCACTCGGCCTCTCGCTGATGTTGCTGTCGTCCGCCGCGTTTGCGGTACCGTCGCTGCAGCAGGTCGAGCAGTCGATCGCGCAGCGCAACTGGCAACAAGCCGACACGCAGCTGTCGCAAGTCATCGATGCCCATCCGAACAACGCGCACGCGCGCTACCTGTATGCGCAGGTGCTGGACCGCGAAGGCCGCGCGTCCGACGCGCTCACGCAACTGCAGCGTGCGAAGTCGCTCGATCCGCAACTGCGCTTCACCGACGCGTCGCGCTTCGCGCAGACGGAGTCGCGCATTCGCGCCGACGCCGCGCGCATAAGCGGCAACACGCCGTCGGCCACGCAGGCCGGCACGCTGCAGTCGTCGCTCGCGCCCGCCGTGCCCGCCGAAAAACACGGCCCGTCGACCGGCATGTGGATCGGCCTCGGGCTGATCGTCGCGGTGATCGCGCTGGTGCTGCGCTGGACGCTGCGGCGCGCACGCACGGCCGACAACAGCCGCGCCGACGACGAACGCCGCACGCAGCTCAAGCGGGCGACCGACGTGCTGAACGACATCCGTCCGCTGAAACTCGACGCGAAGCTGTCGACGGCGCCCGGCGCCGCGGCGCTCATGGGCGAACTCGAAGCGATCGAGACCGACGCGCGCACGCTCGTCGAGGCGTTGTCGAACGGCAAGAATCCGGTGCCGCCGTATCGCGTCGACGAACTCGAACAGCGTCATGCCAGCCTAAAGGCACGCGTCGAAGGCCGCCCCGATCCGGCCGCGCAACCCGCGCCGCCGGCGAACGGCAGCGGCTCCGTGTACGCGCAGGAAGCCGATCGCATGACGGGCGCGCAGGGCCAGCCGTATCCGCAACAGCCCTACCCGCAACAGCAGCCGCCTGTCGTGATCCAGCAAGGCGGCGGCGGTTTCGGCGGCGGGATGGGCGGGCTGCTGACCGGCGTGCTGCTCGGCGAGGCGATGTCGGGCGGCCGCGAACGCGTGGTCGAACGCGACGTGATCGTCGACGGCGAGCGACGCCGGCAGGAAACCGACCCGGGCTTCGACCTCGGTCGCGGCGACGCGTCGAACTGGAGCGACGGCGGCAGCGGCAACGTCGATCTCGGCAGCAACGACGACGGCTGGACGGACGACAACACCTGACCTTGCGCGGCGCGTCGATGCACGACGCGACG
Organism: Burkholderia pyrrocinia; assembly: GCF_001028665.1. Classification (NCBI taxonomy): domain Bacteria; kingdom Pseudomonadati; phylum Pseudomonadota; class Betaproteobacteria; order Burkholderiales; family Burkholderiaceae; genus Burkholderia; species Burkholderia pyrrocinia. The sequence goes on from NZ_CP011503.1 coordinate 3,504,514, forward strand.
CGCTGCAACGCACGCCACGCTCCCCCCTGCATGACCGGCCGCGCCGACGCGCGGATTTGTCAATCATTTCAAGATGGACTACCGGCAATGGGGAGCGTTCGCTATCATGCGGCCATCGGCGTGCCACCGACCCTCATTCGACGCAATGCATCCCTGCGCGTCGCGGCACGCCTCCCTTCGCCTCAACCAGGAGAAAGCCGCTCATGAGCATCATCAAGGAATTCAAGGAGTTCGCCGTCAAGGGCAACGTGATGGATCTCGCCGTCGGCGTGATCATCGGCGGCGCGTTCTCGAAGATCGTCGACTCGATCGTGAAAGATCTCATCATGCCGGTCATCGGCTTGCTGACCGGCGGTCTGGATTTCTCGAACAAGTTCGTTCTGCTCGGCACCATCCCCCCGACGTTCAAGGGTAATCCCGATTCGTTCAAGGACCTGCAGACCGCCGGCGTCGCCGCGTTCGGCTACGGCTCGTTCATCACGGTGGCGATCAATTTCGTGATCCTCGCGTTCATCATTTTCCTGATGGTGAAATTCATCAACAAGCTGCGCAAGCCGGACGAAGCCGCGCCGGCCGCGACGCCGGAAGACACCGTGCTGCTGCGCGAGATCCGCGATTCGCTCAAGCAGCGCTGAGCGCCGGGCGCCCCGCCTGCCAGGCCCGCCCCGTGCGGGCCTTTTTTATTGCGCGCGCCGTGCACCGCCCGCCGCATGCGGCCTATCTCACTTTTTTGTGACGCGCGAATGCACGTGCGGGGAAAGCAGGTCTATGATGGAGACTAAACGACAGTACGGGCGCCAAGACGCTGGCTGTGTCGATCATGGCGAGCAGGTCGACGGGAGACATTGATCGTCGTACTGCACGAATGCAGCATTTTCGTGTGCTATAAAGGATCGACATGCGGCGTACATAGCCGGGAGTGGGTCGCATGAAAGTGCCGCATTTCTTGCAATTGTTTTTGAGGCGAGTGTTTATGTCCTTCCCGAAAAAACGTCGGCGTGCCCAACAGGATGGCCAGGAGTCATTCCTTGCGGTTTTGCGCCACTCGAAACCTTTCGCCCAGCTCGACACCAAGATTGCCCGCGCCCGTGCGCAGGACGAACCCGTCCTCTACGCGCATGTGCTGCCCGGCCTCGACGTGCTCCTGTGCAGCGTGCGCGGCGCACAGCCGCCCTATCCGGCCATCGCCGAGCTGCGCAAGCGCTGCATCGAATCGATCGCCAACGCGCTCGAGCAGCCGCTGGACGGCCTCGAAAACGGCGGGTACTGGTACGAAGCGAACGGCTTCGGCTTCCTGGTATTCGCGAGCCGGGCGCGCGCGCGCATCCTGCCCGAGTTTGGTGCAGGCACGAAAGCGAGCCTGCGCGGCGGGCTCGGTCGACAGAACGCCGGCGACACGACACCACGCTCCCTCGGCTGAACCGCCAGTCATTCGATGGGCCGCCTCCGGGCGGCCCATCTGCCATTCATGCGCCCCGCGTTTACGTCACGCGGGCTGCTGACGCCCGTTGCCGGGCCGCACGATGTCGATGAACGCGGCGAAATCGGCGCCGGCGAGCCCCTGCGCGGCGCCGAGCCGCAACACCTGCTGCACGGTGGCCGACACGGGCATCACCGCGCCCGTGTCGCGCGCCGCGTCGGCGATCGCATCGACATCCTTCTGGAACGTGCCGAGTGCGCCGATCGGCGGATGGCCGCCCGACGTCATGCGCGGCACGAACGTCTGCAGCAGCACCGAATCGGCCCAGCCGCCGGCCAGCGCCTCGGCCAGGCGCGCGGCGTCGATGCCGCTCGCCTGCGCCAGGCCGACCGCCTCGGCGATCGCGGTCACCGTCGCGGTGACGATCGCCTGGTTGCACAGCTTCGCCGTCTGGCCCGCGCCCGCGTCGCCCATGTGCGTGATGCGCGACGCGTATGTGCCGATCAGCGGCCGCACCGCGTCGAGATCGGCCGCGCGGCCGCCGGCCATCACCGCGAGCGTGCCGGCCTGCGCGCCCGGCACGCCGCCCGACACCGGCGCATCGACCCAGCCGACGCCGAGCGCGGCCGCACGCGCCGCGTAGTCGCGCGTCGCGGCAGGCGGAATGCTCGAATGATCGACGATGCGCTGCAGGCGGCGCGAAGCCGCATCGCCGGAAAGCAGCCCGTGCTCGCCGAACACGACGTCGCCGACCGCGCGCCCGTCGAGCACGCACACGAATACCGTATCGACGCATTCAGCCAGCTCGCGCGGCGTGCCGACCACCTGCGCGCCGTCCTTCACGAGCGCCTCGGCCTTGTCGCGCGAGCGATTCCACACGCTGACCCGATGCCCGGCCGCCAGCAAATGACGAATCATCGGCGCGCCCATCAATCCCGGTCCGCAAAATCCGACTTCCACGATGTTCCTCGTCTCCGATATGGGTTGCACTTGCCGCTCATCATACCTATCACTCAAGAAGCCGGGCACGCGCGGCGCAGCTTCTGGACCGCGACCTGCACCGACGATATATGTCGATATCCCAGGGAGCGCATCATGAGCGACCACGTGTACAAGATGATCGAACTGACCGGTTCGTCGCAGCAATCGAGCGACGACGCCATCCGCAACGCGATCTCGAAAGCGGGCAAGACGCTGCACAACCTGCACTGGTTCCAGGTGACCGAAACGCGCGGCCACATCGAAGGCGACCAGGTCGTTCACTGGCAGGTCACGCTGAAGGTCGGCATGCGCATCGACGACTGACGCGCACGCCGCGTCACACGCCGCGCCGCGATCCGGATGCGCGCCATGCGCATCCGCGCGGCGCCGCACAACCCGCCTTCCACCCCGTTCAGGCCCCTTGTTCAGGCCCGGCCGGCGGGTGCCTGCGGGTATCCATCTCTTGACGCTGACTTTCGTTCATATTAAAAACGATATACCCACAGTACCCCTCGATCAGCCCAGACATATAACCCGGAGAAATCATGAGTCAGCAACGCGAGGCGATCGACACGTACCTCTTGCGCGTCTTGCACACCTTGTTGATGGAGCGCAGCGTCACGCGCGCGGCCGTCAAACTGAACCAGTCGCAACCGGCGATCAGCGCCGCGCTGCGGCGACTGCGCGACATCACCGGCGACCCGCTGCTGGTGCGAGGCAAATCCGGCATGGTGCCGACCGAATACGGGCTGCGTCTGCTCGAGCCCGTGCAGAACGCACTGCGTGAAATCGAGCGCATCAAGTTCCAGCAGCACAACTTCGACCCGGCCACGTCGATCCGCTGCTACCGGATCGGCTGCCCCGACTACCTGAACGTGCTGTTCGTGCCGACCGTCGTCGAGCGCTTCCGCCTGGCCGCGCCGAACGCGACGCTCGAGTTTCACTCGCTCGGCCCCGCGTTCGATTACGAACTCGCGCTGGAAGACGGCAAGCTCGACATCGTCGTCGGCAACTGGCCCGAACCACCCGAGCAACTGCACCTGTCGAACCTGTTCGTCGACGAAATCGTCTGCCTGATGAGCAACACGCACCCGTTCGCGAAGCGCGGCGGGCTCACGCTCGACCAGTACCTGAACGCGCCGCATCTCGCGCCGACGCCGTACTCGGTCGGCCAGCGCGGCGCGATCGACGTGCATCTCGCGCGCGAACGGCTCAAGCGCCACGTGGTCGTCACGCTGCCGTACTTCAACCTCGCGCCGTACGTGCTCGTGAAGTCCGACCTGATCTTCACCACCACGCGCCTGTTCGCCGATCACTACGCGAAGTTCCTGCCGCTGTCGGTCGTGCCGGCGCCGCTCGACTTCCCGCCGATGCAGTACTACCAGCTGTGGCACGAGCGCTGCCACTACTCCGACGAAGTGCGCTGGCTGCGCAGCCTCGTCGCCGAAGCCACCCGCACGCTGATCGAGGCGTAACGGCACGCGCCGCCCGCGCCGTCGCGGCGCAACACGGCGACGGCCGGCGGCACGCCCGGCAAGGCGGCCGCCGACTCGCTTCTTCAGGCTTCGCTCAGCGCGATGCCTCGACGAGCGCCTGCGCGAGCGCGTTATGGCGTTCGATGACGGGCGGCAGATCGAGCGTCGCCAGCCGCCCTTCCCGCACCACCACCTTCCCGTTCACCACCGTGTACGCCGTCTGCGACGGCGCGCAGAACACCAGCGCCGCAACAGGATCGTGCAGCGCGCCCGCGAACAGCGGCTGGCGCAGGTCGAACGCGGCGAAGTCCGCGGCCATGCCGGGCTTCAGCGCGCCGATATCGTCGCGGTTCAGCACCTTCGCGCCGCCGAGCGTCGCGATCTCGAGCGCTTCGCGCGCGGTCATCGCATCGGGCCCGAAACCGACCCGCTGCAGCAGCAGCGCCTGCCGCACTTCCGCGACCATCTGCGCGCCGTCGTTCGACGCAGAGCCATCGACGCCGAGGCCGACCGGCACGCCCGCGAGACGCATCTTCTTCACCGGCGCGATACCCGACGCGAGCCGCATGTTCGAGCACGGACAGTGCGCAACACCCGTGCCGGTGCGCGCGAACAAACCGATGCCCGCATCGTCGAGCTGCACGCAGTGCGCATGCCATACGTCGTGGCCGACCCAGCCGAGATCTTCCGCATATTCGGCGGGCGTCATCCCGAACTTCTCGCGGCTGTACGCGATGTCGTTGACGTTCTCCGCCAGGTGCGTGTGCAGCGACACGCCGTACTCGCGCGCGAGCACGGCGGCGTCGCGCATCAGCTCGCGGCTCACCGAGAACGGCGAGCACGGCGCGACCACCACGCGCAGCATTGCGTAGCGGCCTTCGTCGTGATAGGACTCGATCAAGCGCTGCGTGTCGCGCAGGATGTCGGGTTCGCGTTCGACGACGGAATCGGGCGGCAGCCCGCCGTCGCGCTGGCCGACGCTCATCGCGCCGCGGCTCGCGTGGAAGCGCATGCCGATCCGCTGCGCGGCGCCGATGCTGTCGTCGAGCCGGCTGCCGTTCGGGTAGATGTAAAGGTGGTCGCTCGACGTCGTGCAGCCCGACTGCAGCAGCTCGGCCATCGCGGTGAGCGTCGACACCTCGATCATCTCGGGCGTCAGGTGCGCCCAGATCCGGTACAGGTTCGTGAGCCAGCCGAACAGCTCGGCGTTCTGCGCGGCCGGCACCGCGCGCGTGAGGCTCTGGTACATGTGGTGGTGCGTGTTCACGAGCCCCGGGATCACGAGGTGGCCGCGCAGGTCGAGCACTTCGTCGGCCGTGTCGGGCAGCTCGGCGGTCGGGCCGACCGCGACGATCCGGTTGTCTTCGATATAGAGCCCTGCGTCGCGCAGCTCGCGGCGCGTGTCGTCCATGGTCACGAGCACGTCGGCGTGCTTGACCAACAGGGTTTTCGGGCGGGATGGGGATGCGTTCGGCGCGCGTGCGCCGGCGTGCTGCTCGAGGTTCATGCGTTCTCCGCGTCGGTCTGCCCCCAGGGGCTGAATCCTGGGGGTGGTCACAAAGCCGTTCGAACGCTGATTCGCGGCACGCCCCGGTGCCTGCGTCCGTTCGAACGCCCTGGCCCGGTTACCCGGCGTGCTCGCCGTCTTCGGGGTACGCGCGGGCCACAGGCCGACGCGCACGGCGGGAGGATCGCCCAAGCACGCGCGGCACACAATGCGCGATCCGGAATACCGCGCTTCACGGATTCGATATGGTACGCCGCGCGCGCTGGGTCCGTCCTGCCGCCGGAGGCCCGAAACGCCCGCTGGAAGCCCTGTCGGCGTGCCGTCGACAGCCGCTCATGCGCGGCGCATTATCTTTGATATCGCGCCCGTATTTGCTCGGGGAACCTTTTTACAATGCCTGCACGGCGCTCGCTTCACCTCGCCGACGGGTATGTAGCCACGTGACGTGGAGCCTCGATCCGCCGCACAGTCAATGGATCGAGTCGCCGCCGAACCTCGCATTCATACAAGGACGCAACGAATGGGAAAGCTCACTACCCACGTACTCGATACGGCGCACGGTCGTCCCGGCGCTGCACTCAAGGTGGACCTCTACGCGCTGGACGGCGAATCGCGCCGCGCGATCAAGACCGTACTGACCAATAGCGACGGCCGCTGCGACGAACCCCTGCTCGAAGGCGCCGCGCTCGCCGCCGGCGAATACGAACTCGTGTTCCATGCCGGCGACTACTTCGCGTCGCTCGGCGTGAAGGTGCCCGAACCCCGTTTCGTCGACCGCGTCGTGCTGCGCTTCGGCATCGCCGACACCGGCTCGCACTACCACGTGCCGCTGCTCGTGTCGCCGTGGTCGTACAGCACCTATCGCGGCAGCTGACATACGCATCGGCGCCCACATCAAAGACAAACGATCTGAGTCTGGAGGAGTTTCATGGAAGGCTTCATCACCGACTGGCTGAACCTCGCGCTGCGATGGCTGCACGTCATCGTCGCCATTGCGTGGATCGGCGAGTCGTTCTATTTCGTCGCGCTCGACAACAGCCTGAAACCGCCGACCGACCCGAACCAGCGCAAGCGCGGTGTGTTCGGCGAACTGTGGCACGTCCACGGCGGCGGTTTCTACAACATGCAGAAGTACACGGTCGCCCCGCCGGAAATGCCGGATGACCTGCACTGGTCGAAGTGGCCGTCGTACACGACCTGGCTGTCGGGCTTCTCGCTGTTCTTCGTGCTGTACCTGCTCGCGCCGAACACCTACCTGATCGACAAGAGCGTGCTCGACATGGGCCCGGTGGTCGCCGTCGCGTCCGCGCTCGGCTTCCTCGCCGCCGGCTGGATCGTCTACGACTCGCTGTGCCGCATCCTCGGCACCAACGACCGCGTGCTCGGCATCTGCGTCGGCCTCTACGTCGTCGTCGCCGCGTACCTCGCGTGCCACATCTTCGCGGGCCGTGCCGCCTACCTGATCGTCGGCGCGATGCTCGCGACGATCATGTCGGCGAACGTGTTCTTCGTGATCATCCCCGGCCAGCGCAAGATGGTCGACAAGATGCTCAAGGGCGAAGAGCCGAACCCGATCTACGGCAAGCGCGGCAAGCAGCGCTCGGTGCACAACACGTACTTCACGCTGCCCGTCGTGTTCGCGATGCTGTCGAACCACTATGCGATGACGTACACGAACAAGTTCAACTGGGTCGTGCTCGTGCTGATCATGCTGGCCGGCGCGCTGATCCGTCAGTTCTTCGTGATGCGTCACCGCGGCAAGCAGCTGTGGTACCTGCCGATCGGCGGCGTCGCGCTGCTGGCCGGCGCGCTGGTGTGGACGACGCCGAAGCCGGTCGCACCGGAAGCGCAAGCCGCGAACGCGCCGAAGATCGTGATCAACGACATCATGCCGATCCTGCAGCAGCGCTGCGTCGAGTGCCACTCGTCGAAGCCGACGCTGATGGGCAGCGCACCCGCGGGCGTGATGTTCGACACGCCGGACGAAGTGTCGAAGAACGCGCAGCGTATCTACGAACAGGCCGTGCGCCTGAAGGCGATGCCGATCGGCAACGTCACGCACATGACCGACGACGAGCGGACGAAGCTCGCCGCCTGGTTCGAGGGTGGCGCGGTCAAGTAAGCCGTCGTGCGCCGGTTGCCGGCGCGATCCTCTCCGTTCGCGGGCCCGGTGACGGGCCCGTTTTTTTGCCTGTTCCGAATGCGCCGCCCGCTAACTGCCCATCGCGTCGCGCTGGAGCGCGACGAGCGCATCGAGCGCGCGCGGGCCGTCGTCGAACGGCACGAAGATATGATCGTGGTACGCGGCGGCCATCACGTTGCAACTGATGCCGGCCGCACCGAGCGCCCGCGCGAATGCCGCGGTGAGGCCAACGGCCGCGAGATCGGAATGCACGGTCAGCGTGATCCACGCGGCGCGGAACAGCACGGGCCAGCCGCGACGTGAGGCCACCTCCTCGCGGACGACGACCGTCAGGCCTTCCGCTTCGCGGAACGTCGCAATCGTTTCGGATAACGATACGTCTGCATCGGTCGGCAGCGATACGAACGCGTACGCGCCCGGATGCAGCTCGGGTTGCATCGTGCGCAGCAGGATTGCGAGGTCGTTTTCAGGTTGGCTCATCGGAGGAACACGCCCGGAACCGGACGTCGTGCGGTGGCGATGCGGGCACGATAGCACGCGCGGCGATGGCACTACGCATCCACCATTGCCACTTCGTCCGCGAGCCAGCCGCGCAACGCGACGATGCGCGGATCATCCTGCGTCCGCTCCGGATACACGACGTGATAGGCCACCTCGGGCGACAGCGCGACGCTCACGTCGAACAGCCGCACGAGGCGTCCGTCCGCGAGATCGCGCGCGATCATGTGCGGCTCCGCGAGACCGACCGCCGCGCCGTCCGTCACGGCCTGCACGACGTGGCTCGAATCCGGAAACGCGACGCACCGGCTGTCGTCGAAACCATCGACGCCGGCCGCGGCCATCCATGCCGACCAGCGCGGCCAGATCATGCCGTCGACTTCGCAGTCCACATGGCAAAGCGTGTGGCGCAGCAAATCGCGCGGCTTGCGCAGCGGCGGCCCGGCCGACAGCAGCGCCGGGCTGCACACCGCGACGACCGACGTGCCGAACAGGCGCTGCGCGCACGCGCCGCGATAACGCCCGGTGCCGAAGCGGATCGCGACATCCACGTCGTCGTCATCGAAATCGCGCAACCGGTCGGTGATGTCGAACGTCAGTTCGAACGCCGGATGCGCGGCCCTGAAACGCGGCAGGCGCGGCAGCAGCCAGTGCGTCGCAAAGCGCGCGCCGACCGACACGCGAAGCTCCGTCTGTTCCCGCGCGGCGCGCCGCGCCCGTGCAGTCGCGCGCTGCAGGCCCGCCAGCGCATCGGCGGCCGCGCCGGCCAGCACGACGCCGGCCGGCGTCAGCCGGATGCTGCGGCTCGTGCGAATGAACAGCTCGATGCCGAGCTGCGCCTCGATTTCCTTGATCTGGTGGCTGACCGCCGCCGGCGTCAGCCCGACCTCGTCGGCCGCCCGCGAGAAATTCAGGTGCCGCGCCGCCGCATCGAACGTTCTCAGCGCGCGCGTACCGGGCCACATGCGTTCCATCGATCTTCAAAAATAATTTGATGACCGTTGCAAAACTACTCGTTTTTCAGCACGCCATCAATCGGCAAACAATAGGTTTTCTTGAAGATGCCGCGAGCCGCCCCGTGCCCGAGGCCGAACCCGGAGATTCGCCGATGACCGCTGCCCCTTTCCCGTCCGTCGCCCGGATCAACGGCGTGGCCGCCACGCAAGACGCGCTCGCCGCGCTGGCGTTCGCGGGCCATGCGCATTTCACCGCGATGCAGGTGCGCGACGGCTGCGTGCGCGGCCTCGACCTGCACCTCGCGCGGTTGCGCGATGCATCGAACGCGCTGTTCGGCCAGGCGTTGCCCGACGAGCGGATTCGCGCGTTCCTGCGCGCCGCGCTCGAGCGCGCACCGTCGGCGCTGTCGCTGACCGCAACCGTGCATGCGACGACGGGCGAATTCGTCGCGGCGCGCGACGACGAAGCACTCGACGTGCTGGTTCGTACCGCCGCGCCGTCGTCGGGGCCGGCCGGCCCGCTCGACCTCGCGCTTTTCGAATACGAGCGCGTGCTGCCCGACATCAAGCACGTCGGCGAAGTCGCGAAGACGCATTTCCTGCGCCGCGCGGTCGCGCAGGGTTTCGACGATGCGGCGTTCACCGATCGCCACGGGCGCATCAGCGAAGGCTCGATCTGGAACCTGGCGTTCTGGACCGGCGATGCAGTCATATGGCCGGTGGCCGGCATGCTCGGCGGCGTCACGATGCGCATCGTGCGCCGGCAACTGGCGCGCCTCGGCGTCGCGCAGCACGATCGCGAACTGACGCCGGCCGATATTCCTTCGATGGCCGGCGCCATCGTGATGAATTCGTGGACGCCCGGTATCGCCGTGCGCCGGTTCGGCACGGCGACGCTGCCCGACTCGCCGTCGTTCGCCGCGCTGCTGCATCGCGCGTATGAGCAGGAGCCGCTCGTCGCCCTGTGACGTGCGCCGACACGAAACGCTGCCGGCCACCTCACCCGTCGACAGGCTCCGGCAGCCGCGCGATCGCCTTGATCTCGAACTGGAAGCCGTACAACCAGGTCACGCCGACGGCGGTCAGCGTCGGGTGCGGCGCGTCGCCCCAATACTCGGGGACGATCTCCCAGATCCGCTCGAACGTCGCTTCAGGGTCGACGAGGAACACCGTCACGTCGACGACATCGTCGAACGTGCAGCCGGCCGCACGCAGCACCGCGTTCAGGTTGTCGAACGCGCGGCGGACCTGCGCGCCCAGCTCCGGCTCGGGCGAACCGTCGTCGCGGCTGCCGACCTGCCCGGACACGAACAGGAAGCCGTTCGAGCCCAGCGCCGGCGAATAGCGGTTGCGCTCATACAGCGCCCGGCGACCGGGCGGGAAAACTACGCTACGCTTTGCCATCCAACACCTCCATCAGTCAGTGGGGCGAAGCCGCCCCTGCATCAACGATGAAGGCACTTTAAGGACCGTTGCCCGGCGGATAAACCGGCAACCCTGCCCAACACTGTTTGTGCGGCCCAAACAATTCCCGACGACGCGGAGCCCCGACCCGATGGATCGATTCGACGCAATGCAGGCGTTCGCCCGCGTAGTGGAAGCCGGCAGCTTCACGAAGGCGGCCGAGACGCTGCACATGAGCCGCACCACCGTCACGCAACTGGTGCAGCAGCTCGAAGCGCGGTTGCGCGTGAAGCTGTTCAACCGCACGACGCGCAAGGTCGTGGTCACGGCCGACGGCGCTGCGTACTACGAGCGCGTGGTGCGGCTGCTGGCCGACATGGACGATGCCGAAACGAGCCTGTCCGCCGCGTCCGCTTCGCCCCGCGGGCGGCTGCGCGTGGACGTGCCGAGCCCGTTCGCGCGCCTGATCCTGATCCCCGCGCTGCCTGCTTTCCATGCGCGCTATCCGGACCTCCAGCTCGACATGGGCGTCAGCGACCGCGTGGTGGACGTGATCGGCGAGAGCGTCGACTGCGTCGTGCGCGGCGGCGAACCGGCCGACCGCTCGCTGGTCGCGCGCCGCGTCGGCGACCTGCGGCTCGGCGTGTACGCGTCGCCGGCCTATCTCGCGCGTGCCGGCACGCCGTCGCATCCGAACGAACTGGAAGACACGCATCACCGGATCGTCGGCTTCCTGTGGGCGCGTACCGGCAAGGCGCTGCCGTTTGCGATGGAATGCGACGGCGAGCGCGTCGACGTGCGCGGACGCTACGTGCTCGCCGTCGACGACGGCAATGCGTACCTCGAGGCCGGCCTCGCCGGGCTGGGCATTCTGTGGCTGCCCGACTACATGGCTGCCGCGCATCGCGCGCGTGGCGAACTGGTGCCGCTGTTCGAAGCGTGGCAGCTCGAACCGATGCCGATGTACGTCGCGTTCCCGCCGAACCGGCACGTCAGCGCGAAGGTGCGCGTCTTCGTCGACTGGATCGCCGACCTGATGGCGCAGCATGCGCCGGTCGCGAACCGGCGTCGCGGCGGCAACGGTTCGCGCGACACGCGCAAGGCTGTGGCGACCTGAAACGCGCGACACATAAAAAAAACCGCGCAAGTTGCGCGGGTTTCGACATGCGATGGCAGAAACGCCAGCGGCGACTCAGGCCGTCAGCGTGTGCAGCGCCTCGTCGGTGAGCCACAGCGATTCCTGCAGGTCCTGCTCGTTGAGGTTCAGGCCATCCCCGCCGCGATCGACGACGATGAAGTCGCTGACGCCGCCGAGCGCGATCAGCGGGTGATGCCACACGCCCTTCGCATAGTTGACGCCCTGCCAGCCGCTCGTCACGAACGCGCGGATCTTCGCCGGATCGAGATCGCCGGCAGGCGCCACGACGACGAGATACGGCTGGTCGTTCAACGGCACGAATGCCTGGCTGCCGAGCGGGTGCCGCTCGAGCATCTTCACTTCGAACGGCAGCGTGCGCGGCTGGCCGCGGAACAGGTTGACGAGCGTGCGGCCGTCTTCATCGGTCACGTCGACTTTCGCGAGATCGTGAAAGCGGATCGTCGTGCCGAGGTTGATCGGGATCTGCTTCGCTCCTTCCGTTTCGATCACGTCGCCGAACGGCGCGAACGCTTCCTTGGTCAGCGGTTCGATAACCAGCGTCTTCATTTGTCGAGCGTCCCCCACAGGCGCAGGCGCGACACGCCGCCGTCCGGAATGATGTTCAGCCGCACGTGCGTGACGGGGCCGAGCGACGCGATGTCGGCTTCGAAGTAATGCTGCTTGTCCATCTGCAGCTTCTGTTCGCCGAGCAGCACCGGCCAGAACATCGACTGCGTGATCAGCGAGCTGTCGGTGCCGCCCGACACGTACGCAGCCTGGATCGAGCAGCGGTCCGGGTAGTTGCCCTTGAAGAACGCGGTATCGACTTCGATCTTGCGGATCACGCCCGGCTGCGCGAGCGCGATGATCGCCCAGTCGTTGCCCGGTTCGCGGCGGCGGCGGGTTTCCCAGCCGTCGCCCATGTTCACGCCACGGCCCGGCAGCAGCAGGTTCGACGCGACGCCGAAGTGCTGGTTGTTCGCGGCCACGACATAACCGCCGTTTTCCATCGCCGCGAGATCGAACTGCTCGGTCGCGCTCGCGCCGGCCCAGTCGAGCTGCGGCTGGCCGTACACGCGCAGGCGCGCAATGCCGCCGTCCGGGTAGATGTTCACGCGCAGGTGTGTGAATGCGCGTGCGTCGCCCGCTTCGACGTAATGATGGCTGTTGCCCTGCAGCGTCGTCGACGGCACGATCTCGACCCACTCGGTCGCGTGCGTCGGCGCGCCGTCGGCCACGAAGGCGGCCTCGATCGATGCGGCCGGCGGGAAATTGCCGGTGAAGTGGCTCGTGTCGATGTCGAAGCCCTTGATCACGCCCGGGCGCGCGAGCTTGACGATGCACCAGTCGTAGCCCGTCGTGCGCTTGCGGCGCGTCTCCCAGCCGTCCATCCACTTGCCGTGGTCGTCGTACTTGCCGGGAATGAACACGGCCGGCTCGGGGTTCAGCATCCGGTCCTTCGGCGCGAAGAAATCGTCGCTGGCTTCGAGCGCCTGCGCACCGAGACGCGGGTCGGCAAGATTCACGTAGCGCCGCGTGAATTCGGGTGCGTTGGGGTCGAGAAGCGGAACAGCCATGATGTTTCCTTGTTTCAGTGATGCGATCGGGCCGCTGCGGCGCAGCAGGCCGTAATGCGGTGTCAGGCGTCGATCAGGTCGTCGAGGCGGAAGCGCGCGATCCGGTAGATCTGGTCGAGACTCGCGCGCAGTTCCTCGGTGCGCGAATGATTCACGCGCGACTCGAAGTTCGCGATGATGCCGTGCCGGTCATAGCCGCGCACCGCGAGGATGAACGGGAAGCCGAACTTCTCGCGATACGTGCGGTTCAGCGTCAGCAGCTTGTCGAACTCTTCCTGCGTGCACTGGTCGAGGCCCGCGCCGCTCTGCTCGCGCGTCGACTCGGCCGTCAGCTCGCCGCGCACGGCGGCCTTGCCGGCCAGCTCCGGGTGAGCGTTGATCAGCGCGAGCTGGCGCACTTCGCCGCCCGTTTCCACCGCGCCCGACATCGTCTTGTGCAGCGCATCGATGCTCGCGAACGGCCGCTCGCCCGCGGCGACCTCGGCCACCCACGGCGAATGTTCGAAGATCCCCGACAGCGCCGCGACGAATGCGCTCGGCGCCATCGTGTTCAGTTGATTCAACGTGTAACGCATCGCCTTCATGCTTTCCCTTCGTTTCGATGATTGGGCTGATACGGATGATGTTCACGCCAGTGACGCGCGATATCGACACGGCGCGTCACCCATACGCGATCGTGCTTCTCGATGTGATCGAGGAAACGCTGCAGCCCGCGGAACCGGCCCGGCCGGCCGAGCAGTCGGCAGTGCATGCCGATCGACAGCATCTTCGGCGCCTCGTCGCCCTCTGCGTACAGCACGTCGAACGCGTCGCGCAGGTAGTCGAAGAAGTGATCGCCGGTGTTGAAGCCCTGCGGCGTCGCGAAGCGCATGTCGTTCGTGTCGAGCGTGTACGGGACGATCAGTTGCGGCGACGTGCCGCCGCCCGACACCCCGACGTCCATCCAGAACGGCAGGTCGTCGCCGTAGTTGTCGGAGTCGTACAGGAAGCCGCCGTATTCCGCGACCAGGCGGTGCGTATTGGGGCTGTCGCGGCCGGTATACCAGCCGAGCGGGCGCTCGCCCGTCACGCGCTCGATCGCTTCCATCCCGAGACGCATGTGCTCGGCCTCGAGTTCGGGCGTCATGCTCTGGTAGTGGATCCAGCGCCAACCGTGGCACGCGATCTCATGGCCGAGCTCGACGAACGCGCGCGCGAGCTCCGGATGACGCTCGATCGCCATGCCGACGCCGAATACCGTCAGCGGCATCCCGCGCTTCTCGAATTCGCGCAGGATGCGCCACACGCCGGCCCGCGAACCGTATTCGTAGATCGACTCCATGCTCATGTGGCGGTCCGGATACGCGGCCGCACCGACGATTTCGGACAGGAACTGCTCGGAGCCCGGATCGCCGTGCAGCACGCAGTTCTCGCCGCCTTCTTCGTAGTTCAGCACGAATTGCACGGCGACGCGGGCGCGCCCCGGCCAGTTCGCCTGCACGGGATGGCGGCCGTAGCCGATCAGGTCGCGAGGATAGTTGGGATCGAGTGACATGGTTCGAAGTACGGCGAAAGTTCGCTGAAATAATGGGTTCGCATCGACCGCGCGGGTGCCGCAGGCCGGCCGCGCGGGCCGATGCGATGACGGCCCAGTGTAGCGAAAACGTCCATACGCGCCCATACAGCGGCGCAGATAGTGCATGTCACACGGTGTGTATGTGCGGTTGCGGCAAATTCGGGACCGGTTCCGCCGCATCCCCGTCCGGCGGGCTGAAGCGGGCGAATGCGCCGTCGTAGCGCTTCGGCAGCGGCCGCGCGTAGTCGCCGCGCTTCGCGGTCGCGAGGCGCAGCGCGACGAGCGCCTCGGCCCACTTGACGGCCGCCGTGACGCCCTCGACCACCGGCGCGCCGATCTGCTGCTCGATCTCGTGCGCGAACTCGGCCATTCCCGCGCAGCCGAGCACGATCGCGTCGGCGCCGTCCTCGTCGAGCGCGCGCCGGCATTCGTCGACGATGATCCGGCGCGCGGCCGACCCCGGCCGGTCGAGTTCGAGCACCGCGACGTCGGTCGCGCGCACGTTGCGGCAGAACCGCTTCATCCCGTAGCGTTCGGCCAGGTGCCACGCCATCCCGCAGGTGCGCGCGAGCGTCGTGACGACCGAGAAGCCCGGCGCGAGCACGCTCGCCGCATGCATCGCGGCCTCGGCGATGCCGATCACCGGCCCGCGCGCGAGCTCGCGCGCCGCGTAGAGGCCCGGATCGCCGAAGCACGCGATCACGTACGCGTCGCAGCCGTCGCGCTCGCCCTGCGCGATCTCGGCGAGCAGCCCGGGCGTCGCGAGCGCCTCGTCGTAATACCCTTCGATCGACGGCGGCCCCATCGGCGGGCTCACCGCGACGATCTCCGTGCCCGCGGCCGCGACGTCGCGCGCGCAGCGACCCATCGCGTCGGTCATCCGCTGCGTCGTATTCGGATTGATCAGTCGGATCTTCATCGCATGCTCCTCACGCCTTCGCGCTCACGAGCAGCCGGTAGAACACGAAGCCAAGCCCCGCGCCGATGAACCACGAGAAGTTCGCGACGCCCTGCCAGCCCGGCACCATCACGCAAACGACCGCGATCACCGCGGCCGGCAGCAGCGCGGCGAGCGCACGACGATTCACGCCGCCCGTGTACCAGTACGTGCCGCTCTCCGACATCGTGTACAGGTCGTCGCGCACGAGCCGGCCGCGCTTGACGAGGTAGAAGTCGGCGATCAGCACGCCGTACAACGGGCCGATGAATGCACCGAGCACGTCGAGCGTGTAGTGGATCACGGCCGGGTTGTTGAACAGGTTCCACGGCGTGATGAAGATCGACGCGACGGCCGCGAGCATCCCGCCCGCGCGCCAGCTGATCAGCCGCGGCGCGACGTTCGAGAAGTCGAACGCAGGCGACACGAAGTTCGCGACGATGTTGATGCCGATCGTCGCGATCGTGAACGTCAGCGCGCCGAGGATCACCGCGGTCGGATGGTCGATGCGGCCGACCGTCTCGACCGGATCGGTGATGAGTTCGCCGAACACGGGCAAGGTCGCTGCCGTCGTGATCACCGTGACGAGCGAGAACGCGAGGAAGTTGACGGGCAGCCCCCAGAAATTGCCGCGCTTCACGTCGCCGAACGAGCGGCAGTAGCGCGAGAAATCGCCGAAGTTCAGCATCGGCCCGGAGAAGTACGACACGACCAGCGACACGGCCGTGATCATCACCGGGATCACTTCCGCGCCGTGATACTTGACGCCGCCGAGGTTGAGGCCGATGTTGCGCCAGCCCGCGCGCCACACCATGTAGCCGGCGAGGATGAACATCACGACATAGACGGCCGGGCCCGCGAAGTCGATGAACTTCTTGATCGTCTCCATCCCGTTCCAGAACACGAACGCCTGCAGCACCCACAGCAGCATGAACCCGGCCCAGCCGACCGCCGACAGCCCGAGGAAGCCGTAGCGGTGGACGTCCGCGTACGGCAGCCATTGCGGGAAGAACTTCAGCACGACGATCACGAGCGCGCTCGACGCGAGATAGGTCTGGATGCCGTACCACGCGATCGCGATCAGCCCGCGGATCACGGCCGGCACGTTCGCGCCGAGCACGCCGAACGTCGCGCGGCACGCGACCGGATACGGTACGCCGATCTGCTGGCTCGGCCGCGCGATCAGGTTGCACAGCAGGTTCACGATGCCGATCCCGACGATCAGCGCGATCAGCACCTGCCAGCTCGTCAGCCCGAGCGCGAACAGGCTGCCCGCGAATACGTAGCCGCCGACGCTGTGCACGTCCGACATCCAGAATGCGAAGATGTTGTACGAGCCCCATGTCTGATTCTTCAGGGGTGCCAAATCTTCGTTATACAGACGTTCGCTGTAACCGCCCGGCAGCGTCGGGTCGCCGCCCTCGCCGCCTTCTTCCGCCGGATAGGCGCTGTCGTGCGCCACACTGAACTGAGCCATGACTTCTCCTTGACGCGGCCGGGTGGCCGCTCCACCGTCATCGATATCGCTCCGGATCGTCGCCCGGAGTCGGACCAGCGGCCCGCGGCGAACGCCGCAGGCCTGCATTGCTCTCGTTCTGTGGCGCGCGGCCGGGTTCGCGTCGCCGCTCAGGCGCCGCCGAACACTTCGCGCAAATCGACCTGCCCTTGCGCGGGCCGGTCCAGCATCTTCAGTTCGACATGCTGCAGGTGGTGCGCCATCAGCGTCACCGCCCGCTTCGGATCGCCCGCCTCCAGCGCGGCGAGGATCTCGTCGTGGTCGTCACACGAACACGGGCTGCGGCCGTGTGATTCGTACAGCGCCGACATCAGCGTCGAGCGTGCGACGAGCCCTTCGAGGCACTCGCTGAGCGTCGCATTGCCCATCAGCGTGGCGAGCGCCGTATGGAATTCGCCCGACAGGCGGATCCATGCCGCGAAGTCGTGCCGCTCGAACGCCTTGCGTTCCTTGTCGATCAGCGCGGCGACGCCCTTCAGCCGCTTCGCGCCGGGCCCGGCCGCGAGCCGCTCGACCACGGCGAGCTCGATGATCCGGCGCATCTCGAACACCTCGTGCACGTCCTGCAGCGTCGGGCTCGCGACGAACGCACCGCGGTTCGGTTCGAGTTCGACCAGCTTGTCGGTCGCGAGCTGCGCGAGCGCCTGGCGAATCGTCCCGCGCTTCACGCCGAACACGTCGCAGAGCTGCGCCTCCGTCAGCTTCGCGCCGGGCGCGAGCCGATGCTCGAGGATCGCCGTGCGGATCCGCTCGGCGATCGCTTCGGGACTGGCTGCACCGGACGGGTGGGAATCGGCCTCGTTCATGATCTGCATCGTGTGATGGTCCTCATCCTAGGATGGACATAAAGATTGTCAACAATTCTTTTCCGGAATTTCGCACAATCGGCGTGCACGGGCGCGACCACAATCGGTGCAGGATGCGCGAAATCCATGCACACCAAGCCTATAAGCCATGACAGAGGCCGTCCTCGCCGTATACCCTTTCGGACATTTTGTTGACAATACTGGTGCAAAACCCGGTGACGATTCTGTCGGTGCCCGCCGAAATTTTTGACCGTTAGTTGCACAATTACATAAAGAAAAAGGCGGGAACCCCGCCTTTCGATCAACCGTGTCAGCTTCAGCCGAGGTGCGGATAGTCCGACAGCGTAAGCCGGAAACCGTGCGCATTCGCGACCAGCTGCGCGTGCGCGCCGAACGGCAGCGTCAGCAGGTCGGGCACGTGGCCGAACTGCAGCCCCGTGACGACCGGAATGCCGACCACCTCGCGCACCTGGTCGATCATCGCCTGCATGTCGTAGCCGTTGTCGTATTCGAACGGCCGCGCGCCGGTGAACTGTCCGAGCACGAGCGCCTGCTGGCGCGCGAGCAACCCCGACAGGTGCAGTTGATAGATCATCCGCTCGATCCGGAACGGCTGTTCGTTGACGTCCTCGATGAACAGGATGCCGCCCTCGATGTCGGGCATGAACGGCGTGCCGATGAGCGACGTGAGGATCGCAAGGTTGCCGCCCCACAAGGTGCCCGTCACGTTCACGGTCTGCACCTGCGGCGCCTCGGCGATGATCGTCGTGCTCGACTGCGTCAGCGTCTGCCAGAAGTGCTGCATCGTGAAATCGCTCGGCGTTTCCGCGCCGAAATCGGCGGACAGCATCGGGCCGCCGAACGTCTTGATGCGCGCCTTCGCGTACAGCGCGAGCTGGATCGCCGTGAAGTCGCTGTGGCCGACGAGCGCAACCGGCTGGTCGCGCAGCCTGCGCTCGAGCCCGCGATAGTCGAGCCCGTGCAGGATCCGCGCGGCACCGTAGCCGCCGCGCACCGCAAGCGCGATGTCCGGCAGCGGCCGCTCGGGATCGGCGAGACGGTTCAGGTCGCCTGCCCGCTCGCCGTCGGTGCCGCCGAAACGCTGGAAGCGCCGCTGCGTCGCTTCGATGTTCTCGATGCGTTGCTGCGCGGTGCTGAGGCGTTCGAGCGCGCGATTGATCGCGTCGGGATCGTGCGGATAACCGGACGGCGCCAGCAGGCGAATGGTGTAGGACGCGGCGGGCTGAAAGGACATGGCGAAAGGTGTCGGGTCGTCAAACCTGCTTAGAGGGTCCGAACCGTCTTCGGTTCAGGGAACCGTGCGCGCCCGGAGCGACAGGCACGGCCGGCGCGACTATGACGCGCCGGTTTCGGCGTCGCGGGCCAGCCGTGCTTCGCGCAGCGCGCGACGGCGCTCGGCGAAGAACGACTTCAGCGCGGCGCCGCACTCGTCGGCGAGCACGCCGCCGGTCACTTCGGTGTGGTGGTTGAGCTGCGGATTCGCGAACGCGTCGATCACGCTGCCGCACGCGCCCGTCTTCGGATCGGCAGCGCCGTAGACGACCCGCGCGATGCGCGCATGCATGATCGCGCCTGCGCACATCAGGCACGGCTCGAGCGTCACGTACAGCTCGCAGCCGGGCATCCGGTAATTCTGCAGATTTTGCGCGGCCATGCGCAGCGCGGCCATTTCCGCATGGGCCGACGGGTCGTGCCCGCCGATCGGATGGTTGAAGCCGCGTGCGATCACTTCGTCGCCGCGCACGAGCACCGCGCCGACCGGCACTTCGCCGGCCGCGCGCGCCTCTTCCGCGGCGGCCTGCGCAAGCCGCATGAAATGCAGGTCGCGCGCCGATACGGGAGCAGCTTCGGGAGCAGGAGACCGGGCGGCGGGTTCAGCGGCCGCGTCGGCCGCCGATCGGGCTGCGTCGTGCAGCGCGTCGGACGTCACATCGGCCCCGCTTCGGCGGGCATCTCGTCGAGCCCGCGCTCGCACAGGCGTTCCGCGATGCGACGGCAGTAGTCGCGCGGCATCACCATCGGGCCGCCGCGCAGCGATTCGAGCGCCATGTCGAGCGCCAGGATCTTCGCCTGCAGCCGGCAGCGCGCGGCACGGTCGCTGACCGCCTGCACTTCGTCATGCAGGTTGCGCAGCGCGCGCAATTGCTCGACGGCCGGCGGCACGAAGCCCGCGTTCTTCAGGATACGGTTGGCCACCCGCACCTCCTCGGGCACGAGCAGGTCGTCATCCAGCGCCTGCGGCGCGCCGGTACCCGGCAAATCGTCGAACTCGCCCCGCGCGGCGGCGGCGGCGATACGTTGTTCGACCAGGGCGTCAAGCAATCTCATCAGTCAATTGGAACAATGCGGCAGGCCGAATTCTAGCAGGGTGACGCGGGTATGACAGGCCCTTCGAATATATGCTCGATATTGTGTTTTTTAGGGGCCGAATCGCGGCGCATACGTGCCGATCGGCGCCACTTGCCGCTCTGCTGCGCCGCAGCAGGCGGAGCGCCTTCCGGACACCGGCAAATACAAGCGGTGTCGGGCCCTGTTTTTATCTGCGATGACACAGGACGGGTGTCGCGAATCCGGTGAAACGGCAGGCGTCGATGTGCCGTTGCCGGATCACGCGGCTAACGTTTCCGGCCGCGCTTTCGCAAACGGGCGGAACATCATCGCGATCAGAAACGCGCCGAGACCGATCGCGAACGAACCGATGTACAGCCGGCCGTAGCTGCCGAACGTATCGACGATCAGGCCGCCGGCAACCGGCCCCGCGGCCATCCCGAGGCTGCCGGCCATCGCGCAGCCGCCGATCACGGTGCCCATCATCCGCAGCGGGAAGTTCTCGCGCGCGAGCACCGAATACAGCGGCATCACGCCCGCATAGATGAAGCCGAACAGCGTCGCGACCGCGTAGAACCCGTCGAGCGTGCGCACGAAGTAGTAGCCGAGCGCGCCCAGCGCCTGCGCGAGCAGCCCGGCCACCAGCATCCGCTTCGCGCCGACGCGGTCGCCGAGGAGGCCGAACACGATCCGGCCGCCCATGCCCGCGAGCCCTTCGACGCTGTAGATCGACACCGCGACGATCAGCGGGATCCCGCACGTCACCGCGTAGCTGACCGTATGGAAGATCGGGCCCGAGTGGGTCGCGCAGCAGAAGAAATTGGTCAGCACCAGCACCATGAACTGCGGCGAGCGCAGCGCGTCCGCGACCGACATCGCCGCGGGCGCGCCGGCAGGCTGAGGCGCCGCGTGCGCGCGGTCGAGCGCGGGCGCCCTGCGCACCAGCAGCGACACCGGGATCATCACGACGGCCGCCAGTGCGGCGACGAGCAGCATCGACGTGCGCCAGTCATGCGTCGATACGAGCCACGCGGCCAGCGGCGACATCGTCATCGGCGCCATCCCCATGCCGGCCGACACGAGCGACACCGCCAGGCTGCGGTGCGTGTCGAACCAGCCCGTCACGCACGCCATCATCGGCGCGAACACCGCGGCCGTCGCGCTGCCGACGGCAAGGCCGAAGGTCAGCTGGAACGCGAGCAGCGACGGCGCGCGGCTCGCCAGCGCGAGGCTCGCCGACAGCAGCACGGCGCCCGTCATGACGACCGCGCGCGCACCGATGCGGTCCGACAGGCTGCCCCACCCCATGCTCGCGAAGGCCATCGCGATGAAGCCGAGCGTCATCGCGCCGGAAATGCCGGTCATCGACCAGCCCGTGTCGCGCGCAATCGCGCGCAGGAACACCGGCAGCGAAAACATCGCGCCGATCGCGAGGCAGCCCATCAGGCCGCCCGCGGCGACGATCACCCAGCGGTATCGGGAATCCGGCATTTGGCGTCTCCTGTCTCGTTTCGGCAATCCTCGGGAACCGCGCTACTGCGGCGCCGCACGGCGGCCTGCCCGGCTGCCGCATCAACGCTGTCGCAAGCCTGGTCGACATGGATACGACGGGCGACGCATCGGGAAATCGACATGCGCGCCGCACGCGCCGGCGAATTTTTTTGATTGTCGGCCAATCCGCGCGACTGGCAAGGAGCGGATCGTTCGAACACCGGACGCCGGACGCCGGATCGCCCGTTCTGCCCACTGCCTGCCTCCCCGCTTTTCCGGATTCGGAAAGTCGAAATCAGAAATGGTTGGTTTGGACACCCGATCGAGCCGGCTACACTCGAACCATCTTGTCATAACAAGTTGACCGATGACCCCACCCAACGTCGTGCCGCTGTCGGCGGCCCCGCTCTACGTGCAGATCAAGGACACGCTGCGCGTGCGCATCCTCGACGGCACTTATGCGCCGCACAGCCGGATGCCGTCCGAGCACGAACTCTGCGCGATGTTCGACGTCAGCCGCATCACGGTGCGCCAGGCGCTCGGCGACCTGCAGAAGGAAGGCCTGCTGTTCAAGCTGCACGGCAAGGGCACGTTCGTGTCGAAGCCGAAGGCGTTCCAGAACGTGACGTCGCTGCAGGGGTTCGCCGAGGCGATGTCGACGATGGGCTACGAGATCGTCAACCAGTTGCGCAGCTTTCGCACCGTGAAGGCCGACCGCCATCTCGCGACGAAGCTGAACGTGCCGGAAGGCGCGCCGCTCGTCGAGATCCACCGCGTGCGGCTGCTGAACCGCGAGCCCGTGTCGCTCGAACAGACCTGGGTGCCCGAAGCGCTCGGCAAGCGCCTCGCGGGCGCCGATCTCGCGACCCGCGACATCTTCCTGATCCTCGAAAACGACTGCGGCATCCCGCTCGGTCATGCCGACGTGTCGATCGACGCGATCCTCGCCGACGACGAGATCGTCGATGCGCTGCACGTCGAGGAAAGCAGCCCCGTGCTGCGTATCGAGCGCCTCACGCACGACGCGTCGGGCACGCCGATCGACTACGAATACCTCTACTTCCGCGGCGACGCCTTCCAGTACCGGTTGCGCATCGACCGGCAGAAGGCGCGCAAACCTGCAAGGAACTCGCGATGAATACCCATGTGCACGAATACGACGTCGTCGTGGTCGGCGGCGGCACGGCCGGCCCGATGGCGGCGATCAAGGCGAAGGAACGCGACCCGTCCCTGCGCGTGCTGCTGCTCGAAAAAGCCCACGTGAAGCGCAGCGGCGCGATCTCGATGGGGATGGACGGGCTGAACAACGCGGTGATCCCCGGGCATGCGACGCCCGAGCAATACACGCGCGAGATCACGATCGCCAACGACGGCATCGTCGACCAGGAAGCCGTGCACGCGTATGCGACGCACAGCTTCGCGACGA
This sequence comes from Burkholderia pyrrocinia, assembly GCF_001028665.1. Lineage (NCBI taxonomy): Bacteria > Pseudomonadati > Pseudomonadota > Betaproteobacteria > Burkholderiales > Burkholderiaceae > Burkholderia > Burkholderia pyrrocinia. The sequence goes on from NZ_CP011503.1 coordinate 3,527,693, forward strand.
TCGAACAGCTCGACCGCTGGGGCGTGAAGTTCGAGAAGGACGGCACCGGCGACTACGCGGTGAAGAAGGTCCATCACATGGGCTCGTACGTGCTGCCGATGCCGGAAGGACACGACATCAAGAAAGTGCTGTACCGGCAACTGAAGCGCGCGCGCATCGCGATCACGAACCGGATCGTCGCGACGCGCGTGCTGACCGATGCGCACGGACGTGCGAGCGGCGTGCTCGGCTTCGACTGCCGCACCGCGGCGTTCCACGTGATCCGCGCGAAGGCCGTGATTCTCTGCTGCGGCGCCGCAGGCCGGCTCGGGCTGCCGGCGTCGGGCTACCTGATGGGCACGTACGAGAACCCGACCAACGCAGGCGACGGCTATGCGATGGCCTATCACGCCGGCGCCGCGCTTGCGAATCTCGAATGCTTCCAGATCAATCCGCTGATCAAGGACTACAACGGCCCCGCATGCGCGTACGTGACGGGCCCGCTCGGCGGCTTCACCGCGAACGGCAAGGGCGAGCGCTTCATCGAATGCGATTACTGGAGCGGCCAGATGATGTGGGAGTTCTACCAGGAACTGCAAAGCGGCAACGGCCCCGTGTTCCTGAAGCTCGACCATCTCGCGGAAGAAACGATCCGGACCATCGAGCAGATCCTGCACACGAACGAGCGGCCGAGCCGCGGCCGTTTCCATGCGGGGCGCGGGACCGACTACCGACACCAGATGGTCGAGATGCACATCTCCGAGATCGGCTTCTGCAGCGGCCACAGCGCGTCGGGCGTGTACGTGAACGCCCGCGCGGAAACGACCGTGCAGGGACTCTACGCAGCCGGCGACATGGCGGCCGTCCCGCACAACTACATGCTCGGCGCGTTCACGTATGGCTGGTTCGCCGGACAGAACGCGGCCGACTACGTGGCCGGCCGCGACCATGCACCGGTGGACGACGAACAGGTCGACGCCGAGCGCGCCCGCGTGCTCGCCCCGCTGTTTCGCGAGCGCGGCCTGGCGCCGGCGCAGGTCGAATACAAGCTGCGCCGCCTGGTGAACGACTACCTGCAACCGCCGAAGGTGACCCGCAAGATGGAAATCGGACTGCAACGTTTCGACGATATTACGGAGGATATCGAAGAGATAAAGGCGAGCCATCCTCACGAACTGATGCGCGCGGCTGAAGTTCGAGCGATCCGCGACTGCGCCGAAATGGCCGCCCGCGCGTCGCTGTTTCGCACCGAGAGCCGCTGGGGGCTGTATCACCATCGCGTCGACTTTCCGCACCGCAACGACGCCGAATGGTTTTGTCACACCTGGCTGCGCAAGGATGCCGACGGCGCGATGCGCAGCGAGAAGCGGCCGGTCGAACCGTACATCGTGCCGCTTGCCGACGACGAACGCAGCGCCTACGCGCATCTGCGCATCCGCGAACCGGCCGCACTCTCGGCCGCCCTTTGAGGAGCCTTACCGTGCCCCATACCCCGCACGACATCTTCCAGCGCAGCAGCGCGCCCGTCACGATCGACGAGGCACTGTGCATCGCCGACAAGGGCTGCACCGTCTGCGTCGACGTGTGCCCGCTCGACCTGCTCGCGATCGACGTGACCAAGGGCAAGGCCTACATGCAGTTCGACGAATGCTGGTACTGCATGCCGTGCGAACGCGATTGCCCGACCGGTGCGGTCAAGGTCGACATCCCTTACCTGCTGCGCTGACCGGGCGCGCGGCCGATCTTCGTCGTGCCGCCCGCGCTGGCCGTGCATCGACGACGTGACGGCCGGTCGGCGCTCGCCAGGTTCGCGCCGCCATACCGCGCCGCCGATGCACCGCGTTCCGTGAGCAGCCGCCCTTTCATCGAACCGACCTTTTGCCCATGACCGCTTTCTCTTCCACCTCCTCGCTGCCCGGCACGCACGATCCGGATCTTGCCGCACTCGTCGCCCGCCTCGCTGCGCCCGATGCATCCGTGCGCCGTATTGCACTGCTCGAACTCGCCGATCTCGAGGAATCCGATCTCGTGCCCGCGTTCGTCGCGGCGCTGCGCGACGACCCGTCGGCCGACGTGCGCAGCGAGGCGGCCCGCGTCCTCGGCGAATGGGAACAGCCCGACGTCGTCGACGCGCTGTGCGGCGCGCTGCTCGACCCGGACGACGGCGTGCGCGCCACTGCCGCGCAGAGCCTGTCCGAACTGAAGGACGCGGCATCGGGTACCGTGCTGTGCAGCTGGGCCGACCGGCCCGAGCCGTTCGTGCGCAGTGCCGTGCTGCGCGGGCTGCGCGAGTTGCGCGTCCCCGATGCGTTCGCGCCTGCACTGCATGCACTCGACGCCGACACCCCGGCCGTGCGCACCGAGGCGGCAGCCGTGCTCGGCTGGCTCAAGGATTCGCGCGCGCTGCCGCTACTCGCACGCATCGCAACGGCCGACGCCGATGCGGACGTGCGCCGTATTGCGGTCGGTGCGATCGGGTTCGCGACACCCGGCGACACGACCGTCGTCACCGCATTGCTCGTGGCACTGCGCGACGCAGCATGGCAGGTCCGCGAGGAAGCGGCCGCAACACTCGGCAAGCTGCGCGTTGCGGACGCGCGCGCACCGCTCGTTGCCGCGCTCGACGACGATTACTGGCAAGTGCGCTTGCGTGCCGTGCGCGCGCTCGGGCAGCTGCGCGATGCTACCGCGGCGCAGGCCGTCGTCGCGCTGCTCTCGCATGCGATCAGCAATCTGCGCAAGGAAGCCGCGCTTGCGCTCGGCGAATTGCGCGACCGCTCGACACTTCCCGCGCTGCACGACGCACTGGAGGATCGCGACCCCGAGGTGCGCAAGGCGGTGCGGATCGCGATCGGACAGATCGGGCTACTCGGGGAGAGGCAATGACGCCGCCGACCGAGATCGCGCTCGATTACGCGGCCCGTGCATTGACGCTGCGCTGGCCGGGCGGCGACATGCAGTGCATCGGTTACGCACGATTGCGCAGCGACTGCCCGTGTGCCGCATGCCGAAAGATCCGACTCGACGGACACGTTGTCGACGCGATGCCGAACCTGACGCTGGACGGCTTGGAACCGGCCGGTTACGGCATCCGCCTGCTGTTCGGCGACGGTCATGCGCGCGGCATCTATCCGTGGCCGTATCTGATGGAACTCGGCAAGCGCGAGACGGATGCGGACATCGCGGCGCATTGCATCTGCACATCTGGTGATCTCGCAGGCTGACCGTCGACGGGCCACCGTTGCATCGGGCACACCGCACCTCGATGCGCGCCGCCGACGTGTGCCCGAGAACGCCGCGATACCGCCGAAGAGACGACCGTCGACGTCGAAGCGCTGGACGCCTTTACCGCACTGGATGCCTTCGATTACGATGCCGACGGCGGCGTGCGCCAGCATTTCATCATGGTCGCGGTGCTGTGCAGACGGTTGCGCGGCACGCCCGCCGCCGGCGACGACGCGCTCGACGCGCGCTGGTTCGGCCTCGCCGAACTCGATCGCGACGACTTGCCGATGAGTGCGGGTGTCCGCGACGTCGCGCGACGGGCGATCGAACGGGCCGCGGGCCTTGGCAATGCGCAGCGTCCATCAACTACTTGAAACATCACCGTCGTTCCCGTGTCCGGTGCGGGCGGCCCGATCGGGGCCATGACGGTGTCGGCTACCCGCCGATCTCCGAACCACAACACGTCAAACCATGATCAGAATTCGCAAGTCCACCGAGGCCGACGGCACACGCGTGCTGGACATCTGGCGCGGCGCGGTCGATGCAACGCACCACTTCCTGAGCGACGACGACCGTCGCGCAATCGAAACCGAAGTCGTGGCGTTTCTGCCCGGCGCGCCGCTCGATCTCGCTGTCGATGATGACGACCGCGCGATCGGCTTCATGCTGCTCGACGGCAGTCACATGGAAGCGCTGTTCGTCGATCCCGCTCACCATGGCGCGGACGTCGGGCGGCTGCTTGTGGAAGAAGCGATCAGGCGCCATCCCGACCTGTCGACCGACGTCAACGAGCAGAACGAAGCGGCGGCGGGATTCTATGAACGGCTCGGATTCGAGCGTTGCGGGCGATCGGCGCTCGATGGACAAGGGCGGGCATATCCGTTGATTCACCTGCGCTATCGCGCGGCACGGCCGTTCTCACCGGAACGCGCGTAACCTCGGCTCGAGCGATATCGGGCTGCCGTTCACGCCGCACGCATATCGACACTCGAACGCGGCCGGTTGATGCCGAATCCGCTCAACGCACGCGGCACGCGTCACGCGCACCGACGAGCAGCCGCGTCGCGTGTGACGCGTCATGCGCGACGCATCGGCAGCACGCGTTCGGCGATCGCGAAGGCGCTTTGCATGAAACCGTTGAACCGGTCGGCATCGCGCCGCAGCCCGGCCTGTTGTCCGCCGATCAGGCACAAATGCACGGCCTGCCCGACGATCTCGGCCTCGCCCGACGTGCGCACCAGCCGGCGCGACGTGTCGATTGCAAACGCGAGCCGCGTCGCGTCGACGCGCTGCTGGAATTCCGCGACCAGCGGATCGTGCAATGCCCATGCGCGAATCGCGATTTCACGCCCCGACCGTTTCTCGGCGGCAATGCGCAGATAGCGCGCCAACGTGTCGCCAGCACCGTGGCCGTCCGCCGCATACGTGAGCATGCGCGTCGTGTAGTCGTCCTCCCACGCGCTCAGCAACGTCCGGACGAAGTCTTCGCGATTGCGGAAGTGGTGATAGAACGAACCGCGCGTCACGTTCAGCCGCCGCGCGAGATTCTCGGCCGAGATGCCCGCGTACCCTTCTCCATCGAGGGCATCGAAGCCCGCTGCAATCCAGTCGTTTCGCGTCAGTGTGCTCATCGTCATCGCCATACAGGCTGTGTATGGTGCGGCATGGACAGATAGGCTGCGAACTCTATCACGGCCGCCGCCGCTTCCGGCAGCGTGCCACTACGCATGGAGTCCGCCTTGAAAGACATCGCGCTCGTCGCATTCGACCGGTTCACCGACATCGACCTGTTCCTGATGTGGGACATTCTCGGCCGCAACAACAGGGACTGGCGCGTCCGGATTCTGGGCGCGCAGTCGGCGCTGCATTCCGCACATGGCCTGGCCATCCCGACGCACGGCCCGCTCGCCGACGCCAGTCGCGCCGACGCGGTCCTGTTTTCGAGCGGCAAGGAAGGCGTACCGGCCGCGCTCGCCCATCCTGATTTCCTGCCATCGTTCGATCTCGATCCCGAACGCCAGCTTGTCGGATCGATCTGCGCCGGCGCCTTCATTCTCGAACGGCTCGGGCTGCTGCCCCAGCGCCGCGCCACGACGCATCCCGAAGCGCGGAAGGGATTGCAGGCACTCGAGTTGCAAGTGATGGACCAGCCGCTGGTGTGCCACGGCAACGTCGCGACCGCGGGGGGATGCCTTGCGTCGCTCTATCTGACGGGGTGGCTGGTGGAATCGCTGTTCGATGCGGACAAGCGGCGCGAGACGTTGCTGCCCGTGCTGCCTGCCGGGCAACGAGAGATTTACGACGATCTGATCGAGTTCAGCATCAGGCAGGCTGCGGGACAAACCACGGGCCCGATCCGGATGGTTGAAGGCGAAAACGGGCTGGCGGCGTGACCCACGGATCGATGGGCTGCCGATAGTCGGCGACCAGCACCCTGTTGCATCGTCGTGCGTACTGCCGAGCCAACGGCGAATCGGAACAAATTCGCGGTCGATCCGGACCATCGATCGGGTCGGCGTGTGCCGCACGGATGGTCGTTTCCCGGGCTGAACCAGCCTGTCGCGGGCCTGGAGATGCTAACCTCTCGGCCACTCTAACGACACCGCGTGAAGCAACAGGATTCGACCATGCAAACCGTTGCGGTACTGGACTTCGAAACAACCGGACTTTCGCCGAACCTGGGCGACCGTGCGACCGAAATCGCCGTCATCCTCCTCCGCGACGGACAAGTCGTCGACCGCTTCCAGAGTCTGATGAATGCAGGCAGACGCATACCGTCGGATGTCGTCGCGCTGACCGGCATCACGAACGAGATGATCGCATCGGCTCCCCCGGCGTCGAAAGTCATGAAGGACGCCGCGGCGTTCGTCGGCAAGCACGCGGTCGTCGCCCACAATGCCGGCTTCGACAAACGGTTCTGGCAGGCAGAACTCGGGCTTCTCGGCATGTCGGCCGAGCATGCCTTTGCCTGCACGATGCTCGTGGCACGACGCATTTACCCGGACGCGCTGAGTCATCGCCTGTCGAGCCTCGCAGACATGCTGCGGTTGCCGAAATCGGGACGTGCGCACCGGGCGATGGTCGATGCCGAGATGGCCAGCCATCTGTGGTGCCGGCTGCAGCAGGACATCGCGCGGACGTACGGACTGAATCGTATCGATCACGCGCTCATGACACGTGTGCAGGCCACGGCGAAGGCGAAAGTGCCGACGTACCTGCGTTCGCTCGTGGGCTCGCACGCGTGAGAATTCGAGGCGCGATGGCGCTGACTTGCGCAATCCGTTAACGAAAAGCGGCTTGGCAATCTGCCAGGCCGTTTTCTTGTCGCAACAGTCTTCCGGTTGATTCCGAACACAAGGCAACGGCGGGACGGCCATTTTGCGGCCGCCCACGACGCTGGCCGACCGAGCGGCGACTTGTTTTCGTACTATGCAAGACCGATAAGGAGCACTTTGAGCGTACCTCCGTGGCTGAGGTCTCCCAGATAGGCCACGACCTTCTGCTTCTGTCCAAGCGCTGTGAGCGCGTTTCCAATCTGGATCAGCAACGCCGTGTTCGAGGCATCCACTGCAAACGAATTCCCCCCCTCGTTATTGAGCATGAAAGGAAGGGTATCGTTCTTGTCCCAATAACCCAGCTGGATTGACTCAACCTCTACGCGCTTCAAACCGTCCGCCTGCTCCGCGAACTTCTGAAGTTCGCTGAAATTTTCGTTCGACATGTCAATTTCTCCTGCAGTGAGTTGAAAAAAGCCGAAAACCAGGGTCATATAGTCCGAATCTGGCTTGCGCGAGTCACGCATCGACAACGTTCATCACCATCTCCGCGGTGGCTTGGGTCAGCCATCCGCGAAGAGCCCTGCCGGGACGAAATTAGGTTGAGCACGCAAAGCAATCAATTACACTCGATTACAGTCGCGGCGAAATGGGGGGTAGCAGCACGTCGCTTACCGACTGCTCCATCAAGCGGTCTCGCTATGCACGCGGACGCTGTTTCAAACCCGCACCTTTTGCGCTGCAACTGATTGCCGGTACCGATTGGGTACGGCATGGTGCAGTCGATGAGCGGAGCGGAGCCGCTGGTTGAACGAGAGCGAAAATAAAGGCATCCGCGACGCGTCATTGCACACGAATGTCCCCGGTGTGTTCCAGTCGGCGAAACACGAAATCCGCGCGACGCGCCAGTCGGGCCAAAAAACAAAAAAGCCCGCTGTGAAGCGGGCTTAGATGTGTTCTGCTGCAAGGTCGTCCGGTACGTGCCGGACGTCCAATTACTCCCACTCGATCGTCGCCGGCGGCTTCCCCGAGATGTCGTACACCACACGGTTGATCCCGCGCACCTCGTTGATGATCCGGTTCGACGCGCGGCCGAGCAGCGCGTACGGCAGGTGCGCCCAGTGTGCGGTCATGAAGTCGGTCGTCTGCACGGCGCGCAGCGACGTCACGTAGTCGTACGTGCGGCCGTCGCCCATCACGCCGACCGACTTCACCGGCAGGAACACCGCGAACGCCTGGCTCGTCAGGTCGTACCAGCTCTTGCCGACATCGGCTTCGCCGCACAGGCCGGCAGCCGCATCCTGCGCGGTCGCGGTCGTGTTGCGCAGCTCCTCGATGAAGATCGCGTCCGCGCGGCGCAGCAGGTCCGCGTATTCGCGCTTCACTTCGCCGAGAATCCGCACGCCGAGGCCCGGGCCCGGGAACGGATGGCGGTACACCATCTCCGGCGGCAGGCCGAGCGCGACGCCCAGCTCGCGCACTTCGTCCTTGAACAGGTCGCGCAGCGGCTCGAGCAGCTTCAGGCCGAGCGTTTCCGGCAGGCCGCCGACGTTGTGGTGGCTCTTGATCGTCGTCGCCTTCTTCGTCTTCGTGCCGCCCGATTCGACCACGTCCGGATAGATCGTGCCCTGCGCGAGCCACTTCGCCTTCGACAGCTTCTTCGCCTCGGCCTGGAACACTTCGACGAACTCGCGGCCGATGATCTTGCGCTTCGCTTCCGGATCGGTCACGCCGGCCAGGTGGCCGAGGAACTGGTCGGCTGCGTCGACGTGCACGACCTTCGCGTGCAGGCGGCCCTCGAACATGTCGAGCACCATCTTGCCTTCGTTCAGGCGCAGCAGGCCGTGGTCGACGAACACGCAGGTAAGCTGGTCGCCGATCGCGCGATGGATCAGCGCGGCCGCGACGCTCGAATCGACGCCGCCCGACAGGCCGAGAATCACTTCCTCGTCACCGACCTGCTCGCGAATCTTCGCGACGGCTTCCTCGATGTGGTTGCGCATGATCCAGTCCGGCTTCGCACCGGCGATCTGCAGCACGAAGCGCTCGATGATCTGGCGGCCCTTCACCGTGTGCGTGACTTCCGGGTGGAACTGCACCGCGTAGTAGCCGCGCGCCTCGTCGGCCATGCCGGCGATCGGGCAGCTCGGCGTCGACGCCATCAGCGCGAAGCCCGGCGGCAGCTCGGCGACCTTGTCGCCGTGGCTCATCCAGACCTTCAGCATCCCGTGGCCTTCGGCCGTCGTGAAATCCTCGATGCCGTCGAGCAGGCGCGTATGGCCGTGCGCCCGCATTTCCGCATAGCCGAATTCGCGATGGTCGCTCCACTCGACCTTGCCGCCAAGCTGCACGGCCATCGTCTGCATGCCGTAGCAGATGCCGAGCACCGGCACACCGAGATCCCACACGGCCTGCGGTGCGCGCAGTTGATGGTCTTCGTACGTGCTCGCATGGCTGCCCGACAGGATCACCGCCTTCGGCGCGAACTCGCGGACGAAGTCGTCGGACACATCGTTCGGATGGATTTCGCAGTAGACGTGCGCTTCACGCACGCGCCGCGCGATCAGTTGGGTGACTTGCGAACCGAAGTCGAGAATCAGGATTTTGTCGTGCATGGCTGCGGACGGGATGAAGAGAATAAGAAAAGCAGCGCATAGTGCGCTGCGTCAATAGCATGGACAGCGGCGTCGGGCGGCAGGCGGCACGCGCGACGCATGGCCGGTCAATCCTGCATCGGCGGGCGCTCGTCGAGTGCGACGCCGCCTGACGATTGGCTGGATGCGGGCGACGACGGCGCCGCGGGCGCCGCGGGACGGCTGGCGACCGGTTCGACGCGCTGCGGTGCGGGCGACGACGCCGGCGCCATCGCCGGCTCGGCCGGACGCTGCGCCGGTGCGCGCGCCTCGAGCGCCTGCGCTTTCTCGCGCCGGCGCACGGCCGATGCGAGCCGCACGCCGCCGAGGCCGAGCACGATCAGCACGCCCCCGGCCACGACCGACAGCACCCTGCCGGCGGCCGCGAGCGCGGGACCGCTGCCGGTGCCGAGCGACCAGACGATCGTCAGCGCGCCGGTCAGCCAGTACACATGGCCGACCGACCGCGCGACGGGTGCCGTGAGATCGCCGTTGAACGCCGCATGAAACGCGAGCCACGCGAGCCCGAGCAACGCGATGCCGAACGCCTGGCCGAGCATCGCCGGCTGGACGTTCGCAAGCTGCAGCGCGTTGAACAGCGACTGCCAGGGCGTCAGCACGAACAGCACGCCGAACGCCAGCAGCAGCACGGCATCGATGATCAGCACGGCTCGCAGCAGCGGTTTCATCGGCGATCAGTCCACGTGGTAGTTCGGCGCTTCCTTCGTGATCTGCACGTCGTGCACGTGCGACTCGCGCATGCCCGCCGCAGTGATCTGGACGAATTCGGCCTTGTCGTGCAGCTCGTCGATCGACCGGCAGCCGCAGTAGCCCATGCTCGCGCGCACGCCGCCGACCAGCTGGAACAGGATCGCGTTGACCGAACCCTTGTACGCGACACGGCCTTCGATGCCTTCCGGCACGAGCTTGTCGATGTTCGCCGAGTTGTCCTGGAAGTAGCGGTCTGCCGCGCCGTCCTTCATCGCACCGACCGAACCCATGCCGCGGTACGACTTGTACTGGCGGCCTTGATACAGGAACACGTCGCCCGGCGCCTCTTCGGTGCCCGCGAACATGCTGCCCATCATCACCGCGTTCGCGCCGGCCGCGAGGGCCTTCGACACGTCGCCCGAGAAGCGCACGCCGCCGTCGGCGATGCACGGCACGCCGGTGCCCTTCAGCGCTTCCGCGACGTTCGCGATCGCGCTGATCTGCGGCACGCCGACACCCGCGACGATCCGCGTCGTGCAGATCGAGCCGGGGCCGATACCGACCTTGACCGCGTCCGCGCCGTATTCGACGAGCGCCTTCGCGGCGGCAGCCGTCGCGATATTGCCGCCGATCACTTCGACGTGCGGGAAGTTCTGCTTGACCCAGCGGACGCGCTCGAGCACGCCCTTGCTGTGACCGTGCGCGGTATCGACGACGATCACGTCGACGCCGGCCTGCACCAGCAGCTCGACGCGCTCTTCGTTGTCCGGACCGACGCCGACCGCCGCGCCTGCGCGCAGCTTGCCGTGTTCGTCCTTGCACGCGTCCGGGTGCTCGGTCTGCTTCGTGATGTCCTTGACGGTCATCAGGCCGCGCAGTTCGAATGCGTCGTTGACGACCAGCACGCGCTCGAGGCGGTGGCTGTGCATCAGCGCCTTCGCTTCGGCGAGCGGCGTGCCTTCCTTGACCGTGACGAGGCGCTCGCGCGGCGTCATGATCGACTTGACCGGCTCATCGAGGCGCGTTTCGAAACGCAGGTCGCGGTTCGTGACGATGCCGACGAGCTGCGGGCCTTCGACGACCGGGAAACCCGAGATGCCATGCTGGCGCGACAGCGCGATCACGTCGCGCACCTTCATCTGCGGCGGCACTGTGATCGGATCGCGGACGACGCCCGACTCGAAACGCTTGACCTTCGCGACCTCGCGAGCCTGTTCGGCCGGCGTGAGGTTCTTGTGGACGATACCGACGCCACCCTGCTGCGCCATCGCGATCGCGAGACGACCTTCGGTGACCGTGTCCATGGCGGCGGACACGAGCGGCATGTTCAGGGAGATGTTGCGGGTCAGCTTGGTCTTGAGGCTGGTGTCGCGCGGGAGAACGTCGGAGAAGGCGGGTACGAGGAGCACGTCATCGAAAGTGAGTGCTTTTTGGATCAGACGCATGGCAAATCCTATGGGCGCAAAAGCGAATTATACGCGAAGCGCTGCGAATTTTCACAACACGAACAACGGCTTAGCCGTTTTCATGCGGTCGGGGGCCGAATCGTTCGGATCGCCGTTCGGTTCGTTTTCGATCGCCTTTCGTTTCACCGCCGCATCGAGCCATTCGCGCAACGGGCTGCACCGCGGCAACTGCGCCTGTCGCGACGGGGCCACATGGCGGTGACGGCCGCGGCCGCCCGCGGCCCGGCAACACGCCGGATCGACCCGCAACGCCACTCGCCTCCCCGGTCTTACACCAGCCCGGCCGCACGCGCGATCATCGCGATGCCGCCCCCGATCGCGATGCCACCGACAAGCCGCGCAACACGCTCGCCGGCTGGCGCCAGGCGCTCGGCGGCGATCGCGACCGTCACGGCGGCCATCACACGCAGATCCATCATGCCGGCCGCCAGTGCGACCGCCATCAGGTTCCCGCAACAGGCGCCGCAACGCATCGCGGCTCGCACGCCGTGCCGCCATGCCGCGCCGGCATGCGCCCGCGACGGGTGCGGGTCCGCGTGCCGGCAGCACGCCAGCCGGCGCGCCTTCCACGCCGAGAACTGCAACACGCCCACGCCTGACACGACTGCGCCGGCCGCGAACGGCATCGCACGGGCGAGCGCCGGCAGCCGGGCCGCAGCGGCCGTGAGCGCGCTGCCGAGCGGAAACGCAATCGCGCCGAGCGCCATCCATACCGCGAAATAACCGGCGCCCGCGACGACGACCAGCCAGGTCGAGCGCGCCGCGGCGAGCGGGCCGACGCGCTGCCGGTATCGCCAGAGCGTCGGCGCCAGCACGGGCAGCATCATCGTCACCGTCATCGCGCCCCACATGCCGGCGAATGCCCCGAACGCGCGGCCGGCGCCCCATCCGCATGGCTGCAGCCACGCCGACGAGAGCGTCCAGCCGCCTGGCATCGGTTCGCCGCCCATCGCGTCCATCGCCGCGCGCTGCGCCAGTGTCGCCATCGCGGCGGCGGCGAACACAGCGACGAGCGCCGCGCCGAATGCCCGCCGATCGCGGCCCTTATCGCCGCTTGCCGACCGTGTCATCGCACGCTCCCTCCCGTCGCCGGCCCGCACTCAACCGCGCGCGTACTCGTCGTGGCGGCGCCACCACGGGCCCGCCTCGTTGCGCCCGAGCGGTGCGCGATCGAGCCACTGGTACATCCCCCACAGCCCGTCGAGCCCGCGCGCATAGGTCGAATACGTGTGATAGACGGCGCCGTCCTCGCGCACGAACGCGCTCATCCCCGGCCGGTCGCGCGCATATGTCGCCGCGTCGGTGCCGCACGTCGCCGCGAACTGCACAACGGGCGCCGGCGGCGGATCCATGTCCATCGCGTGGCCGGATCGCACGTAGTTGTATTCCACGTCGCCCGCTCGCTGCTGCGTTTCGGTGAACGACACGTTGAAGTCGAAGTTGAAATCGCTGCCGACCGACGATGCCCACGGAAAGGTCCACGCCATCCGCTGCCGGTACGCGAGCAGCTTTGCAAGCGGCGCGCGCGACACGGCCGCGAGCGTCACGTCGTGGTTCGCCAAATGCACGGCAAAACCGTCGAAGCCGTCCGCGAGCGCCGAGCACGACGGGCAACCGGCCTTGTAGTCGGGGCCGAACATGAAGTGATAGACGAGCAGTTGCGAACGGCCGCGAAACAGGTCGTCGAGTGTCGCCTGCCCTTCTTCGGTGTCGAACCGGTAGGTCTTGTCGACGCGCACCCACGGCAGTGCCTGGCGCCGCCGCGCGAGTTCGTCGCTTTGCCGCGTCAGCGCCTTTTCTGCCTCGAGCAGCGCCCTGCGCTCGGCCAGCCATTCGTCGCGCGTTCCGGTGAGATGGGTCGTCATTGCGGGTTCCTCCTTCCGATGGGTATCCGGGCACGGCATACGGTGCCGTGTGCGTGGTGCTAGATTAGTGCTCGGCATCGGGCCGGAGGGAGTGACAAGTGTGTCGGGATTCGGATGGATTCGCTGATTACCGCGGCCGCGCGCGCGCTCGCGGCCGGTGACGCGCTCGGCGCGCTGAACCGCGTCGCGCTGCGCGACGACGCGCCGGCGCTCGCGCTACGCGGGATCGCGATGGCGCAGCTCGGCGATTTCGAACGCGCGCGGGCACTCGTGCGCGGCGCCGCGCGCGCGTTCGGCACGAAGGAAGCCGTGGCGCGCGCACGCTGCGTCGTCGCGGAAGCGGAGATCGCGCTCGCGTCACGCGATCTCCGCTGGCCGACGCGCGCGCTCGATGCCGCGTGCGCGACACTCGACGCACACGGCGACCGCGCGAACGCCGCGCACGCGCGTTATCTCGGCGTGCGCCGGCTGCTGCTGATCGGTCACATCGACGATGCCGAACGGATGCTCGCGACTCTCGATCCCGCACCGCTGCCGGCCGCGTCGCGCGCCGCCCATGAACTGATCGCGGCCGGCATCGCAATGCGCCGCATCCGCACGCACGCGGCTCGCGCTGCGCTCGACCGTGCACGCACAGCCGCCCGCGACGCCGGCATCGCCGCACTGACGGCCGAGGTCGACACCGCCGTGCGCGTGCTCGATGCGCCGGCCGCGCGACTCATTGCGCACGGCACGTCGCGGCTCGTACAGCTCGACGAAGTCGAGACGCTGTTCGCGTCGAATGCGCTCGTCGTCGATGCGTGCCGCCACACGGTGCGCGACGCGCGCACGACCGTGTCGCTCGCGCGCCGCCCCGTGCTGTTCGTGCTCGCCCGCGCACTCGGCGAGGCATGGCCGGCCGACGTATCGAGAAACGCGCTCGTGGCCGCCGCGTTCCGCGCGAAACATGCGGACGAATCGCATCGCGCGCGCCTGCGCGTGGAGATCGGCCGGCTGCGCGCGGTGCTGCGACCGCTCGCGAACGTCACCGCAACGGCGCGCGGTTTCGCGCTCGAACCGCTCGGCGTACGCGAGACCGTCGTCCTCGCGCGCCCGGTCGACGATCGCCACGCAGCCGTGCTCGCGCTCCTCGCCGACGGCGAGGCGTGGTCGAGCTCCGCGCTGGCGCTCGCGCTCGGCGCGAGCCAGCGCACCGTGCAGCGCGCGCTCGACGCACTCGCCGAAGCGGACAAGGTGCAGGCGCTCGGTCGCGGCCGCGCGCGGCGCTGGATGACGCCGCCGCTGCCCGGATTCGCGACGACCTTGTTACTCCCTGCTCCGCTGCCGGGAGATTAGGATGACCTCACCGAACGACGAGGTGACGAACATGAAACGCTCCCATGCAGAGATCATTCGCGAGTACGGCCCGTTTCCGGGCGTCGACGGCGTGCACGGCGTCACGTTCGACGGGCAGCACGTGTGGTACGCATCCGGCGACAAGCTGAATGCGCTCGATCCTGAGCGCGGCACGACCGTCCGCTCGCTCGACGTTGCCGCGCATGCGGGCACGGCGTTCGACGGCCGCCACCTGTTCCAGATCGTCGAAGACCGCATCGAGAAGATCGATCCCGAATCGGGCCGCGTGCTCGCGACGATCCCCGCACCCGGCGGCGGCGCCGACTCGGGGCTCGCGTGGGCCGAAGGCACGCTGTGGGTCGGCCAGTACCGCGAACGCAAGATTCATCAGATCGATCCGGAATCGGGCGCCGTGCTGCGCACGATCGAGTCGAACCGCTTCGTCACCGGCGTGACGTGGGTCGACGGCGAGCTGTGGCACGGCACCTGGGAAGCCGACCAGAGCGATCTGCGGCACATCGATCCGCGTACGGGTCAGGTGCTCGAGCAGGTCGACATGCCGCCCGGCGTCGGCGTGTCGGGGCTCGAATCCGACGGCCACGACCGCTTCTACTGCGGCGGCGGCAACAGCGGCAAGCTGCGCGCCGTGCGGCGCCCGGCGCGAGTGCGGGCGTCGGGCGACGGCGCCGGTGCGACGCCCGATCCGGCCGACGGCTGATTCGACCGACCGCTGATCCGGAACATACTGCGGCCGCGAACGCTCCAGAATCAGGAACGGATCGCGGCCGCTCCGTCGCGCAGCACGTCGAAGCTCAACCATGCCGCGAGTGCAGGAATGAACAAGACGCCACCGAACCGGCGTCGCTAAGATGCGCGCTCGTTCATGTGCTCGGAGCAGTCGATGCGGCGCGGTGTGGTCTATGGTGTCCTGGCAGGTGCCCTGTGGGGCATGGTGTTTCTCGTTCCGCGGCTGCTGTCCGACTTCTCGCCGCTGCTGCTGAGCGCCGGCCGCTACGCGATGTACGGCCTCGTGTCGCTCGCGGCCGCGCTGCCGGCCGCCCGCTCGCTGCTCGCGCGGCTGACCCGCGACGATCTCGTCGCGCTCGTGAAGCTCGCGGTCGTCGGCAACATCGCGTACTACATGCTGCTGACCGGCGCCGTGCACCTGATCGGCATCGCGCCCAGCTCGCTGATTGTCGGCGTGCTGCCCGTCACCGTCACGCTCGCGGGCCGCGGTGACCAAGGCGCCGCGCCGCTGCGGCGGCTTGCCGTCCCGCTCGCGCTGGTGATCGCCGGCATCGCCTGCATCAACGTCGACCTGTTCACGTCCGAGGCCGCGCACGCGACGACGCTCGGCCAGAAACTCGCGGGCATCGCCTGCGCGACCGGCGCGCTCGCGAGCTGGACCTGGTACGCGGTCGCGAACACGCGCTACCTGCAGCGGCATCATCATTTCGGCGGCAACGAATGGTCGGTGCTGTGGGGCGTCGTGACGGGGCTGATCGGCGGGCTCTGCTGGATCGCGATCCTCGCGCTGCCGGCCGGCACGGTGCAGGCGGCCGTCCCGGCGTCGCGCTGGCACCTGTTCTGGCTGCTGAACCTCGTGCTCGCGATCGGCGCGTCGTGGCTCGGCAACGGGCTGTGGAATGCCGCGTCGAAGCGGTTGCCACTCACGCTGTCGGGCCAGTTGATCGTGTTCGAAACCGTGTTCGCGATGCTTTACGCGTTCGTCTACGACCAGCGGATGCCGCACGCCCTCGAGATCGCCGCGCTCGTGCTGCTGCTCGCAGGCGTGTACGGCTCCGTGCGACAGCACGGCGACACGCCCGCCGGCGGCGCTACGCCAGGCAGCGCGTCGGTCAATGCGAACGTCGCGGCCCACTGAGCGCCGCGGCGTTTGATCAGACGAATAGGGATGGTAGGAGCGGAACCGCGCGCGTCAGCGCGCGTCCTTGTGCATCCACTTGCGGCCCTCGATGGAGCCGGCGCGGCGGGACTTGTCGACGCGCCGCTGGCGCGCCAGCTTCGGATCGACGATCAGCGGGCGGTAGATCTCGACGCGGTCGTGGTCAGCGAGCGGCGCGTCGAGCGGCGCGAGTTTGCCATGCACGCCCGTCTTCGCTTGCGCAAGGTCGATCTCCGGGTGCAGCGCGAGCACGCCGCTCGCGTCGATCGCCGAGCGAACGGTCGCGCCTTCGGGCAGCGACACCGGAATCAGCGTCTGGCGGTCCGGCAGCGCATAACAGACTTCGATCGACAGCATCGCGTCACCCCTTCCCGTAGCGCTGGTCCGCGCGCTTCACGAACGAATCGACGAACGTGTTCGCGATGTGGCTGAACACGGGCCCGATGATCTTCTCGAGCAGGATGCTCGAAAACTCGTAGTGCAGCGCGAATTCGATCTTGCACGCATCGGCGCGCAGCGCGGTGAAACGCCACGAGCCCGTGAACTTCTTGAACGGGCCGTCCGTGAACTCCATGTCGATCCGCGTCGGACGCTGCTGTGTGTTACGCGTCGCAAAATGCTGCTTGATGCCCTTGAAGTTGATATCGATGCGCGCTTCCATCCCGCTGTCGTCCTGACGGCGAATCTCGACGCCGCCGCACCAGGGCAGGAAATTGGGGTAGTCGGCCACGTCGGTGACGAGGTCGAACATCTGTTCCGCCGAATGACGGATCAATACGGTTTTCTGGACATCTGCCATAAATCGCGCGGCATCGCTGAAGGTGGGAAAGCAAGCCGGGCGATTCTCGCCCCGCTTTGCTAAAATCGTGATTTTAAACGAGTTGGCCCAATCCTTTCATGAGCATCATCGACAACAGGAAGGCGCACTTCGATTATCACATCGAGGAACGCTACGAGGCGGGGCTCGTGCTGGAGGGCTGGGAAGTCAAGGCGCTACGCGCCGGGCGTGGCCAGATCAAGGAGGGCTACGTCGTGGTGAAGAACGCCGAGATCTTCCTGATCGGCACCCATATCAGCCCGCTGCCCGAAGCCTCGACGCACATCAATCCCGACCCGGTTCGCACGCGCAAGCTGCTGCTGCACCGTGAAGAAATCAAGAAACTGATCGGCAAGGTCGAGCAGCGCGGCTACACGCTCGTGCCGCTGAACTTCCACTACAAGGGCGGCCGCGTGAAGTGCGACATTGCGCTCGCAAAGGGCAAGAAGCTGCACGACAAGCGCGAAACCGAGAAGAAGCGCGACTGGGAACGCGAGAAGGCACGCATCATGCGCGCCGGCACCTGACGCGCGCGACACGACACGCATCACAAACGACACGGCCCGCTCGAAGCGGGCCGTGTTGCTTTTGGCAATGTAGATCGCGCAGGCCGGTAGTCCGGACGCGGCCGGCGGCATTCGGCACGCAACGCCGTCTGTTTCGGCTGATGAGACGCGCCGGCGGCGCCGCACAGGCTTCGCCCGAACGGGCCTGGCTGCGCGACGATTCGCCGCATGCCAACCGCAAACGACGCCCGCCTGCGGATCGCGCCCGTCCGGCTCAGCCCTTCGCGCCCGCAGCGGGCGACGCGTTTTTGACGATCGACATCGCCGATGCGACCGCACTGCCGAGATCCGACAGGTTCGACGGCACGATCAGCGTGTTGCCCTGCTTCGCGAGATTCGAGAACGCGCCGACATACTGCTCGGCGACCTTCAGGTTCACCGCGTCCATCCCGCCCTGCGACTGGATCGCATTCGCGATCTTCTGGATCGCCTGCGCGTTCGCCTCGGCCACCGCCAGAATCGCGGCGGCCTGGCCTTGCGCCTGGTTGATCGCGGCCTGCCGCTCGCCTTCGGACTTCTGGATCGCCGCTTCGCGCGCACCCGACGCGAGGTTGATCTGTTCCTGCTTGCGGCCCTCGGATGCGGCGATCAGCGCGCGCTTCTCGCGCTCCGCGGTGATCTGCGCCTGCATCGCGTGCAGGATTTCCTTCGGCGGCGTCAGGTCCTTGATCTCGTAGCGCAGCACCTTCACACCCCAGTTCGCGGCTGCGTCGTCGAGCGCCGACACGATGCTGTGGTTGATGAAGTCGCGCTCCTCGAAGGTCTTGTCGAGCTCCAGCTTGCCGATCACCGAGCGCAGCATCGTCTGCGACAGCTGCGTGATCGCGAACACGAAGTTGCTCGACCCGTATGACGCCTTCATCGGGTCCATCACCTGGAAATACAGCACGCCATCGACCTGCAACTGCGTGTTGTCGCGCGTGATGCAGATCTGGCTCGGCACGTCGAGCGGGATTTCCTTCAGCACGTGCCGGTATGCGATGCGATCGACGAACGGCAGCACGATATTGAGACCGGGCGACAGCGTCGCGTGATAGCGCCCGAAACGCTCCAGCACCCACGCATGTTGCTGCGGCACGATCTTCACCGTCTTCGACACGATCACGATCGCGATGACGAGCAGGACAACCCAGATGATCAGCGAATCCATGAAGCGTTCCCTCCTTGTTTTATCAGCGGACAATCAGCCCGCGGGTTTCGCCACGACCACGAGACA
This sequence comes from Burkholderia pyrrocinia, assembly GCF_001028665.1. Lineage (NCBI taxonomy): Bacteria > Pseudomonadati > Pseudomonadota > Betaproteobacteria > Burkholderiales > Burkholderiaceae > Burkholderia > Burkholderia pyrrocinia. The sequence continues at coordinate 3,546,687 of NZ_CP011503.1, forward strand.
GTTACCTCGCACGGCGCTCACCTGATACACGTGCGCGTCGTCGCGCTCGCCGTTCGCCAGCTCGACGTCCCAGTCGGCGCCGCGATACTGCACGCGCGCGCGGCCGTCACGCCACGCATCGACCGTGACGGTCGAGCCGATATCGAGATTGACGTCGGGATTCGTCGACGTGTCGCGCTTCTGCTTGCGGCCGAGCCCCGAACGGCGCAGCACGATCATCGAGATGATCGCGACCGCGGCCGCCGCGCCGAACTGCACGTGCGGCGCGAAACCGGCCAGCTGCAGCAACCCGCCCGCGAGAAAGCCGAGCGCGATCATCAGCAGGTAGAACGTGCCCGTCAGCAGCTCGGCCACGACCAGCACGCCCACCGCGACCCACCAGAACAAATGCCCGGACATCATTTTGGCCTCCAGAAAACGCCCCCACGCTCACTGCGTTCGCTGCCCCCCCGAGGGGGCGGTCGGCACGCTTGGGGCGGCCCGGCGCGTCCCGACAAACAAAAACACCCCGGTGCTTACCGGGGTGTTTATAGCACGAACCTTGCATTTCGCCTTCAACGAAAGCGCGGCGGCGCCGCCCTTTCGCCGAAGGTGCGTTACCGACCGTTACTTCCGGTTGGCGAGCGCCTGCCACGTTTCGATGATCGTGTCCGGGTTCAGCGAGATCGACACGATGCCTTCATCGGTCAGCCACTGCGCGAAATCCGGGTGATCGGACGGGCCCTGGCCGCAGATGCCGACGTACTTGCCCATCTTGCGGCAGGTATCGATCGCACGCTTCAGCAGGAACTTGACGGCCGGGTCGCGTTCGTCGAAGTCGACTGCCAGCAGTTCCATGCCCGAGTCGCGATCGAGGCCGAGCGTGAGCTGCGTGAGGTCGTTCGAGCCGATCGAGAAACCGTCGAAGTGCTGCAGGAACTCTTCGGCGAGGATCGCGTTGGTCGGGACTTCGCACATCATCACGAGGCGCAAGCCGTTTTCGCCGCGCTTCAGGCCGAACTTCTCGAGCAGGCCGACGACACGCTCCGCCTGCTTCACGGTACGCACGAACGGCACCATGATCTCGACGTTGGTCAGGCCCATCTCGTCGCGCACGCGCTTCAGTGCTCGGCACTCCATCTCGAACGCCGGCGCGAAGTCTTCGGCGATGTAGCGCGATGCGCCGCGGAAACCCAGCATCGGGTTTTCCTCGTCCGGCTCGTAACGCGAACCGCCGATCAGCTTCTTGTACTCGTTCGACTTGAAGTCGGACAGACGCACGATCACGGGCTTCGGATAGAACGCCGCGGCGATCGTCGCGACACCTTCCGTCAGCTTGTCGACGTAGAACTGACGCGGCGACGCGTGGCCGCGCGCAACGCTCTCGACGGCCTTCTTCAGGTCCTGGTCGATGTTCGGGTACTCGAGAATCGCCTTCGGGTGTACGCCGATGTTGTTGTTGATGATGAACTCGAGACGCGCGAGGCCCACGCCGGCGTTCGGCAGTTGCGAGAAGTCGAACGCGAGCTGCGGGTTGCCGACGTTCATCATGATCTTGACCGGGATTTCCGGCAGTTCGCCGCGCTGCACTTCCGTGACTTCCGTCTCGAGCAGGCCGTCGTAGATCTTGCCTTCGTCGCCTTCCGCGCACGACACGGTGACGAGCGCGCCGTCCTTCAGGATGTCGGTCGCGTCGCCGCAGCCGACCACCGCCGGCACGCCGAGCTCACGCGCGATGATCGCCGCGTGGCAGGTCCGGCCGCCACGGTTCGTGACGATCGCAGCCGCGCGCTTCATCACCGGCTCCCAGTTCGGGTCGGTCATGTCGGCAACCAGCACGTCGCCCGGCTGCACGCGTTCCATTTCCGACGGATCCTGGATCACGCGCACGGGGCCCGCGCCGATCTTCTGGCCGATCGCACGGCCCGTCGCGAGCACCTGCGACTGGCCCTTCAGCTTGAAGCGCTGCTCGGCCTTGCCGGTCGCCTGGCTCTTCACCGTTTCCGGGCGTGCCTGCAGGATGAAGATCTTGCCGTCACGGCCGTCCTTGCCCCACTCGATGTCCATCGGACGCTGGTAGTGCTTCTCGATGATGACCGCGTACTTCGCCAGCTCGATCACGTCCTCGTCGGTGATCGAGTAGCGGTTGCGCTGCTCGTGCGGCACGTCGACCGTCTTCACGCGGCCCGGCTCGCCCGGCTGCGTGAATTCCATCTTGATCAGCTTCGAGCCGATCGAGCGGCGGATGATCGGGTACTTGTCCTGTGCGAGCGTCGTCTTGAACACATAGAACTCGTCCGGGTTCACCGCGCCCTGCACGACGGTTTCGCCCAGGCCGTAGCTCGACGTGATGAACACGGCGTCCTTGAAGCCCGATTCGGTATCGATCGTGAACATCACGCCGGCGGCGCCGACGTCCGAGCGGACCATGCGCTGCACGCCGGCCGACAGTGCGACCTCGGCGTGCGTGAAGCCCTTGTGCACGCGGTACGAGATCGCGCGGTCGTTATACAGCGACGCGAACACGTGCTTCATGCGGTCGAGCACGTCTTCGATGCCGACGACGTTCAGGTACGACTCCTGCTGGCCGGCGAACGATGCGTCGGGCAGGTCTTCCGCGGTCGCGGACGAGCGCACGGCAAACGACAGCTCGGCCGGCGAGCCGTTCTTCAGGACTTCGAACTGCGCGCGGATTTCCTGCTCGAGGCGCGCCTGCATCGGCGCGTCGACGATCCACTTGCGGATTTCGGCACCGGCTTCGGCGAGCGCCTTCACGTCGTCGATGTCGAGCGACTCGAGACGCTTGGCGATACGGTCGGTAAGGTCGTTGTGCGTGAGGAAATCGCGGAACGCGAGCGCGGTCGTGGCGAAACCGGTGGGCACGCGAACGCCTGCTTCGGAAAGCTGGCTGATCATCTCGCCGAGCGACGCATTCTTGCCGCCGACGATCTCCACATCGGTCATCCGCAACTGCTCGAACGGAATTACATACGCCTGGTCCTTTGCGACGTTTGCTGCGTTAGTCATACAAGCCCCTAAGTGTGAAAAAAATGCTCGATCGCGCAAGTGGGCTTGGACGCGGGCGCTTGCAAAAAGGCGCGGCGCGTCTTGCGCAACCTGTTAGATAAACAATCGCAGCGGCGGAAAATCTTCCGACCCGATTTGCAAAAATCCCGGCAGAAGGGCGATATTTGCAGACAAATCGCCAAACTTGCCGGGAATTTTGGAATCAAGCGGCCAAGCCACGGGCGCCGTTCGCGCCCTGCCCCCGCAATTGCTTATCCAACAGGTTGCCGCTATTCTACCGTGCCGGCTGCCGGATGTGGCGCGACCTTGTCACTGCGCCTGGAGGCGAACCTCCAGCCGCCCCGCGCAACCGCCCTTCACGTTCGACGCCCAGATTCATGCTGCCAACCGTTTTCATCGTCTCCGACGGCACCGGGATCACTGCCGAAACCTTCGCGCATTCGATCCTCTCCCAGTTCGACCAGAAATTCCGTCTCGTGCGCGTGCCGTTCGTCGACTCGCTCGACAAGGCCTATGCGACCGTCGAGAAGATCAACGAGGCCGCCGTGCACGACGGCCGCCGCGCGATCGTGTTCACGACGCTCGTCGACAGCGAGTCGAACGACATCGTCAAGCGCTCCAATGCGCTCGTGCTCGACATGTTCCAGCGCTTCGTCGAGCCGCTCGAGCAGGAGCTGGAGCTCAAGTCGAGCCACGCGATGGGCCGCGGCCACCAGAACGCGGACACCGAGGAATACAAGACGCGGATCGAGGCGATCAACTTCTCGCTCGCGCACGACGACGGCCAGTCGAACCGCAACCTGTCGGAAGCCGACGTGATCCTCGTCGGCGTGTCGCGCAGCGGCAAGACGCCGACGAGCCTGTATCTCGCGATGCAATACGGCGTGAAAGCCGCGAACTATCCGCTGATTCCGGAAGACTTCGAACGCGGCAAGCTGCCGTCGGCGCTCTCCGCGCACCGTGAAAAGCTGTTCGGGCTGTCGATCGACCCGCAGCGCCTGTCGGAGATTCGCAACGAGCGGCGGCCGGGCAGCAAGTACGCGGCGCCCGAGAACTGCCGCTACGAGATCAACGAGGCCGAAGCGATGATGCGCCGCGAGGGGATCAAGTGGCTGTCGTCGACGCACAAGTCGATCGAGGAAATCGCGACGACGATCCTGCAGGAAATCCGCCTCGACCGGCAGTCGTACTGAGCGCCTGTGCGCTTGCGGCCGTTGGGCCGCCGCCGAAAACAAAAAGGCCGCGTCGAACGCGGCCTTTTTTCGTGGTGCGGGGAATGCCCGCATGCGGCATCACGCAGGCCGCTGCTGTCTTACCTGCTCGAACAGGCACACCGCTGCTGCTGCGGCAACATTCAGCGACTCCATCCCGCCCGGCTGCGGAATCGTCACGCGATGCGTGGCCGCGTCGCGCCAGAACGCCGATACGCCGGCGCCCTCGTTGCCGAACACCCATGCGACGGGCCCCGACAGGTCGCAATCGTAGAGCGCCTGCGCGCCATGCGAATCGGTCAGCGCGACCGGCACGTCGAGGCGTTCGGCGAGCGCGACGGCGTCAACGTCCTCGTGGATCGACAGCAGGAAATGCGCGCCCATCCCCGAACGAAGCACCTTCGACGACCATGCGTAGGCCGTGCCCGGCGCACAGAACACATGCCGCACGCCAGCCGCGGCGGCGCTGCGCAGGATCGAGCCGACGTTGCCGGCGTCCTGCACGCCGTCGAGCACGACGGACGTGTGCGTCACGCGCTCAGGCAGCGGTTGCGCCGGCCGGTCGACGAGCAGCAGGAAACCGACGCCGTTGACGACATTCGACAACTGCCCGAACAGCGCGTCCGGCAGCGTCACGACACGCTGCGCGTCGATGCGCGCGACGATCGCCTGCGCCTCTGCGTGGCCGAGCGCGCCTTCGGTCGCCACGCACAGCTCGGGCGTCGCGCCCGTGTCGAGGTACGCGCTCGCGAGATGGAATCCTTCGAGCAGTGCCTGGCCGCTACGGCGCTGATGGGGCGTCGAACCCGCGAGCGCCTTCAGGCGCTTGTACAGCGGGTTGTCGCGGGAAGTGATGCTTTTCATCGAATCAGATCGAGTGCCGCGCGCACAGGCGCGAACGAGCGCCGGTGCGCTTCGCACGGGCCGTGCTCGCGCAGCGCGGCGAGGTGTTTCGCGGTGCCGTAGCCCGCGTGCACGTTGAAACCGTACACCGGGAAACGTTCGTGCAGGTCGACGAGCATGCGGTCGCGCGTGACCTTCGCGAGGATCGACGCGGCCGAGATGCTCGGCACCAGCGCATCGCCGCTGACGATCGCCTCGGCACGCACCGTCAGCGTCGGGCAGCGGTTGCCGTCGATCTGCGCGAGCGTCGGCAGGACCGACAGGCCCTCGACGGCCCGCTTCATCGCGAGCATCGTCGCGTGCAGGATATTCAGCGTATCGATTTCGTCGACGCTTGCCGACGCGACGCAATACGCGCGCGAACGCGCGACGATCAGGTCGTACAGCGCGTCGCGCTTCTTCGCGGACAGCGCCTTCGAATCGTCGAGCCCGTCGATCGGCTGCGCCGGATCGAGGATCACCGCGGCGGCCACCACCGGCCCCGCGAGCGGGCCGCGGCCGGCTTCGTCGACGCCGCAGACGATCTCGTCGGGCCGGCTGAAGTCGAAGCCGCCCTGCACGTCGCTCGACGCGCGGCGGCGTGGTACACGTGCTGCCGTCATGCGCGCCCCTTGCGTTGCTCGAGCACGCGCACGACCGCTTCGGCCGCCTTCGCGGCCGTGTTCTGCCGCAGCGAAAGATGCATTTCGGTAAACACTTCGGTCAGCGTGCGGCGGTTCGCGTCGTCGCGCAACTGCGTGAGCGTCGCATCGGCGAGCGCCTCGGGCGTCGCGAAATGCTGCAGCAGCTCGGGCACGACGAAGCGCCCCGCCAGGATGTTCGGCAAGCCGACATACGGCAGGTAGCCCTGCCGGCGCATGATCTGCCCGGTCAGCCAGGGCACCTTGTACGAGATCACCATCGGCTTCTTCAGCAGCGCAGCTTCCAGCGTGACGGTGCCGCTCTTCACGAGGATTGCGTCAGCGGCCGTCATCGCGACTTGCGAGCGGCCGTCGGTGATCGTCAGCGCAAGTTGCGGATGCGCGTCGACGAGCGGCTGCAGCAGCTCGCGCAACGCGGGCGTCGCCGCCGGCATCACGAACCGCACGCCGGGCTCGCGTTGCTGCATCAGCGCCATCGCCGCGAAGAAGGTCGGGCCGATCAGCGCGATCTCCGAGCGCCGGCTGCCCGGCAGCACCGCGATCACGGGGCCGTCTGCGGGCAGGCCCAGCGCGATGCGCGCGCCGTGCGTGTCGGGCTCGAGCGGGATCTCGTCGGCCAGTGGATGGCCGACGTAGGTCGATGCGACGCCTGCCTTGTCGAGAATCGCCGGCTCGAACGGGAACAGGCACAGCATGTGATCGACGGACTTGGCGATCTTCTTGATCCGGCCGCCGCGCCATGCCCAGATCGACGGGCACACGAAGTGGATCGACGGGATGCCTGCGTCGCGCGCGGCCTGTTCGACGTTGAAGTTGAAATCCGGCGCGTCGATGCCGATGAACGCGTCCGGCCGCTCCGCGAGCAGCTGGCGTTTCAGCTCGCCGCGAATCCGCAGGATCTCGGGAATCTGGCCCAGCGCCTCGACATAACCGCGCACGGTCAGCTTGTCCATCTGCCAGTGCGAGTCGAAGCCCTGCGCGATCATGCGCGGCCCGCCGATCCCGTAATACTGGGCCGATTCGGGCAGCCGCTCGCGCAGCCCGCCGAGCAGCGACGCCGCGAGCAGGTCGCCCGACGGCTCGCCGGCCACCATCGCGAGCCGGAGCTGATTGGTCGGAAGCGGCATCGCTTAGCGGATGATGCCGCGCTGGGACGCGTTGACGAACTCGACGAGCGCCTTCACCGGCGCATCGCCGTCGCCGCCCGCCTCCGCCAGCTCGCGCAGCTGCACCTTCGCCTCTTCGAGCGACAGGCCGTTCTTGTACAGCAGGCGGTACGCGCTGCGCAGCGCCGAGATCGCATCGGCCGAGAAGCCGCGCCGACGCAGCCCTTCGACGTTGATCCCGTGCGGCTCGGCCTTGTTGCCTGCCGCGATCACGAACGGCGGAATGTCCTGCACGAGCGCCGACGCGCCGCCCAGCATCGAGTGCGCGCCGATGCGCACGAACTGGTGGACGCCCGACATCCCGCCGACGATCGCCCAGTCGCCGATCTCGACGTGGCCGGCCATCTGCGCGTTGCTCGACATGATGACGTTGCTGCCGACCTTGCAGTCATGGCCGATGTGCACGTAGGCCATGATCCAGTTGTCGTCGCCGAGCGTCGTCACGCCGACGTCCTGCACGGTGCCCGTGTGGATCGTCGTGAATTCGCGGATCGTGTTGCGGTTGCCGATCACGAGCTTCGTCGGCTCGTCCTTGTACTTCATGTCCTGTGGACGGCCACCGACCGATGCGTAATGGCCGATGCGGTTGTCCTCGCCGATCGTCGTGTGGCCTTCGATCACGCTGTGCGAGCCGATCGTCGTGCGCGCGCCGATCGTGACGTTCGGGCCGACGATCGCATACGGGCCGATCTCGACCGATTCGTCGATCTGCGCGCCCGGTTCGACAATCGCGGTGGGATGAATCCTGGTCATGCGCCGTTGCCTCTCGATGTGATGTGTCGCGTTGCGTTGCCGATGCGTGCCGCGTCGCTCAGGGCGCCGCGTCGGCCGTCTTGACCGTGCACATCAGTTCGGCTTCCGCCGCCACCTTGCCGTCCACTTCCGCCACCGCCTTGAACTTCCAGATGCCGCGGATGTAGCGTTCGAACGTCACGTTCAGAATCAGTTGGTCGCCCGGCTCGACCACGCGCTTGAAGCGCGCGCCGTCGATCCCGACGAAGTAGTACAGCGTGTTCTCCGGATCCTTCGGCTGCTCTTCCGCGAAGGTCAGCAGCGCCGCGGCCTGCGCGAGCGCCTCGAGGATCAGCACGCCCGGCATCACCGGCCGCTTCGGGAAATGCCCCTGGAAGAACGGCTCGTTGATCGACACGTTCTTCAGCGCTTTGATCCCTTTGTGCGGCTCGAGTTCGAGCACGCGATCGACGAGCAGAATCGGGTAGCGATGCGGCAGCAGCGTGAGGATCTTGTGGATGTCGAGATTGATTTTTTCAGTGCTCATGATGGTTCGTCTCACGCAGAGGCTGCGCGGTGGTGATGCAAAGGCTGAAGCGGGCCGCCCCGCGGCCCAGTCTGGCAAACCGGGCCGGTTGCGCTGGCCGTGCCCGGTTGGTGGTCTCGCATGGCGCGCTCAGGCGTCCGTGCCGCCCTGGGCGGCGAGCGCGGCTTCGAGCGCCTTGATGCGGTCGCGCAGCTTGTCGAGGTTGCGCACGAGCGCGGCGCTCTTGTTCCATTCGCCGTGGTCGACGGCCGGGAACGCGCTGGTATAGATGCCTGCCTTCGGCAGCGACTTCGACACGCCCGAATTCGCGGTGATGATGACATAGTCGCCGAGCGTCACGTGGCCGGCGATCCCGGCCGCGCCGCCGATCATGCAGTGGCGGCCGATCGTCGTGCTGCCCGCAATGCCTGCCTTGCCGGCGATCACCGTGTAGGCACCGATCCGGCAGTTATGGGCGATTTGCACCTGGTTGTCGATCTTCACGCATTCCTCGATGACGGTATCCGCCATCGCGCCACGATCGATCGTCGTGTTCGCGCCGATCTCGACGTCCGGGCCGATCGATACGCCGCCGACCTGCGGGATCTTGACCCAGCTACCGGTGCGTGCGTCGCCGTCGCCGACGAAATCCGGCGCGAAGCCGAAGCCGTCGGAGCCGATCACCGCGCCCGAATGGATGATCGCGCGCGGGCCGACCTTGCAGCCGTGGTACACCGATGCGTTCGGATAAACGTGCGAGCCCGCGCCGATCGTCGTGCCGCGGCCAACGAATACGTTCGCGTCGAGCTGCACGCCGTCCTCGATCACCGCGCCGGCCTCGACCGTCACGTGCGGGCCGATCACCGCGCTCGCGGCGACCTTCGCGGCCGGATCGATCGTCGCGCTCGGATGCACGCCGGCGGCGCGCGGCGGCGCGGCCAGGTCGATGAACATCTGCGCGACGCGCGCGAAGTACGCGTACGGATTCGGCGTCACAATGAAATTGCGGCCGTTAGCGGCCGCGCCCAGCTTTTCGAGGTCCTTCGGTGCGATCAGCACCGCGCCTGCACGGGTCGACTCGACCTGCGACAGGTACTTCGGATTCGCGAGGAACGCGAGTTGCTGAGCGCCGGCCTGGTCGAGCGGTGCGAGCCCGCCCACCTTGCACTGTGCGTCGCCGACGATCTCGCCGCCGAACCGCTTTACGAGTTCCTCAAGCGTCAATGCCATTCGTCGTCTGCTCCGTTCAGTTCGTCGAGCCGGACGCGAGCGCCTTGAGCACCTTGTCGGTGATGTCGATGCGCGGGCTGACGTACACGGCTTCCTGCACGATCAGGTCGTAATTCTGCTGCTCGGCGATCTGCTTGATGACCTTGTTCGCCCGCTCCAGCACGGCCGCCAGCTCCTCGTTGCGACGCTGGTTCAGGTCCTCGCGGAACTCGCGCTGCTTGCGCTGGAAATCGGTATCGAGCTGGGCGAGATCGCGCTGCTTCTGCGCGCGATCGGCCGCCGACAGCGACGTGCCGCTCTTGTCGAGCGAATCGGACATCGACTTCAGACGCGCCGCCAGATCCTGCAGATCCTTGTCGCGCTTCGCGAACTCGGCTTCGAGCTTCGTCTGCGCCGCCTTCGCGGGCGCCGACTCGCGCAGGATCCGATCCGAATTGACCGCCGCGATGCGGGCGACGTCCTGTGCGTGAACCGTCGCCGCGCCCAGGGCCAGCGCAACGGTCAGCGCGCACATCACTCGTTTCGAAAACTTACCGGTTAGCAAAATTACCCTCTCGTTGCTGTTGTCATGCGTTCGGTCAGAACGCCGTCCCGATCTGGAACTGGAATTTCTGGTACTGGTCGCCTTCGTGCTTCTGCAGCGGGAAGCCGAGGCTCAGCTTCAGCGGGCCGATCGGCGAGATCCACGCGAGACCCACACCGTAGCCGTAACGCAGGCCGTTGGCGCCCGTACTCGTGCCGCCCGGCGCGTTGCCCCACACGTTACCGCCGTCGAGGAACGTGAACACGCGCAGCGTGCGGTCGTAGCCGGTGCCCGGCAGCGGGAACGTCAGCTCGATGTTGCCGACCAGCATCTTCGAACCGCCGATCGGGTCGTTCGTCTTGGTGTCGCGCGGGCCCAGCGAGCTCGGCTCGTAGCCACGCACGGAGCCGATACCGCCCGCGTAGTAGTTCTTGAAGATCGGGTACGGGTTGCCGATACCGTTACCGTAGCCGCCCTGCAGGTTCATGCCGAGGATGAAGCCGCGCGAGAACGAATAGTAATACTGCGCCTGCAGGTCGGCCTTGTAGTACTGGATCTTGCCGACCGGCACGCCGTATTCGACGTTCGCCTGCGTGAAGTAGCCGCGGCTCGGGATCAGCGCGCTGTCGCGTGCGTCGCGCGACCATGCGACGGTCAGCGGCACCGTGTTCGACACGCGGCCGAACTCGTTCACGTAATCCTGGTAGCTCTGCGGCGTGTTCGAATCGACGTCGAGGCGGTTCTGCTCGAAGCCCGCGCCGAAGTAGACGGTATCGACTTCCGAGAACGGGATGCCGAACTTCAGGTTGCCGCCGGCGCTGATGATCCGGAAGCTCGAGCTCGTCGAATAGTAGAGCGGCTGGTACGTGCGGTAGAAGACGTCCGTGATCCGCTTGATGCCGTCGACCGTGAAGTACGGGTCGACCTGCGTGACGGTCAGCGTACGGTAGCTCTTCGCGGTGTTGACGTTCACCGACAGACTGGTGCCCGAGCCGAACACGTTGTCCTGCGACACGCCGGCCGACAGCACGACCTTGTCCGTCGACGAGAAGCCGGCGCCCAGCGTGATCGCGCCGGTCGGCTTTTCGTCGACCTTCACGTTCACGTCGACCTGGTCGTTCGTGCCTTCGACCGGCACCGTCGTCACGTCGACGTTGGTGAAGTAGCCGAGACGGTTCACGCGGTCCTTCGACAGCGCGAGACGGTTCGAATCGAACCACGAGCTTTCGAGCTGGCGCATTTCGCGGCGCACCACTTCGTCGCGCGTACGCGTGTTGCCGACGACGTTGATGCGGCGCACGTACACGCGGCGGCTCGGATCGACGACGAGGTTCAGGTTCACCTTGTGGTTCGCCTGGTCGATGTCCGGCTGCGCATTGACGGCCGCGAATGCATAACCGTATTCACCGAGCTTGTCGACGATCGACTTGGTGGTCTGCTGCAGCTTTTCGGCCGAGAAGCGGTCGCCCGGCTTGATCTTGATCAGCTTGTTGAGTTCGGCCTCGCGATCGAGCAGGTTGCCCGACAGCTTGATGCCCGACACCGTGTACGGCTCGCCTTCGTGCAGCGTGACCGTCAGGTACATGTCCTTCTTGTCGGGCGAGATCGATACCTGGGTCGACTCGATGTTGAACTCGAGGTAACCGCGGTTCAGGTAGTACGAGCGCACGGCCTCGAGGTCGCCCGTCAGCTTTTCCTTCGAGTACAGGTCGTTCTTCGTGTACCACGAGAACCAGTTCGGCGTCGACAGCTGCATCTCGTCGCGCAGCGTGCTGGTGCTGAACGCCTTGTTGCCGATGAAGTTGATCTGGCGGATCTTCGCACTCGGGCCTTCGGCCACCGCGAACAGGATCGACACGCGGTTCGCGTCGACCGGCGTGACCGTCGTCTTGACTTCGGCCGCGTAGAAGCCGCGCGTCAGGTACTGGCGCTTGAGCTCCTGCTCCGCCTTGTCGACGAGCGCCTTGTCGTAGTAGCGGCCGTCGGCGAGACCGACGGCGCGCAGCGCCTTCGTCAGGTTGTCCTTGTCGAATTCCTTCGTGCCGGTGAAGTCGATCGACGCGATGGCCGGACGCTCCTGCACCTGCACGATCACGACGTTGCCCTGCGTGGCGATGCGCACGTCGTTGAAAAAGCCCGTCGCGTACAACGCGCGGATTGCTTCGGATGCCTTGTCGTCCGTGAAGGTATCGCCCTGCTTGATCGGCAGGTAGGCGAACACCGAACCCGCTTCGACGCGCTGCAGCCCCTCGATCTTGATGTCTTGCACCACGAACGGTGCCGCTGCATGCGCCGCGAGGCCGTGAGCGGCGAGCGCGGCCGCTGCAACTGTCTTAGGTACAAAGCGATGAGGTTTGAACAACATGCATCCCCAATATTTAGCTGCATCAAATCGGGCGGCTGCCCAGCGGCGGCCGCCTGACGCTTCAGAAATGGATTAACCGAGCCAGATCGTTGAACAGCGCGATCGCCGACAACGCGACGATGCAGATCAACCCGGCTCTTTGCAGAATCAGTTGCCAGCGCTCCGAGACGGCTTTCCCGGTCGCGGCTTCAACCGCATAATATAACAGATGCCCCCCGTCCAAAACGGGAATCGGCAACAAGTTCAGGACGCCAAGGCTAATGCTGACAAGGGCGAGGAACGACAGGAACGCCGACGGACCGAGCCGCGCGCTCTTGCCCGCGTAGTCGGCGATCGTCACGGGGCCGGACAGGTTCTTCAGCGACGCGTTGCCGGTGATCATGCGCCCGAACATCCGCAGCGAATACACGGAGATGTCCCACGTGCGGTGCACGCCGAGCCGCAGGCTCTCGATCGGCCCGTAGCGCACGTCGACGGACGGCGCGTGCATCGACAGCGCCGCGCCGATGCGGCCGACCTGCTGACCCGATTCGTCGTCGCGCTGCATCTGCGGCACGATCGATACCGTCTGCGCGGCGCCGTTGCGCTCGATCCGCAGGTCGAGCGCCTTGCCCGCATGGTGCTTGACGAAATCGATGAAGCGCGACGCGCCGCCGATCGGCTTGCCGTCGAGCGCCACGAGTTTGTCGCCGGCCTTCAGGCCCGCCTGCTCCGCCGCGCTGCCGGGCTGCACCGACGCGACCGACAACGTGCCGTCGCCGGCCTCGAAGCCCAGGTGCGCCATGAAATCGTCGTCGAGCTGACTTTCGGGAACACTGCGAAGGTCGACGCGGAAATCGAACGTCGTGCTGCCGTCGCGCGCGCCGAGCACGATCTCGCGATGATCGAACGCGGCCGCCAGCAGCTTCCAGCGCAGGTCCGACCACGATCGCACCGGCTCCGACTCGCCGCCTTGCGCGTCGCCTATGCGCACGTCACGGATCGACACGATCGTCTCGCCGCCGTCGAAGCCCGCGCGGGCCGCCACCGTGCCGACGGCCGGCGGCGCGACGATCGCGGCCAGCTCGGTCACGCCCGTGGCAAATACGGCGGAAAACAGCACGATTGCCAACAGGAAGTTCGCAATCGGCCCGGCCGCGACGATCGCGATGCGCTTGTAGACCGACTGCCGGTTGAACGCCTGGCCGAGTTCCTCCGGCTTGACGCCGGGGCCCGGATCGCGCTCGTCGAGCATCTTCACATAACCGCCGAGCGGCAGCGCGGACAACGTCCACTCGGTGCCCGTCTTGCGGCTGACCCAGCGCGCAACGGGCTGGCCGAAGCCGATGGAGAAACGCAGCACCTTCACGCCGCACCAGCGCGCGACACGATAATGTCCGTACTCATGCACGACGACCAGCACCCCGATCGCCACCGCAAACGCGATCAGTTCGACCAGCACGTTCATGAGAACTCCATTCAGACAGCGCGCTCCACGCGTGGCGCAGGCGCTTTCGCAATAATCGCGGCGGCGAGGCGGCGAGCCTCGGCATCCGCCGCCAGGACATCGTCGAGCCCGTCGGGCGCACGGTTCGGCAGCGCGTTGAGCACTGCGTCGACCGTCGCCGCGATCGCCATGAAGCCGATCCGGCGCTCGAGAAACGCTTCGACCGCGACTTCGTTCGCCGCGTTCAATGCGGCGCTCGCGATGCCGCCTTCCTCAAGCGCCTTCAGCGCAAGCGCGAGGCACGGGAAGCGCGCGTAATCGGGCTTCTCGAACGACAACTGCGCGATCTGCGCGAGGTCGAGCTGGTCGACACCCGCATCGACGCGATCGGGGAACGCAAGCGCGTGCGCGATCGGCGTGCGCATGTCGGGGTTGCCGAGCTGCGCGAGCACCGAGCCGTCGCGGTACGACACGAGCGAGTGGATCACGCTTTGCGGATGGATCAGCACGTCGATCCGGTCGCCCGGCAGCCCGAAGATCCAGTGCGCCTCGATCACCTCGAGACCCTTGTTCATCATCGTCGCGGAATCGACCGAGATCTTGCGGCCCATCACCCAGTTCGGGTGCTTGCACGCCTCGTCCGGCGTCACGTCGACGAGCGTGGCCGGCTCGCGCGTACGGAACGGGCCGCCCGATGCGGTCAGGATGATCTTCGAGATCCCGCCATGCTCGGCCGCGTCGCGCGGCATGCACTGGAAAATCGCGTTGTGCTCGCTGTCGACCGGCAGCAGGATCGCGCCATGGTCGCGCACGGCGTCCATGAAGATCGCGCCCGACATCACGAGCGCTTCCTTGTTCGCAAGCAGGATCCGCTTGCCGGCACGCGCGGCCGCGAGGCTCGGCGCCAGGCCGGCCGCGCCGACGATCGCCGCGACCACCGTGTCGCAGCCGTCGCTCTTCGACACGTCGACGAGCGCCTGCGGCCCGTGCAGCGCGGTCGTCTTGCTGCCCGCCGCGCGCAGTTTCGCGTCGACGTGCGCGGCTGTCGCGGCATCGCCGACCACCGCCACTTCAGGCGCGAAGCGCAGACACTGCTCGACGAGCTTGTCGCCGTTGCGGTGCGCGGTCAGCGCGTAGACCGAGAATCGTTCGGGGTGGCGCGCGACCACGTCGAGCGTGCTGTCTCCGATCGAGCCCGTGGAACCGAGCAATGTCAGACGTTTTTGCATAACAGGAATAGTGGTTTAACCAAGCAGCAGCATCGCGAGCGGCAGCACCGGCAGCAGCGCGTCGACACGGTCGAGCACGCCGCCATGGCCGGGCAGCAGTCCGCTCGAATCCTTCACACCGGCCTGCCGCTTCAGCAGCGACTCGAACAGGTCGCCGATCACGCTGTACGCGACCAGCAGCGTCAGCGCGGCCCACGCACCGGGCATTCCGTAGTGCACGGCGAATGCGGAAAACAGGGTCGGCTCGAACACATGCGCGGCCATCGCGACACCGGCGACGACCATCACCGCAAGCCAGCCGCCGATCGCGCCTTCCCAGCTCTTGCCGGGACTGATCGTAATGGCCAGTTTACGCTTTCCGAAGGCCTTGCCCGCGAAGTATGCACCGATATCGGCCAGCCAGACGACCAGTAGCAGCGACAGCACGAACGGCACGCCCTGCGCGCGCGCCGCGACGAGCGCATGCCAGCAGGCCGCGAACACGATCAGCCCGGCCGCCAGCAGGAACGGCCGCCAGACCCCGCCCGAGAGTTCGGGCTTGCGCCGCAGTGCGAACGGGCCGACCAGCAGCCAGAACACGCCGGCCGCCATGAAAAGGGGACGGGATGCAGCCGCATCGATGCCGAGCGGCATGGTGGCCGCCAGCGCGAGCGCCGCGACGACCGCATAGACGACCGCGCCGGCGCCACCGAGCTTCAGCAGGCGCGCCCACTCCCACGCGGCAAACACGAGCACGACGCCGATCAGCGCGCCGAACGCGGCGAGCGGCGCGAACAGCGTCACCGGCAGCAGCACTGCCAGCATCACGAGCGCCGTGATCACACGGGTCTTCAGCATGAAAGGGAGTCGGCGTTCTGCGATTGCGGCTCGAGCTGCGCGCTCGTGCGCCCGAAACGGCGCTCACGCTCGGTATACGACGCCATCGCGTCGGCCAGCGCCGCGCCGTCGAAATCCGGCCAGTATTTGTCGGTGAAATAGAATTCGGCGTACGCGAGCTGCCACAGCAGGAAGTTGCTGACGCGCTGCTCGCCGCCTGTACGGATGAAGAGATCGGGCTCCGGCGCATAGGCCATCGCCAGGTGCGGCGCGAATGCGTCCTCGGTCACTTCGACCTCGCGACCCTCGCGCACGGCCTGCTCGACGAGCTTCTTCGTCGCCTGCAGGATGTCCCACCGGCCGCCGTAGTTGGCAGCGATGGTGAGCGTAAGACGGGTGTTGCGCGCCGTCTTGGTTTCGGCGCGGCGAATCAGTTCGCGGATGCGCGGCTCGAAGCGATCGAGATCGCCGACGACACGCAGGCGGATCCCGTTCGCATGCAGCTTGCCCACCTCGCGCTCGAGCGCGGTGATGAAGAGCCGCATCAGGAACGACACTTCGTCGTTCGGCCGGCGCCAGTTTTCCGAACTGAACGCGAACAGCGTCAGGTATTCGACGCCGGCGCGCGCACAGCCTTCGACCACCGCCCGCACGGCATCGACGCCGCGGGTATGCCCCGCGACGCGCGGCAAGCGGCGTTCGGTGGCCCAACGGCCGTTGCCGTCCATGATGATCGCGATGTGACGCGGCACGACGCCGACGTCAGGCACGCGAACGGTAGAGCTGGTATAGGTCATGGCCGTTGAGACAGTTGCGGGAAGAAGGCGGCGCGCGAGGACGGTCGTCAGACCGTCATGATCTCGGCTTCCTTGGTCTGCACGAGCTTGTCGATTTCGGCGACGTGCTTGTCGGTCAGCTTCTGCACGTCGTCGCTCGCACGGCGCTCGTCGTCTTCCGAGATTTCCTTGTCCTTCACGAGCTTCTTGAGCGCTTCGTTCGCGTCGCGGCGCAGGTTGCGGATCGCGACCTTGGCCGTTTCGCCTTCGCTCTTGACGACCTTGGTCAGTTCGCGGCGGCGCTCTTCCGTCAGTGCGGGCATCGGCACGCGGATCAGGTCGCCGGACGTTGCCGGGTTCAGGCCGAGATCGGCTTCGCGAATGGCCTTCTCGACCTTCGCGACCATCGGCTTTTCCCACGGCTGCACACCGATCGTGCGTGCGTCGACGAGCGTCATGTTGGCAACCTGCGAGATCGGCACCATCGACCCGTAATAGTCGACCTGCACGTGATCGAGCATGCCGGTGTGCGCACGGCCCGTACGGATCTTCGCCAGATCGCTCTTGAATGCATCGATCGAGCGCTGCATCTTCTGCTCGACGCCCTTCTTGGTATCAGCGACACTCATTTCAACCTCCGAACCTTCAAACCTTCAAAAAACGCGGGCGCTGCCCGGCGCGACACGCACACCTGGGCCGACGACCCGCATCCGCGGGAGTTTACACGTGGACGAGCGTACCTTCGTCCTCGCCCAGCACGATGCGCTTGAGCGCGCCCGGCTTGTTGATCGAAAACACGCGAATCGGCAGCTTCTGGTCGCGGCACAGCGCAAAGGCCGTCGCGTCCATCACCTGCAGGTTGCGGCTGATCGCCTCGTCGAAGCTGATCGTCGTGTAGCGCGTGGCCGACGGATCCTTCTTCGGATCGGCAGAATATACGCCATCGACCTTGGTCGCCTTCAGTACGACCTCGGCGCCCACTTCCGAGCCGCGCAGTGCCGCGGCGGTGTCCGTCGTGAAGAACGGGTTGCCGGTGCCTGCCGCGAAGATCACGACGCGGCCTTCCTCGAGCTGGCGGATCGCGCGGGGCCGAATGTACGGCTCGACGACCTGGTCCATCCGCAGCGCGGACTGCACGCGCGCCTCGATGCCGGCGTGGCGCATCGCGTCCTGCAGCGCCAGCGCGTTCATCATCGTCGCGAGCATCCCCATGTAGTCGGCCGTCGCACGGTCCATGCCGGCTGCGCCGCCCGCGACACCGCGGAAAATATTACCGCCACCGATCACGACCGCGAGCTGCGTACCGAGACGTACGACTTCGGCGATATCGGCCACCATCCGTTCGATCGTCGCGCGATTGATGCCAAAGGCGTCGTCGCCCATCAGCGCTTCGCCGGAGAGTTTGAGGAGGACGCGTTTATAGGCATTGGACATAGGGGCTTCCGAGCGACGAGAGGATGACAACCACGAACTGTAGGGGCGAAATACTGATTCGGGCAAGCGCCGACGGTCGGACCGGGGTTCCCGGCCGGCCGGCGGCGCCGCCGGCCGCGGCGGAGCGGACGCCCGCCGCGGATACTGCCTGACTGCTTACTGCTGCTTTGCTGCTGCGACTTGCGCGGCCACTTCGGCGGCGAAGTCGTCCTGGCGCTTCTCGATGCCTTCGCCGACGACGAACAGTGCGAACTTTTGCACTGCGGAATCCGCTGCCTTCAGCATCTGCTCGATCGTCTGCTTGTCGTTCTTCACGAACGTCTGGTTCAGCAGCGACACTTCCTTCAGGTACTTCTGGACGCTGCCGTCGACCATCTTCGCGACGATCTCGGCCGGCTTGCCCGATTCCGCAGCCTTCTGCTCGGCCACGCGGCGTTCCGTCTCGATCAGCTCGGCCGGCACGCCGGCCGACGACAGCGCGACCGGCTTCATTGCCGCGATGTGCATCGCGACGTCCTTGCCGACCTGCTCTTCCGCACCCGTGTACTCGACGATCACGCCGATACGCGCGCCGTGCAGGTACGTTGCGATCTTGTTCGCGGTTTCGAAGCGGACGAAACGGCGGATCGACACGTTCTCGCCGATCTTGCCGATCAGCTCCAGACGCACTGCGTCGACCGTCTTGCCGTCGAGCGGCAGCGCCGACAGCGCGGCCACGTCGGCCGGGTTCTGCGTCGCGACGAGTTCGGCGACCGTCTTCGAGAATGCGAGGAAGTCGTCGTTCTTCGCGACGAAGTCGGTTTCGCAGTTCAGTTCGACCAGCGCGCCTGCGTTGCCGCCGACGAACGATGCGACGACGCCTTCGGCCGTCACGCGCGATGCCGCCTTGCTCGCCTTGTTGCCGAGCTTGACGCGCAGCAGCTCTTCAGCCTTGGCCAGATCGCCGTCGGCTTCCGTCAGCGCCTTCTTGCACTCCATCATCGGTGCGTCGGTCTTTGCGCGCAGTTCTGCCACCATGCTTGCGGTAATTGCCGCCATCATTCGCTCCTTGAGTCTGTATTCACAACGCCGCCCGCTTGGACGCGAACGGCCGAGATTCGTTTCCGGACCCGCGCCGATTCGGCGCGATCAGGTCCGGCGCACAAGCTTAAAAAAAGGGGGCCTGTTGAGAGCCCCCTTTTTGCGCCGGCTCGGGGCCAGTTACGCGTTTTCCTCGACGTACTCGTCGTCGCCGCGCGCTGCCTGGACCACTTCGTTGACCGCGTTCGCACGGCCTTCCAGGATCGCGTCCGCCACGCCTTCCGCGTACAGCGCGACTGCCTTGCTCGAGTCGTCGTTACCCGGGATCACGTAGTCCACACCTTCCGGCGAGTGGTTCGTGTCGACCACGGCGATGACCGGCACGCCCAGCTTGTTCGCTTCCGTGACGGCAATCTTGTGGTAGCCGACGTCGACGACGAAGATCGCGTCCGGAATGCCGCCCATGTCCTTCACGCCGCCGATCGACTTCTGCAGCTTGGCGATTTCACGTTCGAACAGCAGCGCTTCCTTCTTGCTCATCTTCTCGGTTTCGCCCGATTCGACGGCCGCTTCCATGTCCTTCAGGCGCTTGATCGACACCTTCAGCGTCTTGAAGTTGGTCATCATGCCGCCGAGCCAGCGTGCATTGACGTACGGCATGCCTGCGCGCTGCGCTTCCTGGGCGATCGTGTCGCGCGACTGGCGCTTCGTGCCGACGAACAGGATCGTGCCGCGGTTCGCTGCCAGCTGGCGCACGTACTTCTGTGCGTCCGTGAACATCGGCAGCGTCTTTTCGAGGTTGATGATGTGAATCTTGTTGCGGTGACCGAAAATGAACGGTGCCATCTTCGGGTTCCAGAAGCGCGTCTGGTGACCGAAGTGGACACCCGCTTCCAGCATTTGGCGCATCGTAACTGCCATGTGAATTCTCCACGAGGGTTGGGTCTTAAGCCGGCTGCCGTACCGCCGCGCGAACCTGCCCCGAAAGGAACCTGATTCCACGCGATCGGCACCCTGGTTGCGCCGGCTTGCGATTCGGCACGTGCAAAACGCCCGTGCCGTAAGCCTTTCACCGCGATGCCGCCCCAAGACGGGGCAAACTCGGCATTTGGA
Organism: Burkholderia pyrrocinia; assembly: GCF_001028665.1. Classification (NCBI taxonomy): domain Bacteria; kingdom Pseudomonadati; phylum Pseudomonadota; class Betaproteobacteria; order Burkholderiales; family Burkholderiaceae; genus Burkholderia; species Burkholderia pyrrocinia. The sequence goes on from NZ_CP011503.1 coordinate 3,566,804, forward strand.
TGTCGACTTAGCCAAAGAGTATAGCACGCCGACTTGTCGACTCTCAAGTCGCGCACCACTTTCGCCAGCCGTGCGGCAGTCGGCCGGACAATCGGCGAAAACCCGCATCCGCGCGGCCGGCAGGGGCTGCGAGGCCCGCCATAAGGTGCGATAATCCATCAATTCACCGCATTCCAGGCATACCTCGATGGCTATTACGCTCAAAAACGAACACGACATCGCCGAGATGCGCGTCGCCTGCCGTCTCGCGAGCGAAGTGCTCGACTTCATCACGCCGCACGTCGTCGCGGGCATCACGACCGCCGAACTCGATCGCCTCTGCCACGAGTTCATGCTCAACGAACAGGGCACGATCCCCGCGCCGCTGAACTACCAGCCGCCCGGCTATCCGCCGTACCCGAAGGCCACCTGCATTTCGGTCAACGACGTGATCTGCCACGGCATTCCCGGCGAGAAGGTGATCAAGAACGGCGACGCGCTGAACATCGACGTCACCGTGATCAAGAACGGCTACTTCGGCGACACGAGCCGGATGTTCATCGTCGGCGAGGGCTCGATCCTCGCGAGGCGCCTCGTGCAGACCACCTACGAGTGCATGTGGCTCGGCATCGACCAGGTCAAGCCCGGCGCGCACCTCGGCGACATCGGCTACGCGATCCAGAAGCATGCGGAAGCGCAGGGCTACAGCGTCGTGCGCGAATACTGCGGCCACGGCATCGGCACGGTGTTCCACGAGGATCCGCAGGTCGTCCACTACGGCCGTCCGGGCACGGGCATCGAACTGAAGCCCGGGATGATCTTCACGATCGAGCCGATGATCAACGCCGGCAAGCGCGACATCCGCACGATGCCCGACCAGTGGACGGTCAAGACGCGCGACCGCAGCCTGTCCGCGCAGTGGGAGCATACGGTGCTCGTCACCGAAACCGGCTACGACGTGCTGACCGTGTCGGCCGGCACGCCGGCGCGCCCCGTGTTCGCGCAACCGGCCGCCGCAGTCTGAGCGCCGTCGCGCCAGCCCGCCCCGCCCCCACCTGAACGGCCGCCCATGAGCGCTCACGCCGCCCCCTCGCCCGAAACGCTGTCGCGGCGCGCCGAATTCAAGGCCGCCAAAGCCGACATGCTCGAGCGCTTTCGCCGCGCGACGAACGTCGCGTCGCTGATGCACGCGCAGTCGAAACTCACCGACGACGCACTGAAGCGCGTGTGGGACGATTGCGGGCTGCCGGCGACGCTCGCGCTCGTCGCCGTCGGCGGCTACGGGCGCGGCGAGCTCGCCCCCTATTCCGACGTCGACATCCTCGTGCTGCTGCCCGATGCGCACGACCCGGCGCTCGATCCGCGCATCGAACGCTTCATCGGGATGGCGTGGGATCTCGGCCTCGAGATCGGCAGCAGCGTGCGCACGGTCGCGCAGTGCATCGAGGAGGCGTCGCAGGACGTCACGGTGCAAACCTCGCTGCTGGAAGCGCGCCGCATCGTCGGCAGCACCGCGCTGTTCGAGCGCTTCACGGTGCGCTACCACGAGGCGCTCGACGCCCGCGCGTTCTTCACCGCGAAGGTGCTCGAGATGCGCCAGCGCCACGCGAAGTTCCAGGACACGCCGTACAGCCTCGAACCGAACGTGAAGGAAAGCCCCGGCGGGCTGCGCGACCTGCAGACGATCCTGTGGATCGCGCGTGCGGCAGGCTTCGGCAGCAGCTGGCGCGAGCTCGACACGCGCGGCCTCATCACCGATCGCGAAGCGCGCGAGCTGCGCCGCAACGAAGGCTTCCTGAAGACGCTGCGCGCGCGGCTGCACGTGATCGCCGGCCGCCGCCAGGACATGCTCGTCTTCGACCTGCAGACGCAGGCCGCCGAGAGCTTCGGCTACCAGCCGACGCAGGCCAAGCGCGCGAGCGAGCAGCTGATGCGCCGCTATTACTGGGCCGCGAAAGCCGTCACGCAGCTCGCGACGATCCTGATCCAGAACATCGAGGCACAGCTCTTCCCCGCGACGAGCGGCATCACGCGCGTGCTGTCGCCCAATCGCTTCGTCGAGAAGCAGGGGATGCTCGAGATCGTCGACGACGGCGTGTTCGAACGCCATCCCGATGCGATCCTCGAAGCGTTCTTGCTGTACGAAACGACCCGCGGCGTGAAGGGCCTGTCCGCACGCACGCTGCGCGCGCTGTACAACTCGCGCGAAATCATGAACAACGCGTGGCGCCGCGATCCGCAGAACCGCGACACGTTCATGCGGATCCTGCAGCAGCCCGAAGGAATCACGCACGCGTTCCGGCTGATGAACCAGACGAGCGTGCTCGGCCGCTACCTGCTGAACTTCCGCCGCATCGTCGGCCAGATGCAGCACGACCTGTACCACGTGTACACGGTCGACCAGCACATCCTGATGGTGTTGCGCAACATCCGCCGCTTCGCGGTCGCCGAGCATGCGCACGAATACCCGTTCTGCAGCCAGTTGATCGGCAACTTCGAGCGCCCGTGGGTGCTGTATGTCGCGGCGCTGTTCCACGACATCGCGAAGGGCCGCGGCGGCGACCACTCGACGCTCGGGATGGCCGACGCGCGACGCTTCTGCCGCGAACACGGAATCGCCGGCGACGACGCGGCGCTGATCGTGTGGCTCGTCCAGCATCACCTGACGATGAGCCAGGTCGCGCAGAAGCAGGACACGAGCGACCCCGAAGTCATCAAGCGCTTCGCCGAACTCGTCGGCAACGAACGGCGCCTCACCGCGCTCTACCTTCTGACCGTCGCCGATATCCGCGGCACGAGCCCGAAGGTGTGGAACACGTGGAAGGGCAAGCTGCTCGAGGATCTGTACCGCATCACGCTCGCGGTGCTCGGCGGCGCGAACCCCGATGCACACTCCGAGTTGAAGTCGCGGCAGGAACAGGCGCTCGCGCTGCTGCGCCTCGAGACCGTGCCCGACGACGCGCACCGCGCGCTGTGGGATCAACTCGACGTCGGCTTCTTCCTGCGTCACGATGCGGCCGACATCGCATGGCAGACACGTGTGCTGTACCGGCACGTGAACGCCGAAACCGCGATCGTCCGCGCGCGGCCGTCGCCGATCGGCGACGCGCTGCAGGTGCTCGTGTACGTGAAGGATCGCCCCGACCTGTTCGCGGGCATCTGCGCGTATTTCGACCGCAACGGGCTGTCGGTGCTCGACGCGCGCGTCAGCACGACGCGGCACGGTTATGCGCTCGACAACTTCATCGTCACGCAGACCGAACGCGACGTGCGGTACCGCGACATCGCGAATCTCGTCGAACAGCAGCTCGCGACGCGGCTCGCCGAAACCGCACCGCTGCCGGAGCCGTCCAAGGGCCGCCTGTCGAGGCTGTCGCGGACGTTTCCGATCACGCCGCGCGTCGACCTGCGGGCCGACGAGCGCGGCCAGTACTACATCCTGTCCGTGTCCGCCAACGACCGGCCGGGCCTTCTCTATTCGATCGCGCGCGTACTCGCCGAGCATCGGATCGGCGTCCATGCGGCGCGGATCAATACGCTCGGCGAACGCGTCGAGGACATCTTCCTGCTCGCGGGCGCCGGCTTGTCCGACAACCGCCTGCAGATCCAGCTCGAAACCGAATTGCTGCGCGCGATCGCAGTCTGAATGAATCCCAGCGTTTATGCGCACCAAATTGACCGTCAAGAATCCGCGGCCGGCGTCGCCGACCCGCGCACCCGTCCGCTCCGGCAGCCACGTTGCCCGCAAGGCGGTGCGCCCCGCTGCGCCGCCCGCGGGAGACAAGCCGGCCCGCCCGAAGAAGGCGTCCCCGGCTGCCGGCGGCGAACGCACGTTCAAGCCGCGCGGCGCCGCGGGCGCCGAGCGCCCGGGCGCGGATCGCGCAACGGCCAAGCGCGCGCCACGTGACGGCGGTGCCGAACGCGGCTATCGCGGCGCTGACGGCAAGCCCGACTCGCGCCCGCCCCGTCGCAGCGACGCCGATGCGCGGCCGCGCCGCGCGGGTGCCGAAGGCGGCGCGCGTGCGCCCTATCGCGACAAGACCGCCGGCGAAGGCGCGAAGCGCAGCTTCGGCGACCGCCGTCCGTCGTCCGACCGCCCGCCCCGTCGCAGCGATGACGACGCACGGCCCCGTCGTGCAGGTGCCGAAGGCGGCACGCGCGCGCCTTATCGCGACAACGCAACGGGCGAAGGGGCGAAACGCAGCTTCGGCGATCGCCGCACGTCGTCCGACCGCCCGCCCCGTCGCAGCGATGACGACGCACGGCCGCGCCGCGCAGGTGCCGAAGGCGGCGCACGCGCACCCTATCGCGACAAGGCAGCCGGCGAAGGGGCGAAACGCAGCTTCGATGACCGCCGTCCGTCGTCCGACCGCCCGGCCCGTCGCAGCGACGACGATGCACGTCCGCGCCGCGCAGGCGCTGACGACGTCAAGCGCACGCCCTATCGCGACAAGGCTGCAAGCGAAGGCGCGAAGCGCAGCTTCGGCGACCGCCGTCCGCCGTCCGACCGCCCGGCCCGCCGCAGCGACGACGATGCACGTCCGCGCCGCGCAGGCGCTGACGACGGCAAGCGCGCACCCTATCGCGACAAAGCCGCCGGCGAAGGCGCGAAGCGCAGCTTCGGCGACCGCCGTCCGTCGTCCGATCGCCCGGCCCGCCGCAACGACGACGATGCACGTCCGCGCCGCGCAGGCGCTGACGACGTCAAGCGCACGCCCTATCGCGACAAGGCTGCAAGCGAAGGCGCGAAGCGCAGCTTCGGCGACCGCCCGGCTCGCCCCGCACGCGACGGCGAACGCCGCTCGCCCGGCGCGGGCCTGAAGACCGCGCAACCCGTCAAGCGCCAGGCTGCGGACACCGATTACGGTGACGAAACGGGCCTGATGCGCCTGTCGAAGCGGATGTCCGAGCTCGGCATGTGCTCGCGCCGCGAAGCCGACGAATGGATCGAAAAGGGCTGGGTGCTCGTCGACGGCGAACGCATCGACACGCTCGGCACCAAGGTGCGCGCCGACCAGAAGATCGAGATCGACGAGCGAGCGAGCGCCGCGCAGGCCGCGCAGGTGACGATCCTGCTGCACAAGCCGGTCGGCTATGTGTCGGGTCAGGCGGAAGACGGCTACGAGCCCGCTGCCGTGCTGATCACGCGCGGGAACCACTGGAGCGGCGACCATTCGCCGCTGCGCTTCTCGCCGCAGCACCTGCACGCGCTCGCGCCGGCCGGCCGGCTCGACATCGATTCGACCGGCCTGCTCGTGCTGACGCAGAACGGCGTGATCGCGAAGCAGTTGATCGGCGAGCAATCGGACATCGACAAGGAGTACCTGGTGCGCGTGCGCTTCGGCGAACGGCTCCTCGACATCGACCAGCACTTCCCCGCGGAATCGCTCGCTAAGCTGCGCCACGGCCTCGAACTCGACGGCGTCGCGCTGAAGCCCGCGATGGTGAGCTGGCAGAACGGCGAGCAACTGCGCTTCGTGCTGCGCGAAGGCAAGAAGCGCCAGATCCGCCGCATGTGCGAACTGGTCGGTCTCGACGTGATCGGCCTCAAGCGCGTGCGGATGGGCCGCGTGATGCTCGGCGCGCTGCCGCAGGGGCAATGGCGCTACCTGTCGGCCGACGAGACGTTCTGACCGCGGGCACGCCCTATGTGCCCCGCAATGAAAAAGCCCGCGCAAGCGGGCTTTTTTGTTTCCGGCGGGCGGCGCGAAACCGGACGCCTGCCGCCCCGCGTGCCGGTCAGTCGTCTCCCGCCGGATCGAGCCCCGGGAACAGCACCTCGGTGAAGCCGAAGCGCGTGAAGTCGGTGATCCGCATCGGATACAGCTTGCCGATCAGGTGATCGTATTCATGCTGGACCACGCGCGCGTGAAAACCGTCGGCGACGCGATCGATCTTCGCGCCGAACTGGTCGAAGCCGCTGTAGCGCACCTTCGCGTAGCGGCTGACGACGCCACGCATGCCCGGCACCGACAGGCAGCCTTCCCAGCCCTCTTCCATGTCCGGCGGCACGAATTCGATCTTCGGGTTGATCAGCACGGTCTCGGGCACCGGCGGCGCATCCGGGTAGCGGTTGTTGTTGCCGAAGCCGAAAATGATGATCTGCAGCCCGATGCCGATCTGCGGCGCGGCCAGCCCGGCGCCGTTCGCGTGGTGCATCGTCTCGAACATGTCCGCGACCATCTCGTGCAGTTCGGGTGTGTCGAACCGCTCGACCGGTTTGGCGACTTCGAGCAGGCGCGGATCGCCCATCCTCAGGATCTCGCGAATCATGGCGTATTGCCCTCCAGGAGTTGGTGCAGACCGTCTTCGTCCAGCACGGGGATGCCGAGTTCCTCGGCCTTCACGAGCTTGCTGCCGGCTTCGGCGCCCGCGACCACGTAATCCGTCTTCTTCGATACCGAGCCGGCGACCTTCGCGCCCGCCGCTTCGAGCATCTCCTTTGCCGCATCGCGCGTGAGCGTCGGCAGCGTGCCCGTCAGCACGACGGTCTTGCCGGCCAGCACGCCCTGCGGCGCCTTCGGCGCGGGCGGCCCTTCGGGCCACGTCACCTTGCCCGGCGCGCGCAACTGCTCGATCACGGTCCGGTTGTGCTCTTCCGCGAAGAACTGGTGAAGCGACTCGGCGACGATCGGCCCGACGTCGTTGACTTCGAGCAGCTCGTCGATCGACGCGTCCATGATCGGCGTCAGCGAGCCGAAGTGCTTCGCGAGATCCTTCGCGGTCGATTCGCCGACATGGCGGATGCCGAGCCCGTAGATGAAGCGCGCGAGCGTCGTGTGCTTCGCCTTCTCGAGCGAGTCGAGCAAATTCTGTGCGGACTTCTCGGCGAACCGGTCGAGCTCGGCAAGCGTCGCGAACCCGAGATTGAACAGGTCGGCCGGCGTGCGCACGAGATTCAGGTCGACGAGCTGGTCGATGATCTTCTCGCCGAGCCCGTCGATGTCGAGCGCGCGGCGCTGCGCGAAGTGCCACAGCGCCTGCTTGCGCTGCGCCGGGCAGAACAGGCCGCCGGTGCAGCGCGCGATCGCCTCGTCCGGCAGGCGCTCGATCTTCGAGCCGCACACCGGGCATTCGGTCGGCATCACGAATTCGGCTGCATCGTCCGGACGCCGGTCGAGCAGCGCGCCGACCACCTCGGGGATCACGTCGCCCGCGCGTCGCACGATCACGGTATCGCCGATCCGGATGTCCTTGCGGCGCACCTCGTCCTCGTTGTGCAGCGTCGCGTTGGTCACGGTCGCGCCGCCGACGAACACGGGATCGAGGCGCGCGACCGGCGTGATCGCGCCGGTGCGGCCGACCTGCACGTCGATCGCGACGAGCTTCGTCAGCGCTTCCTGCGCGGGGAACTTGTGCGCGAGCGCGAAGCGCGGCGCGCGCGACACGAAGCCGAGGCGCTCCTGCTCGTCGCGCCGATTGACCTTGTAGACGACGCCGTCGATGTCGTACGGCAGCGACTCGCGCTTCTCGCCGATCTTGCCGAAGAAGCCGAGCAATCCGCCGGCGCCGTGCACGACCGCGCGCTCGCGGTTCACCGGCAGGCCGAGCGCTTCGTACCAGTCGAGCAGCGCGCTGTGCGTGTCGGGCATCGGCATCCCGTCGAGCACGCCGATTCCGTATGCGAAGAACGACAGCGGACGCTGCGCGGTGATCTTCGAGTCGAGCTGGCGCAGGCTGCCGGCCGCCGCGTTGCGCGGGTTCGCGAATTCGCGCTGCTCGGCCGCGCGCTGGCGTTCGTTCAGGCGTGCGAAATCGCGCTTGAACATCAGCACCTCGCCGCGCACGTCGAGCACGGCCGGCACGTTCTCGCCCTTCAGCTTCAGCGGGATCGACCGGATCGTGCGCACGTTCGCGGTCACGTCCTCGCCCGTCGTGCCGTCGCCGCGCGTCGACGCCTGCACGAACACGCCGCGCTCGTAGCGCAGCGAGATCGCGAGGCCGTCGAACTTGAGCTCGCACGCGTATTCGACGGGCTCCGTCACCGAGCCGGCGAGATCGGTCGTCTTGTCGAGCGCATCGGCGACGCGCTTGTCGAACGCGGCGATGTCCTCGTCGGCGAAACCGTTGTTCAGCGACAGCATCGGCGCGTCGTGGACGACCGGCGTGAAGCCGCCGGCCGCTTCGCCGCCGACGCGCTGCGTCGGCGAATCGGGCGTCACGAGATCGGGATGGTCGGTTTCGAGCTGCTGCAGTTCGCGAAACAGCCGGTCGTATTCGGCGTCGGGCAGATCCGGCTGGTCGAGCACGTAGTAGGCGTAGTTCGCCCGCTCGAGTTGGTCGCGCAGCCACGCGGCGCGCGCGTCGGGCTGGCTGGCTGGCGGTTCGGCTTGGGTTCGGGCCATGCTGGCGGCAGATTCGTTCTGTGAAAATCGGATGCCCGATTATCTCAGTTTGACGCCGCGGCGGGGCGTGCAATGCACGCCGGATGACCGTGCTGCAGCGCACACGAAAAGGCGTGCGCGGCAGCGGCGAACGACGGTGCCCAGGCCCGCCGTCCACGCCATCGCGTTACTGGCTGAAGAGGCGGCGCGTGACCGGCGAACCAGCCGGAATGCCGGCTTCCTCGAGCTTCGCGTACAGCTTCATCAACTGCTGCTCGATCGCGAGCAGCGTCGACTCCGGCAGCGGCCGGCGCGAATCGTCGACGACCCGTGCACCGATCCGCTCGGACAGCGACTTCGCGTAGTCGCACATCAGCCGGAACGGCAGGATGTCCTCTTCGGCGACCGGCACGTCGAGCACCAGCGTGATCATGTTGCCGCCCTTGTACGTGAGGTCGTCGCGCAGGAAATTCGTGTCGCCGAACTGCAGCATGAACACGGGGTTCTGCTTCGCGTCGAGCTTCACGAAACGCGTGCCGTCGCGCGACAGCAGCAGCCCGTCCTGCGACGCGACAGCCTGAATGTAGTTCGCCGACCACGGCGCGCCGTCCGACATCACGTTGATCGACAGCTGCGCATCGCACTGCGCGGCAAAGGCATCGAGTTCGCGCGCCATCGCCACCGTCTCCATCATGTCCGGGAATTCCGGCGCGCCGTCGATCGTGTCGGCGAACTGCTGGACGCCCGTCACGAATTCGGAGAATTCGAGCTCGTTCAGCGCGCCGCTGCGGTTCGCGAGCTGCGCGGCCGCGCGCAGTTCTTCGTAGCGCACGCCGTTCTGCAGCAGTTCCCACTGGCCGCCTTCCGGCTTGCCTTCGATGTGCACGGGCTTGCTGCCCGCGCGGCGCAGCCGCTGCGCGGCCGGCAGGATCTTGTCGCCCGGCAGCGGCCCAGCGAGGCGGATCGGCACGATGCAGTCGATCCGGCGATCGACGATCGCGGGCGGCGCCGACGAGATCGTCGTCGCGGCCGGCAGCACGGGCTCGGCAGGTTCGGCGGCCGCTTCGTGCACGACGGCAGGCACTGCTTCTTCACCGGCGGCCGGTTCGGTCGATTCGGACGACAGGTCGACGCCGGTCGCCTCGGCCTGCAGATCGGCCGGCATGTCCGCAGGCGCGGCCCCGCCGAACGTCGGCTCGACGCGCGCGGCCTCGGCCGGCGCGGCGGACGCCGCGACCGGTGCCGCGGGCTCGCGGCGCACCGGCTGACGCACCGGTTCGATGAACGGCAACTCTTCGTCGCGCTCGGGGCGGCTCATCGCCTCGGCCGCTTCTTCCGGCATCGGCCGCGGCATCCTGCGCCGCACCTTCGCGCCCTGCCATGCGTTGTAGACCACGACGCCGCCCACCACGACGGCGCCCGCGCCGATCAAACCGAGTGTCAACTCGTCCATGCACGCTCCATCAGCAATTCTTTTTCATCGGAACCGCGAACGGGCGCCCATGCGCCGCGCGAACGCGGTCCGGTTTCGTCAAACATCAATTCTGGGCAAAACCCGCTGCGGTTTCCATGTCCACCGCAACGATCCGCGACACGCCCTGCTCCTGCATCGTCACGCCGATCAGCTGCTGCGCCATCTCCATCGCGATCTTGTTGTGCGAGATGAACAGGAACTGCGTCTTGTCGGACATCGCGCGCACGAGATTCGCGAAACGTTCGGTGTTCGCGTCGTCGAGCGGCGCGTCGACCTCGTCGAGCAGACAGAACGGCGCCGGGTTCAACTGGAACATCGCGAACACCAGCGCGGTCGCGGTCAGCGCCTTCTCGCCGCCGGACAGCAGGTGAATCGTCGCGTTCTTCTTGCCGGGCGGCTGCGCCATCACCTGCACGCCGGCATCGAGGATCTCGTCGCCCGTCATGATCAGCTTCGCCTGGCCGCCGCCGAACAGGCGCGGGAACAGGTCGCTGAAGTGGCGGTTGACCTCGTCGAAGGTACCCTGCAGCAGCGTGCGGGTTTCCTGGTCGATCTTGTGGATCGCGTCCTCGAGCGTCGTGATCGCATCGATCAGGTCGGCCGACTGCGCGTCGAGGAACACCTTGCGCTCGCTCGCGGCCTTCAGCTCGTCGAGCGCGGCCATGTTCACCGGGCCGAGCGCGTTGATCGCGTTGTTGAGCCGCGTGACCTCGCCCTGCAGGTACGACGGTTTCAGATCCGGCGTCAGCTTCTCGCTCAGCGCGGCCTCGTCGACCTCGGCCGTCGCGAGCTGCTCGGCGAACTGCTCGACGGCCAGGCGCGCAGCCTGCTCTTTCAGCTGCAGTTCGGTGATGCGGTCGCGCAGCGGCTGCAGCGAACGCTCAGCGACGAGACGCTGCTCGTCCGACGCGCGCAGCTTCGCGGTCAGGTCGTCGAGCTCGATCCGCGCGGCCTGCAGCGCCTCTTCCTTCACCGCGCGAATCTCGAGCGCGTCCTGCAGGCCCGTGTGCGCGGTCTGTTCGTTGATCGTCTCGAGCTCGGCACGCGCGTCTTCCAGCGATGCGGCGACGCGCTCGCTCTGCTCGTGCGCGACCTGGATGCTGCGCTTGAGCTCGTCGATCCGGGTCACCGCGTTGCGTGCGGCGAAGCGCGCGTCGTTCGCGCCGCGCTCCAGGTCACGTGCCTCCTGACGCGCCTGCGTCAGCGATTCGTCGAGCGATTCGAACGCGAGCTGGTTGTCTTCGAAGCGCGCCTGCAGCTCCGCGAGTTCGCCGTCGAAGCGCTCGAAATTCGCTTCCGACTCGGCACGCAGCGCGCGCTGTTCTTCGATCTGCGCGCCGATTTCCTCGAGTTCCTCGCGGATCTGCGTGCTGCGCTGCGTATAACGCTCGTGTGCCTGCGCAAGCTTCAGCACATCCATCTGCAGCGCGTGCACACGCTGCGTCGCACGCTCGGCCTGCGCGCGCACGTCGCCGAGCGCCTGCGTGGCCTGCGTGTGCGCGGCTTCCGCGCGTACCGCGGCCGTGCGCGCCTCGTCGGCGAGCAGCGCCTGCGCACGCACCTGGCGCGTCAGGTTTTCGATTTCCTGCTGGCGGGCCAGCATCCCGGACTGCTCCGAATCCGCCGCGTACAACTGCACGCCGACGCGCGTAACGATATGGCCGGCCTTGACGACGAACGCACCGCCTGCCGGCAGTTGCGTGCGGGTCGCAAGCGCCTGCGCGACGTCGTCGGCGACATACACGTTGCCGAGCCAGTCGTTCAGCACCGCGCGAATGCCCGCGTCGTCGATGCGCACGAGCGACAGCACCGGACGCAGCCCGGCCACCGCCGCAGGCGGTTCGCCGGCCGCGGGCGGCGCGTAGAACGCGAGCTTCGCGGGCGGTGCATCGGTCGCAAACGCCTTCACCCAGTCGAGATTCGACACTTCGAGCGCAGCGAGGCGCTCGCGCAGCACGGCTTCGAGCGCCGCTTCCCAGCCCGCCTCGACGTGCAGCTTCTTCCACAGGCGCGGCAGCGCGCCGAGCTCGTGCTTGTCGAGCCAGGGCTGCACCTTGCCCTCGGTCTGCACGTTTTCCTGAAGCTGCTTCAGTGCGGCGAGGCGCGCCTCGAGCTGGTGAATCTGCGCGCCTTCGGCCTGCACGCGCTCCTGCGCGGCACGGCGTTCGCCGTCGAGGCGCGGCACCGTTTCCTGCGCGTCGGCGAGACGCGCCTGCGCTTCGGCGAGGATTTCTTCCTGCTCGGCAAGCTGCATGCGCAACTCCTCGAGCTGCGCCTCGTCCGGTGCGTCGAGCCCGCCCGCTTCGCTCTTCAGGCGCTCATGGCGCTGCTGAAGCTGCTGGAGCTGCTGGTCGGCGTTGCGCTGGTGCGCGGCTTCGAGCTTCAGCGACTGTTCGGTCTGCGCGATCCGCGCGCGCTCGTCGTTGAGCTGCGCCTGCGCGTCGCGCCACTTCGCCTCGAGCGCCGGCAGCGCGTCGTGCTTCGCGGCTGCGTTGTCCTCGGCGAGCGCGGCCTTCTCGTCGGCCATCGCGCGTGCCTCTTCGGCTTCCTCGAGCTCGTCCTGCGACTTCTCGGCCTGCGCGCGCCATTGCTCGCGCTGCGCGTTCAGCGCGGCGATCTGCGCCTGCACGCGATTGCGCGATTCGACGATGAACTTGATCTCGGCTTCGAGGCGGCTCACCTCGGCATTCGCCTCGTAAAGCGAACCCTGCGCGCCCTGCATCGCGTCGCTCGCGGCGTAATGCGCGACGCGCAGCGTCTCGAGCTGCGACTCGACCTCGCGCAGCTTCGCCGTCTGCGCCTCGAGGTCGATCTGCGCCTGCTCGATCGCGCGCTGCTGCTTCTGCTGCTCGCCGGCGGCCTCGTTCTTGCGCAGCAGCCACAACAGGCGCTGCTTCTCCTCGCCGTCGGCGACGAGTTCCTTGTACTTGTTCGCGACGACGGCCTGCGCCTCGAGCTTCTCGAGGTTCGCGCCGAGTTCGCGGACGATGTCCTCGACGCGCGTCAGGTTCTCGCGCGTGTCGTGCAGGCGGTTCTCGGTTTCGCGGCGGCGTTCCTTGTACTTCGACACGCCCGCGGCTTCCTCGAGGAACACGCGCAGCTCTTCCGGCTTCGCCTCGATGATCCGCGCGATCATGCCCTGCCCGATGATCGCGTACGCACGCGGCCCGAGGCCGGTGCCGAGGAAGATGTCCTGGATGTCGCGGCGGCGTGCCGGCAGGTTGTTGATGTAGTAGCTCGACGTGCCGTCGCGCGTCAGCACGCGCTTCACGGCGATTTCGCCGTACTGGCCCCACTGCCCGGCCGCGCGGCCGTCGGAGTTGTCGAAGATCAGCTCGACGCTTGCCCGGCTGCCGGGCTTGCGTGCGGTCGAGCCGTTGAAGATCACGTCCTGCATCGATTCGCCGCGCAGCTCGGAGGCGCGCGACTCGCCGAGCACCCAGCGCACGGCGTCGATGATGTTGGACTTGCCGCACCCGTTCGGGCCCACCACGCCGACAAGCTGGCCCGGAACCTGGAAATGCGTGGGATCGACGAAGGATTTGAAGCCAGCGAGTTTGATCGAGCTCAGACGCACGGCGGTATCGGATGTGAAGAAGGTGTGAAACGGACGGGGCCGCGCTGCGCGGGGCCGGACGACCCATGCGCGCGACGCGCCCCGGAATTCAAAAGCGGGGCCGCGCGCATACAGCGTTGGGCCCCGCAAACGGCTTCCATCATACCATCGCGCGTGCGCCGTCCCGACCGTCGCCGGGTTTGCCCGGTGCCGGTGCGGCACGATGGACCCGGCTGGACAGCAGCGTCGCCAGCACGATGCACACGCCGCCCGCCCACTCGCGCGCGGTCGGCAGCTCGCTCGCGAACACCCACGCCGACAGCGCGGTGATCACGATCTCGAACAGCATGATGATCGACGCGCGGTTCGCGGGCACGCGCGCAAGACCGTATTGCACGAGCAGGTTGTTGGCCGCCATCGTCACGCCGATCGCGGCGATGATCAACGCGGCGACGCCGAGCTGGCCGCCCGCCGGCGCGGCCGGCAGCCCTTCGAACAGCGACGCGATCGCGCCGAACACCGCCGCGCCGCCGAACAGCGTCGCGGTGCGCATCTCCGCGCGCATCCCGGGCAGCTCGCGGCTCGCCTTGATCACGAGCACGTTGCTCATCGCGAAGCTCAGCCCGGCCGCGAGGCCGGCCCATTCGGCCGGGTTGGCCGGCAGCGGCAAGCCGAGCTTCGGCGACCACAGCATCAGCATCGCGCCGCCGATCGACAGCGCCGCCAGCCCCGCGCCGGCCCAGGTCAGCCGTTCGCGCAGCAGGAAGTGCGCGTAGATCGCGGTCCATGCAGGGGTCAGGTAGAACAGCAGCATCACGCGCAGCACCTCGCCGTGGATCGTGCCCCATACGAAACCGAGGTTCGTCACGCCGGCCGTGACCGCGATGCCCGGCAGCACCCAGTGCCAGCGCAGCGTCGCGATCGTGCGGTGCCGCGTGACGATCACGAACAGGAACGCGACGACGCTCGTCAGCGCGCTCGCCAGCGTGCCCGTCACGCCGAGCGACGCGAGGATCCGCAGCGGATACCAGATCAGGCCCCATACCGATGCGCCGATCAGGATGGCCAGCGTCGGCAGGCTGCCGCGTACCGCGTTATTCATTTGGTTCGATACCCTTTATTCCACCGGCCCGGCCGCCGTTCCGGCGGGCCGTGACCGCATTCCGTCACGCTATAATCATTCGTTGCGACCCGCGCGCCGTCGGCGCCCGTTCGCAGCCGCGCGGCACGTCCGCCGCTTCTTTCGCTCCAACCGGCCGCGATGGCCGCTTCGCCCGTGAACCCTCGACTCGACTCGCTCCAGCCCTATCCCTTCGAAAAGCTGCGCGCCCTGTTCAAGGACGTGACGCCCTCCGGCGACCTCAAACCGATCAGCTTCGGCATCGGCGAGCCCAAGCATCCGACCCCGGCGCTGATCCGCGACGCCGTGGTGGCCGCACTCGACGGCCTCGCGTCGTACCCGGCCACCGCCGGCTCGGACGCGCTGCGCACGTCGATCGCGCACTGGCTCGAGCGCCGCTACGGGCTGCCGGCCGATCGATCCGGCCACGCAGGTGCTGCCCGTGTCGGGGTCGCGCGAGGCGCTGTTCTCGCTCGCGCAAACCGTCATCGACGCGCACCCGTCCGGGCACGGCGAGAAGGCGATCGTACTCTGTCCGAATCCCTTCTATCAAATTTACGAAGGCGCGGCGCTGCTGGCCGGTGCCGAACCCTATTTCGCGAACAGCGACCCGGCCCGCAATTTCGCGTGCGACTACGCAGCCGTGCCCGACGACGTCTGGGCGCGTACGCAACTGCTGTACGTGTGCTCGCCGGGCAACCCGACGGGCGCCGTACTGACGCTCGACGACTGGCGCGAGCTGTTCGCGCTGTCCGACCGCCACGGTTTCGTGATCGCGTCCGACGAGTGCTATTCGGAGATCTATTTCGACGAAGCGGCGCCGCCGCTCGGCGGCCTCGAGGCCGCGCACCGCCTCGGCCGCGGCTTCGAGCGCCTCGTGATGCTGTCGAGCCTGTCGAAGCGCTCGAACGTGCCAGGCATGCCGCTCGGGCTTCGTCGCCGGCGACGCGGCGCTGCTGAAGAAATTCCTGCTGTACCGCACGTACCATGGCGCCGCGCTGTCGCCGGTCTGGCAGCACGCGAGCATCGCCGCGTGGAACGACGAGGCGCACGTGCGCGAGAACCGCGCGCTGTACCTGCAGAAGTTCAATACGGTCACGCCGATGCTCGCCGACGTGATCGACGTGAAGCTGCCCGACGCCGCGTTCTACCTGTGGGCCAACGTGTCCGCGTACCGGGCTGTCGGACACCGAGTTCGCCCGCCGCCTGTACGCCGACTATAATGTGACGGTTCTGCCCGGCTCGTACCTGGCGCGCGATGCGCACGGTACCAACCCGGGCCGCGATTTCATCCGGATCGCGCTCGTCGCGGGCACCCCCGAATGCGTCGAGGGCGCGCAACGCATCGTCGATTTCTGCCGTTCTCTCGCGCGGTAATCGTCCATCCCGATCAATTCCATCCATCTCCTGCGAAAACGAACATGTCGCAACAACTTCAGCAAATCATCGATACCGCCTGGGAAAACCGCGCCGAGCTGTCGCCGAAGGCCGCGCCCGCCGACGTCCGCGAGGCCGTCGCTCACGCGATCGAGCAGCTCGACCGTGGCGCACTGCGCGTCGCCGAGAAAATCGACGGCAACTGGACCGTGCACCAGTGGCTGAAGAAGGCCGTGCTGCTGTCGTTCCGCCTGGAGGACAAACACGCCGATGCCGGCCGGCGGCTACTCGCAGTTCTACGACAAGGTGCCGTCGAAGTTCGCGGAACTACACGGCTGAAGACTTCGCCGCGGGCGGCTTCCGCGTCGTCCCGCCGGCCATCGCGCGCCGCGGCTCGTTCATCGCGAAGAACGTCGTGCTGATGCCGTCGTACACCAACATCGGCGCCTACGTCGACGAAGGCACGATGGTCGACACGTGGGCAACGGTCGGTTCGTGCGCGCAGATCGGCAAGAACGTGCACCTGTCGGGCGGCGTCGGCATCGGCGGCGTGCTCGAACCGCTGCAGGCGAACCCGGTCATCATCGAAGACAACTGCTTCATCGGCGCGCGCTCGGAAGTCGTCGAAGGCGTGATCGTCGAGGAAAACTCGGTGATCTCGATGGGCGTGTACCTCGGCCAGAGCACGAAGATCTACGACCGCGAGACGGGCGAGGTCAGCTACGGCCGCATCCCGGCCGGCTCGGTCGTCGTCGCCGGCAACCTGCCGTCGAAGGATGGTTCGCACAGCCTGTACTGCGCGGTGATCGTCAAGAAGGTCGACGCGAAGACCCGCGCGAAGGTCGGCCTGAACGAGCTGCTGCGAGGCGACTGATGGCAAAGCCGCACACCGTGGTCGTCTACGGCATTCCGAACTGCGACACCGTGAAGAAGGCCCGCGTGTGGCTCGACGATCACGGCGTCGAATTCGAGTTCCACGATTTCAAGAAGCTCGGCGTCAGCGCGCCGCTGCTTGAAAACTGGCTGAAGGACGTGTCGCTCGACGCGCTCGTGAACAAGCGCGGCACCACGTGCGCGGCCTGGACGACGCGATGAAGGCGGCCGCCGAAACGAAGACCGGTGCGGTCGCGCTGATGATCCACAAGCCGTCGGTCATCAAGCGCCCGTGCTCGTCGTCAACGGCCGCGTGAAATCGCTCGGCTTCGCATCCGATCAATACGCGGCGCGGTTTGCCGCATAGGGCTGCCCGCGCTGCGCCTCGTCTTGTCGCTGCCGGCCACCGTGCCGGCATTTTTTATCGAAAGTGGTCCGAACCATGTCCGCCACCCTAGCCCTTACCGAACAGTTGATCGCCCGCGCGTCCGTGACGCCCGACGACCAGCATTGCCAGCAGATCATGACCGGGCGCCTCACCGCGCTCGGCTTCGAATGCGAGACCATCGCGTCGCACGGCGTGACCAACCTGTGGGC